>NZ_BAABIB010000088.1:0-155149 GCF_039542405.1 Amycolatopsis dongchuanensis
ACAACATGATCAACTACCGGACCGGCCAGCCGCCCACCGGGTTACGAGACATCCCTTAGGTTGTGGCGATGCCGAGTCCGAAACTGGCGCCACTGATTCTGTCCGATGATGAACGTCGAGTACTGGAGGGTTGGACCCGGGCGTAGGACGACCGCGCAGGCGCTGGCGTTGCGGGCCCGGATCGTGCTGGCCTGCGCGGAGGGTGGATCGAACACCGAAGTGGCCGGGCGATTGAGCCTGGACCGTCACACGGTGACCAGATGGAGGGCGCGGTTCGTCGCCGACCGGCTGGACGGCCTGGGCGACGAAGCGCGCCCGGGCCGACCGCGCACGATCTCCGATGAGCAGGTCGAGCCGGTTGTCGTGACCACCCTGGAAACCACGCCGGCGAACGCGACGCACTGGTCAACGCGGTCGCTGGCGGCGCGGACCGGGATGACACAGTCGGCGGTCTCACGGATCTGGCGGACGTTCGGCCTCAAACCTCACCAGGTGGACACGTTCAAAATCAGCAAGGATCCCTTGTTCGTGGACAAGGTCCGCGACGTGGTCGGGCTGTATCTGGATCCGCCCGCGAAGGCGGTGGTGCTGTGCGTGGACGAGAAGTCTCAGATTCAGGCACTGGACCGCTCGGCTCCCGTGTTGCCGATGCTGCCCGGCGTGCCCGAACGGCAGAGTTTCGACTACGTCCGCCACGGAACCACCAGCCTCTTCGCCGCCCTCGAAGTCGCTACCGGCAGGTCATCAGCGCGGTCAAGCGCCGGCATCGGCATCAGGAATTCCTCGGGTTCCTGCGCACCATCGACAAGAATGTGCCCACCGAGCTGGACGTGCACGTGGTGCTGGACAACCTGGCCACCCACAAGACACCGGCGGTAAAAACCTGGCTGCTCAAGCATCCGCGGTTCCACCTGCACTTCACCCCGACCGGTTCCAGCTGGCTCAACCCTCGTCGAACGATTCTTCGCCGAGATCACCGTCAAACTGCTCCGCCGCGGCGTCCACCGCTCCGCTACCGCCCTCGAACGCGACATCCGCGACTGGATCCACCAATGGAACACCAACCCCAGGCCCTACGTGTGGACCCGCACCGCCGACCAGATCCTCGACTCCCTCGCCGCCTACTGCCGACGAATTAACGACTCAGGACACTAGGCGCGATGCGGCAGCCCGAGGACATCGCCCGCAGGCTCTTGGAGGGATTGCGCAACGACGAGTTCCTCATCTCGTGCGTGCCCGGCACGCGCGAAAGGTTGGTCGCTGACGCGGAGCGCGGCTACCGCCCCGCCCGGTTGGACCACCACAAGAGGCGATCTAAGGTGATCGGATGCTCCACCGAGGGCAGCAAAATGATCTTGCCGTGTCGTTCGCCGGGGCACGGCCGGCGTGTCGGCCGGTCGACCTGCTGAGTAACTTGGTGGAGCTGTTCGACGTCCGGTTGGTCGGGGCCGGGCGACGAGCCAGTCGCCAGCTCACCCGGGTTCGCCGTGTCGGTGACCGACCGGACGGGACGCAGCGCCGGAGCCGGACGTCGTGCTGGTTCCCGGAGGCCGCGGCACGCGCCCGCTGATGCGGGATGATCCGTTCCTCGCCTGGCTGGCCGGCTACGCGAGCAGTGCTTCGCTCGCCACCTCCGTCTGCACCGGTTCGGCGGTGCTGGCAGCCGCGGGCCTGCTCGACGGCTACCGCGCGACCTCGAACAAGCGGGCGTTCGACTGGGTCACCACCCGAAGCGAGAACGTCGACTGGATTCGGCAGGGCCGATGGGTCGGGGACCGAAACCGGTAGACCTCCTCCGGCGTGGCCGCGGCAATGGACATGACCACGGCGCTCATCAGGCACCTGCACGGCACCACGTCGCCGAGGACGTCGCCAACTACCTCGAACTCGAGGTGCCTTGACCGGCCGCCGGACTTCGAAGCGAAGCCTCGCCCACAGACTCAGTCCCGAGCACCGAGGTCGATGTCTATGACCGGCGCGAGCCTCCGGAGCAGTGCGACGAGCTGAGCGCGCTCCGCGGACGTGAACACGGCGAATGCTTCCGCCTGACGTTCCCGGCGACGGGTGAGCAGCCGAGTCAGCCGCTCACTGCCGTCCGCCGTCAACGCGACCAGCACCTTGCGCTCGTCCTCGGCCGAGCGCCGGCGCACCACCACCCCGGCGGACTCCAGCTGCTGGAGCATCCGGGTCGCCGTCGGGATGGAGACGTCCGCGGCCGCGGCGAGCCTGCCCACAGGCAGCTCGGGCTCGGCGACCAGCGGCTCGAGCATCGTGACCTGCGGCAGCGACAGCCCACCGTCCCGATCGGCGCCCGCCGAGCGGGCCTTCCGCATGGCGAAGAACACCGCGTCAGCCGCCTGCACGAGGTCGTCGACCTCCTCGGCCGTGGGCGGATGGTTGCCCGTCGTCGTCATACGAGCTATGTTAACAGGACAATAGTTAGCAACCTATCTATTAGGAGGCTAGATATCATGCCCGGCCGGATCGACGTACACCAGCATCTGCTCCCTGCCCGCTACACGAAGGCGCTCGAGGACAACGGCGTGACTGCGGGCGGTTGGCCGACGCCCTCGTGGAGCCCCGGCGCCGCGACCACGATGATGGACGCGGCAGGCATCGCCACCGGGATGCTGTCGATCAGCGCGCCCGGCGTCCACTTCGGCGACGACGCCGCGGCCCGCGACCTGGCCCGCGAGATCAACGACTTCCAGGCGGAACTGGTCAAGGACGTTCCCGATCGGTTCGGGCACTTCGCGGTGTTGCCACTGCCAGATTTCGACGGTGCGGTGACCGAAGCCGTGCGCGCGTTGGACGACCTGCACGCCGACGGCGTTGTCCTGCTGTCCAACGCCCGCGGTCACTACCTCGGCGACCCGGCCTACGAGACACTGTGGACGGAACTGGCCACCCGCCGTGCGGTGGTCTTCGTGCACCCGGCAGAGCCGCCGATCACGCGCCTCGACGGCCTGCCGAGCCCCCTGCTCGACTTCCCGTTCGACACCACGCGCACCGCACTCGACCTGGTGGCCCACGGCGTGTTCGACCGGTACCCCGACCTGCGCATCATCCTTTCCCACGCCGGCGGGTTCCTGCCCTTCGCCGCGCACCGCTTCACAGGCGCGGCGATGTTCAACCCCGGCACCACCCCGGACGGCATCCTTGCCGGGCTGCGGAAGTTCTACTTCGACACAGCACTGTCCGCCACCCCGACCGCGTTGCCTTCCCTGTACGCGTTCGCCGAACCCGGCCACGTCCTCTACGGCAGCGACTTCCCGTTCGCCCCCGCGGAATGGCGCGCGGGGTTCGACCGGAACCTCACCACGTACGCGGGCCCGGGTGCCGACCGGTTCCCCGACGTAGACCGCGTGGCGGCCGAACGCCTGTTCCCCCGGCTCGCCAACGCCTCCTGACGCCTCGATCCACCTCGCGCCGGGCCGGCGGAGGTGAGCATGACCACCGAGCACGTACTTGAGCAATTCGGCGCAACGGTCGGACGGCATCTCTGTCGCGGGCCTGCTCCGACCCGGCAGCTTCGCACCCAGGTAGTCGCGGCGGGAGGCGTCACTTGGATTCGAGGCGGCCCAGCGGGTGATCTTCCGCGACAGCCGTCTGCGCCCGGTCCCAGTCGTCGTGGTCGACGCCGGTCACGTGGCGCAGGTAGGCCAGGGTGACTTGCTGGACGAGAGCTACATGGTCGGGATCCTCGTCGGTTGTCTCACTCGACTCGTAGCCAGAGATCCAGCCAAGGAAGTGTTCGCCGCCGTATACGGTGAGCAGGCTCTTGGTGCCGTGGGCGAGGGTGTAGGCGTCGGTCATCCAGCTCGGCCCCCGGGTGGAGAGCAGCAGGTTGTCCTTGTCCCCGGCGACGACGAGGCCGGGTGCGGTGATCTGGGAGAAGTCTTCACCACGCAGCCACGGGAAGTTCCGGTACGCCTCGGGAGACAGATCGTCGCCGCCGCTTCCGGTGGTGGCCAGCTGAATGCTGGCCGTGACGCGGGGGTCGGACAGATCCTCGATGATCCCGGTCTGCGGGTCTGTGACCCGCTGGCCCACCAGGATGCCTGCCGTCTGGCCGCCGAAGGAGTGGCCGGCCGCGACGACACGACCGCGGTTCACCCGGCCCCCCCCAGCCCCGGTACGGCCGCCTCCAGCGTGCCGAACTCGTCCAGCACGCGGCGCATGTCGTTGACGCGGTGCCGCCACAGTTGCGGCCAGCGCGGGTCGTCCGCGGCGAGGGCGAACCGCTTGGAGTCCAGGTGGGTGGGCTGCACGACGACGAACCCACCCGCGGCCCAGTGGTCGGCCAGCGGTGCGTAGTTGGTGTTCAACGAGATGCTGCCCTGGCGCGACGACATGACACCGATCGTGCCCGTCGGCGGGACGAGGTCCTGGAACGCCTCCACGACGCGCACCGGGCTCAGCGCGTTGGTCACCATCACCTCGGTGAAGGTCTCGGTCGGCACCTCGGCGACAGCAGGTCGAACTCCGTGGCGGCCAGGCGCCCGTGCAGTGCGGCCAGTTGAGCGGGCACGGTGATGTCGACGTCCTCCTCGACCGTCAAGGCGCCGTCCGACTGGTCCGCCAGCACAGCACCGGCGCCCGCCGGTCGTCCAAAACCGGTGCGGTACCGACCGATAACCTCGGGGTCATGAATCGGCCCGCGCACCACGTGATGGCGATCGACCAGGGCACGACCTCCACCCGCTGCCTGGTGTTCGACCAGCGGGCGCGGCTCGTCTCCGTCGTGCAGCGCGAGCACCGGCAGCACTTCCCGCGCCCCGGCTGGGTCGAGCACGACGCCACCGAGATCTGGCGCAACGTCGACCGGATCGTGCCGCAGGCGCTGCGCGAGGCCGGGATCGACGCGAGCCAGGTGGCGGGACTGGGCATCGCGAACCAGCGGGAGACCACCGTGCTGTGGGACCGCCACACCGGCGTTCCCGTCGGCCGTGCCGTGGTGTGGCAGGACACCCGCACCGAGGACCTCGTCCGCGAGCTGTCGGCGCTGCCCGGCGCGGAGCGGGTGCGGGAACGCAGCGGGCTGCCGCTCGCGACGTACTTCTCCGCGCCCAAGGTGCGCTGGCTGCTCGACCACACCCCGGGCCTGCGTGAGCGCGCCGAACGCGGCGACGTCCTGTTCGGCACCATGGAAAGCTGGCTGATCTGGAACCTCACCGGCGGCGCCGACGGCGGCAGCCACGTCACCGACGTCACCAACGCCAGCCGCACGCTGCTGATGAACCTGTCCACTCTGGACTGGGACGACGACCTGCTGGCGTTCTTCGGCATCCCGCGGGCGATGCTGCCGGAGATCCAGCCGTCCGCGCGGGAACACGGCGTCACCCGCCGCGTCGTGCCGGGGCTGCGCATCGCCGCGGCGCTCGGCGACCAGCAGGCGGCGTTGTTCGGCCAGACGTGCTTCGACGCGGGCGAGGCGAAGTGCACCTACGGCACGGGCAGCTTCCTGCTCATGAACACCGGCACGGAACCGGTGTCCTCGCGGCACGGCCTGCTGACCACGGTCGCGTTCCAGCTCGACGCCGAGCCCGCCCACTACGCGCTGGAAGGCTCGATCGCGGTCACCGGCTCGCTCGTGCAGTGGTTCCGCGACGCGCTAGGGCTCATCCGCACCGCGCCGGAGATCGAAACCCTCGCCAGGACCGTGGACGACAACGGCGGCTGCTACATCGTGCCCGCCTTCGCGGGGTTGTTCGCCCCGCACTGGCGCAGCGAGGCACGCGGCATCGTCGTCGGGCTGACCTCCTACGTCACGAAGGGCCACCTCGCCCGCGCGGTGCTGGAAGCGACGGCGTGGCAGACCCGTGAGGTCGTCGAGGCCATGAACGCCGATTCCGGGCTGACCACGAAAGCGCTCAAAGTGGACGGTGGGATGACGCCGGACCACCTGCTGATGCAGCTCATCGCGGACGTGCTGGACGTGCCGGTGATGCGCCCGATGCTCGCCGAGACCGTGTCCGTCGGCGCCGCCTACGCCGCGGGGCTGGCCGTCGGGTTGTGGCCGGACCTCCGCGGGCTGCGCCGCAACTGGCACCGCGCCGCGCAGTGGCTGCCGCAGATGCCCGCCGCCCGCCGCGAGGCCGAGTACGCGAACTGGCGGCACGCCGTGCGGCTGAGCATCGACTGGGGCAACCGGGCTACGCGCGGCTGAAGCGCGCGCCCCAGTCCCGCACCTGCTCGGCGAGCTCGGGCGGGGACACCACCTCGAAGTCGGCGCCGACGACGCCGAGCGCCATCGTCGGCCAGTCCAGCGACTCCGCGGTCATCCGCACGCGGCACGACTCGCCCGCCTCCTCGACCGTGCACCACCGGCCGATCCGTTCCCGCACCGTCGCCGCCGGGGCGTGCACGAGCACCTCGACGTCGTAGGCGCGGTAGAGGTTGTCGAGGTTGCGGCGCACGAACTCGGCGGCGTCCGCGGCGGGCAGCTCGCGGGGCCGGAACCGCTCGCCGGTGACCGCGGGCGAGGTGAGCCGGTCGACGCGGAAGCTGCGCCAGTCGTGCCGGACGAGGTCGTAGGCCACCAGGTACCACCGGTTCCCGAGCGACACCAGCCGGTGCGGCTCGGCGTGCCGGTCGGTGCGGGTGCCGTTCGCGGCGGTGTAGGTGAAGCGGACGCGTTCGGCGTCCCGGCACGCCAGCGCGACCGTCGTGAGCACGCCGGGGTCCACTCCCCCGCCGCGCCAGCTCGCGGGCACGGTCATCGCCCGCAGCGCGTCGACCCGGTGCCGCAGCCGTCGCGGCAGCACCTGCACCACCTTGGCCAGGACGCGGACGGAGGACTCGGCGATCCCGTCCACGGGGCCCTGCGCCGCGGTCTGCAACCCCACCACGAGCGCGACGGCCTCATCGTCGTCGACCACCAGCGGGGGCAGCGCCGCGCCGGCCGCGAGCTGGTACCCGCCGTCGACCCCGCGTTGCGCCTCGACCGGATAGCCCAGCTCGCGCAGCCGGTCCACGTCCCGCCGGAGCGTGCGGGGCGAAACGCCGAGCCGCTCCGCCAGTTCGGCGCCGGGCCAGTAGCGGTGGCTCTGCAGCAGGGACAGCAGCCGCAGGGTGCGCGTGCTCGTGTTCGCCATGTTTCCGATTCTGCCGCGCATTGCGGCCGGAAACTGGCCGCAATGCCGGTTAGCTTGGGTTTCGACGGCGAAACCGAGACGAAAGGCGGCGGCCATGACCCAGGCGACGATCACCGGCGAGAAGGCGGACCTGCTGGCCGGGCTGGCGAAGCAGCGGCACTTCCTGCGCTTCACCACGCGCGACCTCACCGACGACCAGGCGCGGCAGCGCACCACCGCGAGCGAGCTGTGCCTCGGTGGCCTGATCAAGCACGTGACGTCGGTGGAGAAGGGCTGGGCGGAGTTCATCCGGCGCGGCCCGGCGGCGATGCCGAACTTCGCGGAGATGACGGAGGAGGACTACGCCCGGCGCGCGGACGAGTTCCGGCTGCTGCCCGGCGAGACGCTGACCGGGGTGCTGGCGGATTACGCCGAGGTGGCGCGGGAGACCGACGAGCTGGTCGCGGGCCTGCCGAACCTCGACGTGGACCACCCGCTGCCCGAGGCCCCGTGGTTCGAGCCCGGCGGCCGGTGGTCGGCCCGCCGCGTGGTGCTGCACATCATCGCGGAAACCGCCCAGCACGCCGGCCACGCCGACATCATCAGGGAGTCCCTGGACGGCGCGAAGAGCATGGGCTGAGCGGCGCGGGGAGGCCGCACGGCAGGCGGGCAGGGGTGACGGGTGGCGCTGGCCGCTGCCGGCGGCCCGGGGCTGCCAACGGCGACCGGGAGCCTGCTGCTGGTGGCCGGGGTCCTGCTGCTTCGGCCGGGCTGCGGCGCGCATCGCCCGGCCTCCGCCGCAGCCGGCTACCGGCGGCGGGATCCTGTGCCTTCAGGCGGGCAGCGGCGCGCATCGCCCCCGGCCGCCGCGCCCAGCCGCCACCGGCGGCCACGGTCAGCCCCGATGCCGTCCGTTCAGCGGCAGCGCATCGCGCCCGGCGCCACCAGCCACCACCGCAGCCAGCCACCACCGCAGCCAGCCACCGCCGACGGCCACGGTCAGCCCCACTGCCGTCCGTTCAGCGGCAGCGCAGCGCCCCAGGCCCGGCCACCACGGCAGCCAGCCACCGCCCGACCACCACCGGCAGCCCTGGGTCAGCCCCGGTCCTGGCCCTTCAGCCGCGCCGCTTCCTGGCGGACCTCCGCCTGAACCGCGCGCTCCCGCACGAGCCACTCCGGCTGCTCCGCTTTCAGCGCGTCGATCTGCTCCGTCGTCAGCGGCTCCGTGATCCCGCCGCGTGCCAGCCCGCTGATCGACACCCCGAGCTTCGCCGCGACGACGGGGCGCGGGTGCGGCCCGTTGCGCCGCAGCTCCCGCAGCCACTCCGGCGGATCGGCCTGCAGGGCGTTCAGCTCGTCGCGCGAGACGACGCCCTCCCGGAACTCCGCGGGAGTGGCTTCGAGGTACACACCCAGCTTCTTCGCCGCCGTGGCGGGCTTCATCGTCTGGGTGGTCTTGCGCGAGGTCATGCCGTCCAGGGTAACGAGCGCCCGCCGCGGGGCCGACCACGCCCGGTAACCTGGCCCGCGTGACCAGCCCCGCCCCCTCCTTCACCCTCGCCTACGTCCCCGGTGTGCAGCCGGGCAAGTGGGTGCGGAAGTGGGAGGAGCGGGTGCCCGCCGTCCCGCTGTCACTCGTCGGCGTGACACCGGCCGACGCGGCGGACCTGGTTCGCGAGCGCGCCGCCGACGCCGTGCTCCTGCGCCTGCCCACCGACCGCACGGGCCTGCACGCCATCCCGCTCTACACCGAGACCACCGTCGTCGTGGTGCCGAAGGACCACTTCGTCGCGGCCGCCGACGAGGTCACGCCGGACGACCTCGCCGACGAGATCCTCCTGCACCCGCTCGACGACACCCTCGACTGGGAGCGCCCACCCGGCCGCCCGGCCCTGGAGCGCCCCGCCACCACGGCCGACGCGATCGAACTGGTCGCCGCCGGGGTGGGGCTGCTCGTCGTCCCCCAGTCGCTCGCACGCCTGCACCACCGCAGGGACCTGACCTACCGGCCGGTCACGGACACCCCGCAGTCCCGCGTCGCGCTGTCCTGGCTCGAGGACGAGACCACCGACCTGATGGAGCAGTTCATCGGCATCGTCCGCGGCCGCACCGTCAACAGCACCCGCGGCCGCCCGCCGACTCCCCCGCAGCCGAAGAAGCGCAAGCAGCCGCCGGCCCGCAAACCCGTGCCACGCCGCGGCAGGCCACGCCGCAGGTCCTGATCGTCAGCCGGCACGAGCCGAGGCGATCACCGCTTCGACGAGCTTCAGCACCCGCACGCCCTCTTCGAACGTCGCGCACGGCGGCAGCTCCTTGACGCCCGCGATCTGGTCCACAAAGGACCGTGCCTGGTAGGTGAACAGGTCCGCGACGCCGTGTCCCTGCCCGGGCGCGTCCATCGGCAACCCGCCCGCGAGGTGCGCGGGCCCCACGAACACGCGCCGGTGCCCGTTGACCGCCGCGCGCGGGGCCGGATCGGAGAACGTGAACTCCCCGGGGCGCTGCAGGTCGAACGCGGCCGACCCGCCGGTGCCGAACACCTCGAACGCCAGTCCGTTGGGCAGCCCGTGCGCCACCCGCGACAGCGAGAACGTGCCGAGCGCGCCACCGGCGAACCGGGCGGTGAACGTCGCGACGTCCTCGTTCTCGACCACCGCGTACTCCCCCGTCAGCTCGCCGCGCGTGTGCCCGGTCGTCGGTCCGGCGGGCACGGGGCGCCGGTCGATGACCGTCGTGAACGCGCCACCGCTGATCGAGACCATCGGTCCGCACAGGTACTCGGCCAGGTCGAGCAGGTGGCTGCCGGTGTCGGCCAGCACCCCCGTGCCCGGGCCGCCGCGGTAGCGCCACGTCCACGGCGTGCGCGGGTCGGCGGCGTAGTCGTACCAGCCGTGGCCGTTGAAATGCACGACATCGCCGAGGTTTCCGGCGGTCAGCTCCCCGCGGATGGCGCTGACTGCGGGCGACCACCGGTAGGTGAAGCCGACGGCGGCGACGCGATCGGTGCGGACGGCCGCCGCGGCCATCGCCTCGCCGTCCGCCACGGTGTGCGCCAGTGGTTTCTCGCACAGCACGTGCTTTCCGGCCGCCAGCAACGCTTCCGCCATCTCGCGGTGCAACTGGTTCGCCACCACGACGCTCACCGCGTCCACGTCGCCGGCGTCCAGCAGGGCGCGCCAGTCGGCTTCGGCACGTTCGAAGCCGTACCGGCGGCGAGCGTCCTCGGCGAGCGAGGTGGTGACGTCGGCGATCGCCACCAGCCGGACGTCCGGCCGGTCGAGGCCGAACACCGTGCCCGCGGACCGGTACCCGGCGGCGTGCGCCCGTCCCGCCATGCCCGCCCCGATCACGGCGACGCCGATGCTCGTCATCCGGCCCCTTTCAGCAGTGCACGGCGAGCGGGTTCACGGCTGCGCCTCCAGTTCGTGCCGCAGCGTTTCCAGCTCCGACCCGCCCGCCATGTGGTGCGTCAGCTGGTCGAGCGTCAGCTCGGCGCGGGGCGCGTTCAGCTCGACCTCGCCCTGCCGCAGCACGACGAAGTGGTCGCCGACGAGGAAGGCGTGGTGCGGGTTGTGGGTGATGAACACGACGCCCAGCCCGGCGTCACGCGCCGCGGCGACGTACTTGAGCACGACGCCGGACTGCTTGACCCCCGGCGCCGCCGTCGGCTCGTCGAGGATCAGCACCCGCGCCCCGAAGTGGATGGCACGCGCGATCGCCACGCACTGCCGCTGCCCGCCGGACAGGCTGCCGATCGGCTGGTCCACGTCGGGCAGCTCGATGCCCAGCTTCCGCAGTTCCGAGTCGGTCGTGCGGCGCATGCCCTCCACGTCGAGCCTGCGGACGGGGCCCCAGCCGCGCGTCGGCTCCGAGCCGAGGAAGAAGTTCCGCCACACCGGCATCAACGGCACGACGGCGAGGTCCTGGTACACCGTCGCGATGCCGCGGTCGAGCGCCTCGCGCGGGGAACCGAAGCTCACCGGCGCGCCGTCCACGAGGTACTCCCCCGTGTCGTGCCGGTGCAGCCCGGAGATGATCTTGATCAGGGTGGACTTGCCCGCGCCGTTGTCCCCGAGCACGCACGTCACCTCGGCCTGCCGCACGGTCACGCTCACGCCGCGCAGCGCGGTGATGTTGCCGTAGCTCTTGCCCACGTCGCGAAGCTCCACAAAGGCCTTGCCCGCCAACGGTTTCACCTCCGCGAGGTGCGCAGCCGCACCCACATGTTGAGCAGCGTGGCGAGCAGGAGCGTCGCGCCGACGAAGAACTTCAGCCAGTCCGGGTTCCACCCGGCGTAGACGATGCCCTGGGTGGTCATGCCGTAGATCAGCGCACCGATGGCCGAGCCGACCGCCGAACCGTAACCCCCGGTGAGCAGGCAGCCGCCGATCACCGCGGCGGCGATGTAGAGCAGCTCGTTGCCGATCCCGATGCCGGACTGCACCGAGTCGAACGCGAACAGCTGGTGCATGCCCACGAACCAGGCGCCGAAACCGACCGTGACGAACAGCCCGATCTTGGTCCGTTTCACCGGCACGCCGACCGCCCTCGCGGAGTCGGCCTGCCCGCCCACCGCCTGGATCCAGTTGCCCGCGCGCGTGCGCAGCAGCAGCCACGTCGCGAGCGCGACGAACGCCAGCCACCAGAACACCGTGACCTTGACCGCGACCCCGCCGATCACGATGTCCGCCGAGAACACGGCCTTCGCCGAGGCGAACCCGTCCATGTCGGCTATCGAGTCGGTCGCGACGGTGCCGCTGACCAGTTTCGTCACGGCCAGGTTCAGCCCCTGCAGCATCAGAAACGTCGACAGCGTGATGAGGAAGCTGGGCAGTTTCGTGCGCATCACGAGGTAGCCGTTGAGGAACCCGATCCCCAGCGCCAGCACCAGCGACGCGCCGACGCCTGCCCACACGTTGAGGCTCAGCTCGTAGGCGACCATCGACGCGGTGAGGGAGGCCGTGGTGACCGCGACCCCCGCGGAGAGGTCGAACTCGCCGCCGATCATCAGCAGCGCGACCGCGACGGCCACGATCCCGATCGTCGAACTCGAATAGAGCACAGTGGACAGTGACGCCGGTTCGCGGAAGGGCGGTGCCACCACGAAGAACAACACGAACACCGCCACCGCGCCGAGCAGGGAGCTCAGCTCCGGCCGCGCGACGACACGCCGCCCGAACGACCGGGGGCGGGCCTGTGCCGACGGCGTGCCCGCCGCCGGCACGGGAGTGCTGACGTGGGTCATGCGCCTCACCGGGTTCCGTTGTCGGCGAAGCGGGCTACGGCGTCGATGTTGTCCTTGGTGATGAACGCCGGGCCGGTCAGCGTGCTCTTGCCGCCGCCGAGCACGTTGCCGTTGTACTTGTACAGCCACAACGCGTCGACGGCGAGGTAGCCCTGCAGGTACGGCTGCTGGTCGACCGCCCACTGCACGGAACCGCTCTTGATGGCCTGGACGAGCGCCTTGTTCGTGTCGAACGTGGCGACCTTGGCGGAGCTGCCCGCCCCGCTCACCGACTGCACGGCGAGCAGCGCCATCGGCGCGCCGAGCGTCGCGACGTAGTCGATACCCCTGTCCTGCTGGAGTTTCGCCTGCATCGTCGACTGCGCCGCGGTCTGGTCCTGGCCGTTGACGTAGAGCAGTTCGGTCTGCCCGCGGAAGGTCTGCTTGAGACCCGCGCACCGCGCTTCGAGCGCGACCTGCCCCTGTTCGTGGATGACGCACAACGCGTGCCGCGCGCCGACGTCGTTGAGCCGGTTGCCGAACGCCTGTCCCGCCAGGGTTTCGTCGGAACCGAAGTACTCCAGGAGGCCCAGCTGCGACCACTGGTCCAGACCGGAGTTGAAGCCCACCACGGGGATGCCTGCCGCCTTCGCCTTGGCGAGCGCGCCGCTCATCGCGTCGGGGTGGGCGAGGGTGAGCGCGATGCCGTCGACCTTCTGGTCGATGGCGTTCTGCACGAGGTTCGCCTGGTTCGGGCCCGCCGGGTCGTTGGAGTAGACCAGGTCGACGTTGTCCTTGGCCGCCGCGGCCTCCGCCCCCTTGCGCACGATGTCCCAGAACGTGTCACCCGGCGTCTCGTGCGTGATCATGGCGATCCTGATCCGGGCGGTGTTCGCGGTACCGGCCGCAGCGCCCGCCGCCTGCTGCTCGGCCTGCTTGCCACCGGAGCTGCTGCAGCCGGCCAGCACCAGCGCGACGGCGGCGAGCGTGGCGAGCCAGGCGAGCCTGCGGTTCCTCTTCTGCATACCTGCACCTCTTCGTGCACGGAGGGGAACGGAGCCTGTCGCGCGCTACTAGCGCGCTCTAGTGCGACGTACTATGGTGCCCGTCACACCCCTTGTCAAGCCCTCCCTGCGCCGGGACAGGCGGGAACCATGGCAGACGACTTTCCGCGGCGCCGCCCCACGATGGCGGACGTCGCCGCGCGTGTAGGCGTGTCACGGGCGTTGGTGTCACTGGTGTTCCGGGGCGAACCCGGTGCCGGCGAGGAAACCCGGGCGCGGGTCTTCGCCGCCGCGCGGGAGCTGGGGTACCGGCCCGACAGCGCCGCACGCCTGCTCGCGCGCTCCCGCAGCCGCGTGCTGGGCGTGATGCTGACCGTGCGCAACCTGTTCCACGCCGACCTCGTCGAGGCGATCCACCCGGAGGCGGAACGGCGTGGCTACGAGATCCTGCTGTCGGCCGCGCTGCCCGAGTGCGGCGAGCGGCGTGCGGTGGAGGCGTTGCTGTCGCACCGTTGCGAGGGCCTGATCCTGCTCGGCGGTGAGCTGGACGCGGACTACGTGCGTGAACTGGGCGAACGGATCCCGGCGGTGGTGGTCGGCCGCCGGTTCCCCGGCGCGCGGGTGGACGCGGTGCACGTCGCGGAGACCAAGGGGGTGCGGCAGATCGTGGACCACCTGGTCGGTCTCGGCCACCAGTCGATCGCGCACATCGACGGCGGCAACGGCGCGGGCGCGGCGGAACGGCGTCGCGGTTACCTCGCCGCGATGCGCAGGCACGGGCTGGCGGCGGAGATCCGCGTCCTGCCGGGCGACCACACCGAGGATTCCGGTGCCCGTGCCGCCCGCGCGCTGCTCGCGGACCGCGCGCACCTGCCGACCGCCGTCTTCGCCGGGAACGACCGGTGCGCGCTCGGGTTCCTCGACGCCGTGTGGCGGGCGGGGCTGGAGGTGCCGCGCGACGTGTCGGTGGTGGGCTACGACGACAGCCACCTGGCCCGCCTGTCGCACATCGACCTGACGTCGGTCAGCCAGGACGCACGGCAGGGGCGGCTCGCGGTGCAGGCGGTTGTGACGCGGCTGGAGGACCCGGATGCTCAGCCGCGGGAAGTGGTGCTGCAGCCGGAGCTCGTGGTGCGCGGCACCACCGGACCGCCACCGGTGGCCGCCAGGCTCCGCTGATCATCGCGCGGCGGGGACCTGTGGCGCGGCCGCCACCGGTCGCGCCGGGCTTCACGCCGCGAGGGGCCGCGACTCCACCGATCACCGCGTGGCGAGGAAGCGGTCGATCTGCTCGCGGGACGGCGCCGTCGCCGGGCCCCGTTGGAGCACCGACAGCGCGGCCGCCGCGTTCGCGCGGACCGCTGCCGTTTCGAGGTCGGTACCGGCGAGCAGGGCCGCGGCGAGGACACCGCAGTGGGTGTCCCCGGCGCCGTTCGTGTCGATCGGGACCACCGGAAAGCCCGGCACGGCAACGGTCCGGCCCTCAGCGATGATCCGGCAGCCGTCGGCACCGTCCCGCACGACCGCCACCGCACCCGGTTTCGGCAGCTGCTCGATCAGAGTGCCGAGAACACGAGCCTCGGCCGCGTTCGCCGACACGATGTCCACAGTGGACAGCACCTCCGCCAGCGTCGCGGGATCGATCTCCCCGACCAGCGGTCCCGGGTCGAACAGCACGCGAGCCCCGTCCAGGCCGGGCAGCCACGCCCGCAACGCCGCCCGGTTCGACTCGTGCAGCAGGCTGTAGCCGCTGACGTACACCAGGTCCTCGCGCGTCACCCCGACCCCGGCGAGCTGGTCCGGCAGCAACCGGCCCTCCGCGCCCGTGCCGGTGACGAAAGTGCGCTCGCCGGTCGCGTCCACCAGCACCACGCACACGCCCGTGTCCCCGGAGTCCGCAGGCGGTTGCGCCACCTCGATGCCCTCGACGGCGAGCGCCGCGCGGACCTGGTCGCCGAAGCGGCCGGTGCCGTGCGCCCCGGCGTAGACGACGCGCGCCCCCGACCGGGCGGCCGCGGACATCACGTTGAAGCCGCCGCCCGCGTGCAGCCCGGTTTCCGACGCCAGCACGTCGCCGCCGGGCGCGGGCAGTGCGGGCACCCGCATGACCAGGTCCACGATCACCTGGCCGGTGTGCACCAGCCGGCCGGTCACCGGGCCTCCACGCGACGGGCACCGCCGAGCAGCGCGTACAGCCCCGCCGCCACGACGAACGTGATCACCCAGCCCAGCCCGTTCCGCCCCGGCCAGCTGCCGGCGAAGACCCCGGTGAACCACACGTCGTCCCCGGAACCCGCGGTCGTGAACTGGTAGCCCACGACGATCGCCAGCGCCCACGCCGCGACCGCCCTCGGCTCGACCCCGCCGCGGTAGAAGTACCGGCTGGTGCGGCGCAGGTCCATCAACGCGGCGGGGTCGTAGGTCTTCCGGCGCAGCATGTCCGTCGCGAACACGCCGACCCACGCCGTGATCGGCACCGCGAGCAGGCTGATGAACGCGATGAACGGGTCGTAGAAGTTGTCGGCGACGAGCATGAAGTAGATCGCGCCGAGCGTGGTCACCACGACGTCGACGACCACGGCGTAGACGCGCTTGATGCGGATCCCCAGCGTCAGCGTGGTCAGGCCCGCCGAGTACACCGACAGGTGGTTGGACAGCAGCAGCCCGCCGAACGCGGCGATCAGGTACGGCACCGCCATCCACGCCGGCAGCATCCCGCGGATCGCGGCGACCGGGTCCCCCGCCTGCGCCAGCGTCGGGTCGCCCGCCGACAGCAGGCTGCCCAGCGAGATGAGCAGCACCAGCGGGATGCCCGCGCCGACGGCCGCCGAGGCGACGAGCGACCCGGCGCGCACCGCCGGGTGCTGGTAGCGGGACATGTCCGCCGACGCGTTGGCCCAGCCGATGCCGGTGCCCGCCGCGATCGTGCCGATCCCCGCGATCATCGCGCCGACCGACGCGGGCGGCGCCGAACCGACCGCGTTCCAGTCCACAGTGGACACCAGGCTCACCGCGACGACGATGTTCAGCGCGCCGAAGATCCACGTCGCCCAGCGCTGCACGGCCACGAGCACGCGGTGCCCCAGCCCGGACACGATCACCGTGCACACGACGAACACCGCGATGCACACGATCGTCAGCACGGGCACCGACTTCGCGTCCGAACCCGTGCCGAACAGGATGGCGCACAACGACAACAGCGCGAACGCGGCGGTCGTGGTGTTGACCGTCTCCCAGCCCAGCCGCGAAACCAGCGAGACGAGCGTGGGCCCGGCGTTGCCGCGCACGCCGAACACCGCGCGGGACAACGTCAGTCCGGGCGCACCCCCGCGGCGCCCGGCGATCGAGACCGCGCCGACGATGGCGAACGAGCCGACCGACCCGAGCAGCGCGACGATCGCGGCCTGCCAGAAGGCCAGGTGCTGGATGGCGACGAGCGTCGCGCCCAGCGGCAGGCCGAGGATCGAGATGTTGGCGGCGAACCACACCCAGAACAGCTGCATCGGGTGGCCCGTGCGCTCGTTCTCGGGCACCGGTTCGATGCCGCGGGTCTCCAGCGCGCCCTCGGCGCGGACGCTCGTGTCGGTGGTCTCGGTAGTCATCGGGCGCTCCTTTGGGCCGAAGAACGAAGGTCGAGCAACCCGTCGACGACGGGTCCGAGGTCGAGGTGGCTGACCCGGCGCACGGTGGCGACGAGGTCGGCGGGCAGGCCGGACAGCCCGTGCTGCGCGCCGAGGACGGCGCCGCACATCGCGGCGATCGTGTCGGTGTCGCCGCCCAGTTCCGCGGCGAGCGCCAGCGCTTCCACAGGCCGGTCGCCGAGCGCTTCGGCGAGCGCGAACGCGGCGACCACGGATTCCTGTGCGGCGACGGACGTTCCGACCACCTCCGCCACGGCGTCGGCGAGCTCGGGCACGTCCATACCCCGCACCCAGCCGCGGACCCAGCGGAGGCGCGCCGCGATGTCCCCGCCCGCGCTCCAGTGCCCGCGCCGCGCCCCGGCGGCGGCCGCCTGTTCGGCGTGGTCGAGCGCGGCGGGCAGGTCCGCGCCCTCGATCCCGGCGGACACGGCGGCGGCGACGGCCGCGGCGCCGGCGATGCCCAGGCTCGTGTTGTGGGTGAGCCCGCTGGCGGCGACGACGGCGTCGAGCAGGACGTCCAGCCCCGGTGGCGTGGCGATCGCGACCGGGGTGATCCGCATCGCGGCGCCGTTCGTGGTGCCGTACCGGCCCGCCTCCTCAGGCGGGGTGCCCGACTCCAGCAGCTGCAGCGCGCGTTTGGTGGACGGGCCCAGCAGGTCGGAGAGGTTGCGCCGCACCATGTCGGCCTCCCAGTCCAGCAGCGCCTTCGCGAAGACCATCGGGTCGATCCGGCCCCCGCCCTCGATCAGCAGGCGCGCCACCAGCACGGCCTGCTCGGTGTCGTCGGTGACCGAGCCCGCGGGCAGGCTCGGGGCGATGGGCTGCTCGGGCACGGCGTCCAGCAGCGTGCGGACCGGGCCGTAGTGCGCGGCGATCTGCTCGCGGGACATCGACTGCGTGGGCATGCCCAGCGCGTCGCCGAGTGCCAGTCCGGTGAAGGCGCCGAGCGCGCGCTCGCGGGTGTTCATCGTGCTCCGAAGGTCAGGTGGAACCGGAACCGGGCGGGGTCGAGCAGGCTGACGACGTGCTCGACGAGCCCGCCCGACGGATCGGTGCTGGTGCGGGTGGCGTGCAGGAACAGCTCGCCGACAGGCCGTTCGAGCAGGGCGGCGGTGTCCTCGGTGAGGGCCTGCGTGCCGATCCACTGCTCGCCTCCGGCGGCGTGCAGCCCGGCGGAGGCGAGCGTGGCGGTGAGGGAGTTGCGAAGCAGGCCGCGCTCGGGCAGTTCGGCGAGTTCCCCCGTGGCGGGCACGAGCGCGACCTCGTACGAGACCGGCCCCGCCTCGCGGTCCCGGCGAAGTCGCCGCACAGCAACGAATTCGGGGATCTCGAACCGCTCCGTCAGCGCGGCGGCGGTGGTCCGCTCGATGCCGAGCAGTTCCGTCGCGATGTCGAACCCGGAGCCCGCGAGCGCGGTGGCCCAGCCGAGCGACTGGTCGAGCTGGACCCCGTCGAACGTGACGAACGAGCCGACGCCGCTCTGCGTGGCGATGAGGTCCCGGCGCTGCAGCTCGGACAGCGCACTGCGGACGGTGCCGCGGCTGACCCGGTACCGCTCGGCCAGCTCGTGCTCCCCCGGCAGCTGGTCGCCACGGGCGAGCCTGCCGGAGTGGATCTGCCGCTCGAGGTCGGCCACGAGCCGGTCCCGCTTCCCGAAGCGAACCTGTCCAGTCCTGTCCATACCTGTACAGTAACCCGGCGGGAAGGGCCGATCAAGCGGCGGGGAGACCGGGCGCCGCCGCTCGATCGGCCCTGACCGGCGGCCTTGGGCTCGAAAGTCAGGCCGACCTGCGTCAGGGGACCAGCACGACCTTGCCGGTGACGGTGTGCGACTCGGCCAGCTCCAGTGCCTTGCCCGCCTCCGCGAGCGGGAAGCGCGCCGCCACCTGTGCCCGCAGTTCACCGCGTGCGGCGAGGGCGAACACGGCGCCGAGGTCTTCGGCGAGCCGCGCCCGGAAGCGCGCGAGGTTCCGCTTGCCCGCCCAGATGTTGTAGAAGTGCGCGCGGCGCCGGTTGGGCAGCAGCCGCCACCACAGCAGCCGCGCGAACAACTTCAGCACCGGGAGCCGCGAGTTCCCCTCATGGACCTTTGTGGACGCCGTGCCGTAGGCGACGAGCGTGCCGCCGGGGGCCAGCAGGCGGAAGGAGTCCACGATCCCGGGCCCGCCGACGTGGTCGAACACGGCGTCCACTCCCCCGGGCGCCACGGCACGCACCTGGCCGGGCACGTCGCCGCGGTAGTCGACCGGCAGCGCGCCCAGCGCGCAGACGGCCTCGAAGTTGCGGGCCGACGCCGTGCCGAGCACGCGCACCCCGGCGGCGCGCGCGAGCTGCACGAGCGTCGAACCGACGCCGCCGTTCGCCCCGTGCACCAGGATCGTCTGCCCGGCACGGACCTTCGCGGTCCGGTGCAGCATCTGCCAGGCCGTGATGCCGTTGACGACGAACGTCTCCGCCTCGGCCGGGTCCAGTCCGTCCGGCACCGGCACGAGATCCGCCGCGTCGAGCACCACGTGGCTGCTCCAGCCGCCGATCTTGGTCATCGCGGCGACGCGCCGTCCCCGCAACGCCTCGTCGACCCCTTCGCCGGTCTCGACGACGGTGCCCACCAGGTCGTAGCCGGGCACGAACGGGAACGGGGGCTGGTCGAAGTACTTGCCGCGGCGCATCTGCTGCTCGGCGAACGAGACCCCGGTGGCCTCGACGGCGACCAGCGCCTGTCCCGCCCCGGCCGGCGGCAGTTCGCGGCGGTTGAGCACGAGGCCCCGTGGCTCGACCCGGCCCGGCAGGACGATTTCGGTGATGGTGGTCATGGTCTGCTCCTTGGTAGTGAGTGATTGGTCAGTCACTGCACGGTCCGAAAAAAGGCCCGGCGACCCGGGCTGGTCGTTCAGCCCCGAGGCCCGGTGTCATGGGCCTTCGGGTGCCGGATACCGGCGGTGAGCACCGCGGCCCAGCCGCCGCGGTGGCCGTCGAGTTCGAGTGTCGTGATCAGGTGGCACAGCTGCCCGTAGGCGATGAACCGCTGCACCGACTCGTCCTTCGCCCCCGAACGCGACCGGACGTACTCGGTCACGCGGGCCAGGCCCTGCCGGACGGCCTCGGCGATCTCCGGCACGTCGCACGCCGACTGGGCGTGCACCTGCAGCATCAGCAGGTCCTTGTCCGTGATCAGCTCCGCGTACGCGCCGCCCATCTCGTACAGCACCTGCTCCGGATCGGCGGCGTCCGTGCGCGCGGCGCCCTTCCCCAGCGCCTGCACCACCAGCTCGTAGCAGCGGTCCAGCGCCGCCACGAACAACGCCACCTTGCCGGGGAACAGCTTGAACACGTACGCCGGGGAGATCTCCGCCCGCGCGGCGACGGCCGTGATGGGCGTGTTGTGGTACCCGGACTTGGCGAACTCCGCGATGGCCGCGTCGACGACCGCCTCACGCCGGGCGTCGGAGGTGGAGAGCGTGGCACCGCGTTTCGTCATGTGAGTGACTGTACACTCACTCCTCGCCGGTCCGCAAATAGGTGCGCCCCTTCCAGGCCGCACCCCGCCCGCGCCAGTGCTGGACCGCGGAGTCCACGGTCATCAGCAGGTAGAGCGTCGCGGTGACCGGCAGGAGCAGGGCGGCGGGCCAGGGCTGGCCGTAGTGGCGCAGCATCGGCACGAACGTCAACGCCATCACCAGCCACGCCAGCACCGCGACGCCACTCGTGACCGGATCACCCAGCAGCGCCCCGATCACGGTCAGCACCGGCGGGGCGAGGAACACCAGCCCGAGGCCGAGCACGGTCCCGGCGAGCAAAAGCGGCGAATATCGGAGTTGCGTGTAGGCACTGCGGGAAACCATGCGCCACAACGATCCCAGCGTGGGGTACGGCCGGACGCTGCGGGCGTGCTCGGCCAGCCCGAGCCAGATCCGGCCGCCGCTGCGCTTGATCGCGGTGCCGAGCGCGACGTCGTCGATCACGGCACCGCGGATCGCGGCCACTCCCCCGGCCCGCTCCAGCGCCTCGCGCCGCACCAGGCAGCAGCCGCCCGCGGCCGCCGCGGTCCGCGAGCCCGGGCGGTTGACCCGCCGGAACGGGTAGAGCATCGCGAAGAAGTACACGAAAGCGGGCACGATCAGGCGTTCCCACCGGGTTCGCGTGCGCAGGACGGCCATCTGCGAGACAAGGTCGTGCTCCCCCGCCGACTCGACGAGAGCCGTCAGCGACCCGGGGTCGTGGGCGATGTCCGCGTCGGTGAGCAGGAGCCAGTCCGCGTCACCCGCGGCCGCCACGCCGTGCGCGACGGCCCACAGTTTGCCCGTCCAGCCGGGCGGCATCGGGCCCGGCGACGTGACCGTCAGCGGCAGCCCGCCGTTCCCGGCGAGCCGCCGCGCCACGTCCGCCGTGCCGTCGCCGCTGCCGTCGTCGACCAGGACCACCCGCGCCTGACCGGGATACCGCTGGGCGAGCAGGCCCGGCAGCGTGTGCGGCAGGATGTCCGCCTCGTCGCGCGCGGGCACGACGACGGCGACCGACGGCCAGACCGGAGGTGTGCCGCGGGGTGGCAGCCGCTGGTCGGTGCGCCAGAACCCGCCCTGCGCCAGAGCCAGCCACAACCACGCCAGCAACGCCACCCCCGCGACCACGATCATGTGCGCAGCGTGCCAAACGGCGGCCGGTCAGTGCGCAGTGAGGCCCCCGTCCACGACGAACTCGGCCCCGGTGACGAACGAGGACTCGTCGGAGGCCAGGTACACCATCACCGGCGCCACCTCCTCCGGGCGTCCCGCGCGGCGCATCGGGGTGCGCACGATGTCGGGCTGGCTGTCCCCCTGCTCGTCGAGCAGGTCCTGGATCATCGGGGTCGCGATCACGCCCGGGTGCACGGAGTTCACGCGCACGCCGCGGGTGGCGTACTCGACGGCGGCGGTCTTGGTGAGCAGCCGCACCGCGCCCTTGCTGGCCTGGTACGCCGCGGCGGCCCCGCTGCCCACGAGGCCCAGCACGGACGAGGTGTTGATCACCGACGCGGCGCCCGAGGCCCGCAGCAGCGGCAGCGTGGCCCGCATGCCGAGCCACGTCCCGGTCTGGTTGACGGCGATCACCCGGTCCCAGGCCTCCGGGGTGGTGTCCTCGATCCCCGGCCAGTCCACGATCCCCGCGACGTTGACCAGCACGTCGAGCCTGCCGAAGCGGTCGCGGACCAGTCCGGCGACCTCGTCCCACTGCGCGGCCGAGGACACGTCGAGACGGGCGGGCAGCGCGCCGAGCCGCGTGGCCAGCTCGTGCACCGCTTCCCCGTCGACGTCGGTGAGGACCAGGCGGGCGCCCTCACGGGCGAACAACTCGGCGGTCGCGCGCCCGAGCCCGCCGGTGGCACCGGTGACCAGCGCGACCTTCCCGTCGAGGCGGCCGGTCACGAGCGCTCCTCGCGGTAGAGGACCAGGTGCTCGTGGTAGAGCACGCCGTCGCGGATGTCGCCGGTGGCGGTGAAGCCCGTGTCGTCCACGTAGTCGAGGTGGTTCCCGGTGACGGTGTAGCGGCCGGTGTAGGCGCTGCGCCGGTTTCCGCGTGCCTCGTCGTAGCGCCCGTCGGCACGCAGTTCCTGCCTGATGTAGCCGTCGGCGGTGACCCACATGCCGACGACGTCCACGTCCTTCGTCTCCATGGGCCCGAGTCTTCGCGGCGGCGCGGCCCGGTGGCAGGGTGCGCTTCGCCTGGGTGCGCCACACCCAGGCGAACCGTGAGAGGGTGCACGCGGCGAGATCACCACGACCACCAGGAGGACAGCCATGCCGAGCCGTGACGCCACCACCCACTGGGTGGGCGACCTGCAGTCGGGCAAGGGGCACGTGACGCTCGATTCCTCGAACGCCGGCCAGTTCGAGGTCTCCTTCCCCACCCGCGCCGGCAACCCCGACGGGCAGACCAGCCCCGAGGAACTCATCGCCGCCGCGCACTCGTCGTGCCTCGCGATGAACCTCTCCGGCGTGCTCGCGTCGGAGAACCTGGTCGCGGACTCGATCGACGTGAGCGCCGAAGTGACGCTCGGCCCGGCCAAGGGCGGCGGCTTCGAGATCAGCGGCATCGAGATCACGCTGCGCGCCTCGGTCGACGGTGTGGACCCGGACCGCTTCGCGGAGCTGGCCGCCACCGCCGAGCGCACCTGCCCGGTCAGCAAGGCGCTCGCGGGCACCACGATCAAGCTGGACGCCGCACTCGCCTGACGCGCACGGGGCCGGCCGGGCCGGGCGCTCCGGCCGGCCCGGTGCTCAGTGCCCCAGCTGCTGGTGGATCCAGTCCACGAGGATGTCCAGGCGCGACAGGACCTCGGTACCCGCCTGCGGGCACTCCGGGCCGGAGATCTCCGTGGCGAACAGCCGGCCCGTCTGCTCGTCGGTGCTGGTGAAGAACGGCGCGCCCGAGTCGTCCTTGCAGGGGCTGTTCTCCACCGTGCGCGGCACGACCGGGACAGCCTCGATCGTCGTCGAGTTGACCTTCGAGATCGTGAACTCGCCCTGCTTCAGGTGGTCCGAGGGCGTGACGACCGTGGCCGACAGCGAGCCCCAGCCCGCGAACCGCAGCCGCTGCCCCACCTGGGGCCGCTCCTCGACCAGCGTCAGCGGCTGGATACCGGTGATGGGGGCGCTCAGCTTCACCAGCGCCATGTCGTTGCGCGGCGACTGCCGGACGTCCACCACGTCCGCCTGCTGCCCGCCGGGATCGCTGTCCTTGTTCTTCCCGACCGTCACGGTCATCCGGTACGGCGACGGGCCCCCGACCCGGTTGCCCTTGATGTCGTGGAAGCAGTGCCCCGCGGTGATGACCCACAGCGGGTCGATCAGCGAGCCGCTGCAGCCGCCGCTGCGCACGCCACCGCCTTCGACCGGGATGTCCTGCGAGGTGAGCTTGGCGTTGAACGGCAGCACGACGGAGGGTGGCGGCGGCGCCTCCGACGTGGTGGGCGACGTGGCGCCCACGCCCTCCACACGCGGGGTGGGGTGCTGCTGCACCGGCCGGTCGGCCGCGTTCGTCACCTGACGGGAGGAGTAGGTGTAGGCGCCCCCCGCTCCGAGCATGACGGCGACGGCCAGCGCGCAGTGCCACGCGAACCGCCGCCTCGATCTCTTCGTCACCTCTTGTAGGACGCGCGCTACCGCCGGAAAGTTCGGCCCGCACCGCATCGGATACGTCAGGACGGCACATCCTGCCCGTCGGGGCAGGATGTGCCGCGTGCGGTGTGCCGATGATCACGCCGAGGCCGGGGTGAACTTCTCCCGGTGGATGTGCCGCGGCGACATCCGCCGCCGCTTGAACGCCCGCACACCCGCCTCCACCATCGGCGGCGGCCCGCACAGCCAGCCGGACCAGCCGCGCCCGCTGGCGACGTCCTCGACGAAGGCGTCGGTGGGGAACCCGCTGCGGTAGGCGGGATCCGGCTCGTCGGACAGCACCGGCACGAACCGGAAAGCGGGGTACTCCCGCGCGATCTCCGCGAACCGGTCGAGGTCGTACAGGTCCGCCGCGCCCCGGACACCGTGGTACAGCAGCACTCCGCGGTCCGGGTGCCGGGCGAGCGCGGTGCGGGCGATGCCGACGAGCGGCGCGAGTCCCGTGCCGCCGCCGATGAGCACCATGGGCCCGCCGTCGTCCTCCGCCTCGGGCGGCAGGTGGAAGTCCCCGAGCGGGCCCGCTGCTTCGACGACGTCGCCCACCGTGAGCCCGCCGAACAGCCAGCCGTCGGTGGCGACCCCGCCGGGCACGCGGCGGACGTGCAGCTCCAGGACCTTGTCCTCCTCCGCCGTGTTCGCCAGCGAGTACTGCCGGCGCGCACCGGAACCCGGCACGATGAGCTCGACGTACTGCCCCGCCTCGAACGCCAGCGGTTCGGCCAGGCCCAGCAGGATGCGCCGGGTGTCCCGCGCGACGTCCTCGATGGCGAGGACCGTCGCCGTCAGGTCCCGCAGGGCGTGCGTCGTGCGCGCGCCGTCGCCGAGGCCGCTCACCTCGGTGTCGGTGCGGGGCCGGGCCTGGCAGGCGAGTGCCAGGCCCGCGGCCCGTTCCTCCTCGGTGAGGGTGTCGGCGGGCGAGGCGCCGTGGTCGACCTCGCCGGAGACCACCTGGAGCTTGCACGTGCCGCACGTGCCCTGGTTGCACGAGTTGGGCAGCCACACCCCGGCCCGGAGGAAGGCCTGGAGCAGGGTCATCTCCGGCGCGCACTCGACCCGGCGCTCGCCGGCGCTCACCGAGAAGGCCATCTCAGACCTCCCAGGTGACGTGCAGGCTCGTCGGCCCGCGGAAGCCCCAGCCCCAGAACTCCACGCCCTCACGCGTGTCGCGCTCCAGGTTCGGGATGGCCTCGAACAGCTCCTCCAGCGCGATGCGCATGACGTGGTTGGCGAAGTAGATGCCGGCGCACGCGTGGTTGCCCGCACCGAAGGCCAGGTGCGGCAGCGGCGGGCGGTGCAGGTCGTAGACCGAGGGCGCCTCGTACTGGCCGGTGTCGTGGTTGGCGGAGCCGTAGGACAGCATCACCGGCGTGCCCGCGGGCAGGTCGACGCCCGCGATCGTGACGGGTTTCGTGGAGATCCGGGCGGTGGCCGACCAGATCGGCGACGTCCAGCGCAGCCCCTCCGAGATCGCCCGCGGGATCAGCGCCGGGTCGTCGATGACCTCCTCCAGCTGCTCGGGCCTGCTGAACAACCCGACGAGCGTGGAGGCCATGCCGTGCCCGGGTTCCTGCATCGCGCCGAGCAGGTAGACGTAGATCGTCGGGTAGATGTACTCGCGGTCGCGGGTCTGCCCCGGCGGCATGCCGTCGTGCAGCCAGTGCGAGATCGCGCTGTCGTCGGGTTCGGTGATCCACCGGTCGATCAGGGGGTCGACGATCGCGCGGATCTCGGCCTTCGCCTGGTCGCCCTCCGCGAAGCCCTCCGGGTTGGCGAACTCGCCGTTCTCGTCGACGGCGGCGTTGGTGAAGGAGCGGTTCAGCTTCGCGAACCACTCACGCAGCTTGTCCGAGTCCACGCTCTGCAGGCCCAGCAGGTCGCCCAGGGAGCGCACGCTGACCGGTTCGCAGTACTGCGAGACCAGCTCGGCGTGCCCGTCGTTCTCGAAGGACTCCAGGTAGCGGCCGGCGATGGGGCGCACGAGGTCGTCGATCCACCGGTCCACCTCGGCGGGCTGCAGCGCGGGCTCCACCATGGACCGCAGGTCGGCGTGGATGTCGCCGTTGACCCCGATGATCGCCGGGTGCCCGAAGGTGCGCCCACCCGCGGGGGTGATGACGGCCTCGAAGTCCGGGCTCGTCGCCACTTCGCGGCAGACGTCCACAGTGGACGCCACGTAGGAGCCCAGCACGGGCACGTAGGCCAGCGGCGCCTCCCTGCGCAGCCTTTCGTAGGTGCGGTAAGGGTTGCGCTCCAGCTCGCTCATCGTGACGTCGTGCAGCCACGACAGGTCGGGCCGTTCGGTCGTCGTCATTTCGCGGTGTCCTCCCACCTCGTCGTCAGGGACGGGACGGGATGCTAGGAAGCACGCGGCGGGCCCGGCGACACGTTTCGCGCGGTCACGGCACGGATCGCGCGGCGGGTTTGTGACCTGGGTCTCTGGTAATCTCAGCCGCATGCCCGCACGGCGTAGTGCACCGCCCCGGGACTGGGACCAGGCGTCCCGGCGGGTGGCGGAGGCGTACTTCCCGCACGAGCTCAGGCTCCTCGGCGGCGGCCGCGACCCGCGGCTGACGCTGCGCACGCTCGACCTCGGCCCGGTCCTCGTCGGCCACGTCGGCTGGGGCGCCGACGTGCGCGTCGCGTGTGACTACCCGGGCGCGTACGAGGTCAACATGCCGCTGACGGGGCACCTGGAAAGCCGGGCACGGCACGGCGGTCTCGTGTCGGTGCCGGGGCAGGCGACCGTGTTCCGCGCCGACACCCCGTCCCTCATCACGCACTGGGACGCCACCTGCACGGTGCTCGGCGTGAAGTTCGACCGCACGTGGCTCGAGTGCGAGGCGGAGCGCGTGCTCGGCGGGGACCGGGTGACGCTGCGGGGCGCGCTGCCCGACCAGCTGGACCTGGCCGAGGGCCGGGGCCGCGCGTGGCGGCAGCTCGTCGGCAGCCTCGCCGCCCACCTGCACGACCCGGAGCTGTTCGGGGACTGCGAACCCGTGCGGCACCAGCTCGCCGGGGCGCTCGCCGCGAGCTTCCTGCTGGCGGGCTGCCCGGACGCCGGCGCGGGCCCGCTGCCGCGCCCGAAGGCGATCGCCCGCGTGGTGGACCAGCTGCACGACGACCCGGCGCGCGGCTGGACGGCGGGTGACATGGCGGCCGTGGCGGGCACCAGCGTCCGGCGGCTGCAGGAGGGCTTCCGCGAGTGGGTGGGCTGCACGCCGAGCGAGTACCTGCTCGGTGTCCGGCTGCAGCGCGCCGCGGCGGATCTGGCGGAGAATCCACATCGGACGGTCAGCGAGGTGGCGGCGCACTGGGGTTTCTCCAGCGCCAGCCGGTTCGCCGCCGCCTACCGCCGCCGCTACGGCATCTCCCCCGCCCAGGCGCGACGGCGGTAGCGCGGGCTCAGGAGCCCTGGCGCTCCCGGACCAGGTCCTCGACCGCCTGCGGGATCGTGGTCTCGAAGTCCAGGAGCTTGGCCCACTCCGGCTCGACGGTGATCAGGACCATGCGGTCGTAGAGCGCCCGCACCCCCTGCTCCCACTCTGCGAAGTGCTCCGCCGGAATGCCCTTCCGGCACGCCTCGACGTACGCCTCCGGCACCCCGTCGACCTCCTCCACCCGCGCGGTGCCGCGGATCAGCAGCGCCCTGGGCGGCCACTGGTCCTGCGTGTCCACGGTGATCGCCACCCGGGGGTCCCGCCGGAGCGCACGAACCTTCGCCGCCTTCGGAACCGTCGCCATCAGCACCCGCTCGCCGTCCCACAGGTACGCGATCGGGATCACCCTGGGGGCGCCGTCGGTCCCGGTGTAGGCCAGCCGAGCGGGGATCGGCGAGTGCAGCAGTTCCCGCGAGATCGGCTTGGCCAGCACCTCGGTGACGTCTTCGCGCTTCATGTCCTTCTCCTCCGCTCCGGCACGCCCTTCTCGGCGCGCTCGACGAGGAGACGAAACCGCCCGCGCGTTTTCGACATCGCGGGCCTCACACCTTCGCGCGCAGGTGCGTGCGGGCCCGCAGGTCCAGCTCGATCTCCTCCAGGCTGCGGCCCTTGGTCTCCGGCACGAGCCACTTCGTGAGCACGAACAGCACCACGTTGACGCCCGCGAAGACGAACATCGACCCGCCGATGCCCAGTGCCTTCGGGTCCGACATCAGCGGGAACACCGCGCTCACGACACCGGTCGCGGCCCACAGCACGACGCTCGCCACGCCCATGCCCGCCGCGCGCTCCCGCAGCGGGAACACCTCCGACATCATGACCCACACGACGGCGCCCCAGCCCAGCTCGTAGCCCACCAGGTAGAGCACCATCATGATCAGCATCAGCACGCCGACGAGCCCGGTGCCGTGCACGTTCAGCACCACCAGTCCCGCGCCGAGCAGGGTCAGCACCATGATCACGTTGCCGATCAGCAGCAGCGGCTTGCGGCCCCACCGGTCCACGACGAACACGACCCACGCGGTGAACAGGAACTTCGTCACCCCGAGCAGCACACCCGACAGCAGCGCGGCCTGCGTGGCGAACCCGAGGCTGATCAGCATCGTCGGGAAGTAGGCGTTCACCGCGTTCACGCCGCTGAACTGCTGCCCCACCGCCAGCAGCAACGCCACGACGAGCATCGGCCGCACCCACGGCGCCCACAGATCGCGGATGCGCCCCTTCTGCTCGGTGTCGAGCCGGATCACCTCACGGATCGCGGCGACCTCCCGGTCGATGTCCGCGCTCCCGCCGTGCGAGCTGACCAGCACCGAGCGCGCCTCGTCCTCGCGGCCGTTCTTCAGCAGCCACCGCGGGGTTTCCGGCAGCAGGGTGAGTCCGGCGAACAGCACCACGGCGGGCACGATCGCGCCCGCGAACATCAGCCGCCAGTTGCCCGAGCTGCCCAGCCCGTAGCTGACCAGGAACGCGATCAGGATGCCCAGCACGATGAAGATCTGGTTCAGCGCGCCCATCGCGCCGCGCACCCTCGCGGGCGCCAGCTCCGACAGGTACGTCGGCACCGTGGACGACGAGAACCCGATGCCGACGCCGATCACCAGCCGCGAGACCACCAGCAGCGTGAACGTCGGGGAAAACGTGGCGGCGAGGGTGCCCGCCACGACGACCACCGCGGCCGCCATGATCGTGCGCCGCCTGCCGAGCCACTCGTTGACGCGGGGCGAGCAAAGCGCCCCGACCACCGCGCCGACCGAGATGCTGGCCGTGATCACGCCCTTGTCCCAGCTGGACAGCGACCACAGCTTGCCGATGAACGGCAGCACCCCGGAGATCACCCCGAGGTCGTAACCGAAGAGGATGCCCCCGAGCGCGCCGAAGAAGTACAACGTGACCCTGCCGATGGTCCGCCGGGGCGGGGCTGTCCGCGTCATTGCCTGACTCGCCTCTTTCCTGCTGTACCGATGGGGATGGAGTTAGGTCATCGATCGGAGCACGGCGAACCCGGCGTCCACGATCTCCGCGAGCCGGTCGAGCTGGGCTGGGGACGGCTCCCCCAGCGGCGGTCGCACGGGGCCGACCTTGTCGCCGCGCAGCCTGGCCGCGGCCTTCACGAGCGACACCGCGAAGCCGGGGGTCTCGTCGCGCAGGGCCACGAACGGCAGGTAGAAGCCCTCCAGCAGCGCGCGCATCACCGCCGTGTCCCCGTCGGCCAGCGCGCGGTGGAACCGGTGCGCGATCTCGGGCGCGAAGCAGTGCACGGCCGAGGAGTACCGGGCCACGCCGATCGCGGCGTACGCCTGCGCGGAGACCTCGGCGGTGGGCAAACCGTTGAAGAACAGGAAATCCTCGGCACGCAGCGTGCCGGCGGAACGGATCGTCGTGACGATGCGGGTCATCAGGTCGACGTCGCCGAACCCGTCCTTGAGGCCGACCACGGACGGGATGTCCAGCAGCGCACGGGCCGCGGCAGCGGTGAAGACGCCGGGCGGGCGGTGGTAGACGATCACGGGGACGGACGTGCCGCCGATGGCGTAGCGCACGTGGTCGACGAGCCCGCCGGGCGGGCCGGACACGAGGTACGGCGGCAGGAGGAGGACGCCGTCCGCGCCGCCCTCCTCCGCCGCCGCAACCCCCAGTCGCGCCGCCGCCGCACCGCCGCCCACCCCGGTCCACACGGGGACGCGCCCGGCGACCACCTCCCGCGCGGTGCGCAGGAGAACGGCGTGCTCGTCGGGCGAAAGCGAGCTGAACTCCCCGGTACCGCACGCGACGAACACCGCACCCGCCCCGGCCGCGACGCGTGCTTCGACGTGCTCGGCGAAGGCGTCGACGTTCAGCGAGAGGTCCTCGGCGAACGCGGTGAGGGGGAAAGCGAGCAGGCCGTCGAGCTCGGTCCGGGACAGCACCATCGAAAGTGTCCGCTCTGTCGCAGTGGTACCGGTTCTATTCACATATCTGAACGCTGATCCCTGTCAGGCTCTAGTTCAGATATGCGAACATCTTCGGACCGTAATGCGACTTGGGTCACAAGTCAACGGGGCTTTCAGTACCCTTCCACGGCTCCGTTCCGGCGGGGATCGGCACACGAGCGCAGCGTGCCGCCCTCGAGCGTCACGCCCTCGAAGTTGCCGGTCAGCGAGTGCCACGGCCCCAGGTCCCGCAACCACAGACCCCGTTCGGCGCAGCGGCGGCGGAACTCCCGCTCCACGGCGGGCTCGAACCCGTGCTCCAGCGTCACCCCGGGCAGCCAGCCCGCCGCGGGCTCGTGCGGCCGGACCCCGAACCGCGGCGCCGCCACCGATTCCTCAATGGACAGTCCGAAGTCGACGATGTTCACCAGGTTCTGCAGCACGCAAGCCACGAGCGACACCGACGGCGAACCCGACGCCAGCACCGGAACCCCGTCGCGGAGCACGAGGTTCGGGGCCAGGTACACGGTCGCCCGCTCCCCCGGCCACGGCATGCCGCGCTGGAAGAACGAACCGCCGCCCGACAGCTGGAAGCCCTCGGCGAACAGGCCGTTGACCCACGGGGACGCCATGTGCGAGTGCGTCACCGACGCGATGTTGCGCTGCTCGTCCACCACGGTGACGTGGATCGTGCCGGGCGACGGGACCGCCGCCGGTGACGGCGCCGCGCCGAGCCGCGCCATCCGCCGCGCCGCGTAGTCCTTGGACAGCAACGTTTCCACGTCGGTGGCGGCCGTGCGCGGCGGGGCGTAGTACACCTCGTTGTGCACGGCCGTCAGCAGGTCCAGCGTCTCCACCGAGGACTGCGCCGGGCCCGGCAGGTCCACCAGGTCCAGCATGTTCAGCGCCTCGATGAGCTGGCAGCCCCCATCGTCCGGCGGTGCGGACGCGACGATCTCCACGTCGCGGTACGCGCCCCGCAAAGGCGTGTGCCACTGCGCCTCGTACGCCGCGAAGTCGTCGGGGGTGATGACCCCGCCGCCCCGCTGACACTCCGCGCTGAACGCCCGCGCGAACTCGCCGAGGTAGTAGCCGGAGTCCTCGTCCCGCAACCGTTCCAGCGTGCACGCCACGCGTTCCTGCCGCAGCGTCTCCCCCGGGCCGACGAGGCTCCCACCGGGCAGGAACGCCTCACGCGCCTGCTCGTGGCAGCCGAGTTCGGCGCGGTGCGCGTACATCTCGCCGAACAGGTACGGGTTCACCGCGAACCCGTCGCGGGCCAGCTCGATCCCGTCCCGCAGCAGGCGCGCCTTCGGCAGCACGCCGAAGCGTTCGTGCGCGGCGCGGAACGCCGGCCACCAGCCGGGGACGGGCACGCCCCGGCCGGTGGTCAGATCGGCGCCGGTGAACCCGGGCAGCGGCGCGAGCGGCGCCGCCACGTTGCCGTTCAGGTAGCTCGCGCTACCACTGCGCGCGTCCCAGTACAGCATCTCCAGCCCGCCGGTCAGCGCGGTCATGTGGGGTTCGACGACCAGCTGGGTGGCGGCCGCGGCGAGCGCCGCGTCCGCCGCCGTGCCGCCGTCGCGCAGCACGTCCACCCCGGCGCGCACCGCGAGCGGGTGCGAGGTCACGACCATCCCCCGCCGGGCCTCGACGGGCTCCTTGCGCCCGTACGAGGCCCGGCGGGCGAGATCGTCGGCGGTCGCCCTGTCCATCACGCCGTCCGCGCCTTGCGGCGCTGCTCGTCCACCGCGGCGGGCATCGCGAACAGGGCCACCAGGATCGACAGCACGCAGAACCCGGTCATGTACCAGCCGAACGTGGCGTTGGTACCGGTCAGGTCGAACAGCCACACCGCCACCAGGCCGGCGGTCGAGCCGAGCGCGGTGGTGCCGATGTTGTAGTTCAGCGCGGACGCGCTCGCCCGCACCTCGGCCGGGAAGCTCATCACGTACGCCGTCGTCAGCGGGGCGCCGACGAAGTTGTTGATGAACGTGAACGCCACGACCGCGACCACCGCCAGCGCGAGCGAGCCCGAGCCGATCGCCAGGAACGTCGGCACGGTGAGCACGACGAACAGCCCGTACCCGACGACCAGCGGGATCCGCGCACCGTAGCGGTCGGCGAGCTTGCCGCCCCAGATCGCCGGGATCGGCCCGATCGCGTAGGTGAGCAGCGAGGCCAGCAGCGCGTTGTTCTCGGCGAACCCGGCCTTGACCATCGCGGTGACGAAGTAGGCCTGGATCACGAACGAGCCGATGCGCTGCCCGGCACCCAGGCCGATGGCCCGCAGCATCGCGCCCCAGTGGTCCCGCACCGCGGTGCGGAACGGCGTCTGCTTGACCTTGGTGCGCTCGGCTGCCGCGGCCAGCTCCTGGAACTGCGGGGTCTCCTCGACGTGGCGGCGGATGTAGATGCCGATCAGCGCCATCGGGATCGCCAGCAGGAACGGGATGCGCCAGCCCCAGTCGTTGAACGCCTGCGCCGGCATCAGCGAGATCACCAGGTAGGACACCAGCGTCGCGAGCAGCGGGCCGACCGAGGTGGACGCCACCGACAGCCCGGCCAGGTAGTTGCGCCGGTTGCCGCGCTCGTGCTCGAAGATGAAGTTCGCGGCCGTGGTGTACTCCACGCTCGCGCCGACGCCCTGCAGCATCCGGCACAGCAGCAGGATCACCGGCGCGGCGATGCCGATCGCGGCGTAGGTGGGCAGCAGGCCGATGCCCGCCGTGCCCACGCTCATCACCGCGATCGTGAACAGCAGCACCCACCGGCGGCCCTTGATGTCGGCCAGCGGGCCGAGCACCATCGCCGCGACCGGCCGCAGCGCGTAGGACAGCACCAGCCCGGCGTAGGTGGACAGCAGCGCCGCCACCGAGTTGCCGGTCGGGAAGAACTGGCGGGAGATGATGACCGCCAGCGTGCCGTAGAGGCCGAAGTCGTAGTACTCGACGACGTTGCCGAGCATCGCGGACAGGAGCACCTTCCGCCGTGAGCGGACGTCCCCGGCGGGCTCCCGCGTGGTCTCCCGGATGTCGTTGTCGGTCAACGGATCTCCTCGCACAAGTCAGCGCTGGAAGCGTTCCGGGCGGAACGGTTCGAGCATGGGGTGGGGGGTGCCGGTGCGGATCTCACCGGCGAGCAGCTCACCGGCGATGAGGCCGAGCGTGGCGCCGGAGTGGGTGAAGGCGACGAAGCAGCGCGGCACGGCGGACAGCTCGCCGAACACGGGCTCGCCGTCGCCGGGGATGGGCTTGCGGCCGAGGCGCCAGGACGTCGCGGTCAGCTCGACGTCGCCGTCGAGCAGGGCCGAGCCCTCGGCGACGAGTTCCTTCACCACCGACTCGTCGATGGTGCACGTGCCGTCCTCGGCCTCGGTGATGCGGTCGGAGTACCAGTCCTGGTCGAGCGCGAAAGTGTTGCCCGGGTTGGGACGCAGCGCGGCGCGGGGCGTGTTGAGCACCGCCCGCATCTCCGTCTCGACCGGTTCGGTCACCACGAGCATCGACAACGGCGAACCGTCCGGAATGGACACTCCGAGCTCGGCGACGACCGCCGGGGTCGCCGCGCCGCACGCCACGACGACGGCGTCGGCCTCGAACCGCTGCCCGCCGGTGGTGGTGACCCCGGTAGCCACGCCGTCGGCCGTCGTGACACTCGCGCGGCCCGCACCGGTGACGACCTCGCCGCCGAGGCTGGTGAACTCGGCCACGAGGTGGTCGATCAGGTGCGGCAGGGAAACCCAGCCCTCGCCGGGGTTGTGCACCGCCGCTTCTGGAATCGCGGCGGCGTCCACGCCGGGCACCGCCTCGGCGGCCTCGGCGGGGGTGAGCAGCTTCGAGTCGTAGCCGTGCTCGACCTCGGCCCCGTGCCGCTCCCGCGCCTTCGCCGGGTCGGCGGACCAGAACAGCGCCCCGTCGAAACGCAGCCACTCCCGCGCGGGATCGGCGGCGAACAACGTGCGGTACCGGTCGATACCGGCGACCCGCAGCGCGTGGTAGGCCGCCGAGCGGGACCCCGCGGAGTTCAGCCACGCCAGCGACCGCCCCGAGGCCCCGTCGGCCAGTTCGCCCTCGGTCACCAGCACCACCCGCGCGCCGTCGCGCTGCAGGTGCGTCGCCGTGGAGACGCCGAGGATGCCCCCGCCCACCACGACCACGTGCTCGGCCCGTGCGTTGCCTGCGGTCATCGGAAAGAATCCACCTTCTTCTTCGTGTCGGTTCGTCACAGCGGGGACGATTCGTGTGCCCGCTCGATGAGCTTCAGGACCTCGACCGCGTCGGCCGGGTCCACCGGCGGGGCGGCTTCGCCACGCAGGGCCGGAACGAGCAGCCGGTAGAACGCGCCGTAGTCCCCCGGTTCCGGCTCGACCACGTGCGTCTCGCCGCGCACGCCGAGCGTGCCCCAGTTGTCGCGAGGCTCCTGCCCGAAGCCGGGATCGCCGGGCCGAGCACCGCCGATGAGCGCCGGTTCCTGCGGGTCCAGGCCCCATTTCGTGTACCCGGCCTTCGAGCCGAGCACGTGGAACCGGGGCGCGGGCAGCGCGGCGAGACCGGACATGACCAGCCGCGAGCGCGTCCCGCCCGCGTGGGTGAGCACGACGACGCTGTCGTCGTCCGCCTCCCCCGCGCCGCGGTGGGCCAGGTCGGCCCACAGCCGCTCGACCGGCCCGAACAGCTGGACGGCCTGGTCGATCAGGTGCGTGCCGAGGTCGAACAGGATGCCGCCGCCCTCGGCCACCGGGGTGCGGGCCTTCCAGTCACGCGGCCCCTGCGGCTTCCACCACTCGAACCGGGACTCGAACGTGTACACCTCGCCCAGCTCGCCGTTGTCGACCAGCCGCCGCAGGGTCAGGAAATCGCCGTCCCAGCGCCGGTTCTGGAACACCGTCAGCACGCGGCCGGCCTGACGGGCCCGCTCGATCAACACGGTCCCCTGCTCGCTGGAGGGCACGAACGGCTTGTCCACCACGACGTGCAGTCCGTGGTCCAGTGCCGTCGAGGCCAGCTCGGCGTGTGTGCCCGGTGGGGTGCCGAGCACCACGAGGTCGACCTCCCCGGCGTGCTCGAACAACTCGCCTGGTCCGGAAAGGACTGTCGCTTTCGGATACTCCGCCGCGGCTTGCTCGGCGCGCTGCGGGTTTCCGGTGACGATGAAGTCCAGCGAGTAGTGCTCGTCGTGTTCGAGGAACGGGGCGTGGAAGATCCGCCCCGACACCCCGAACCCGAGCACGGCGGTCCGGATCACGGCTCCACCCCGTACACCTCGCGGGCGCGCTCGGCGGAGATCCGCCCCTCGGCCACGTCCCGGCGCACCTGCTCCGGGTCACGCTCCTCCGGCAGCCCGTAGCCACCCGCGCCCGCCGTCACGACGGACACCCGGTCGCCCGGCTGCAGCCGCGTGTAGCCGTGCGAAATCGGTTGCGCCCCTTCGGAAAGCTCGACCGCCGCACTCGCGCCCGGGCCGCCGCCGAACAGACCCCACGGCTTCGAACGCTGCCGCGACGTGTCGAGCCAGAAGTGCACGTCGGCCTCCTCGACGCGGACCGTGCGCCGGATGCCCATGCCACCACGCGTGCGCCCGTCGCCGCCCGAGTCGTCGACGAGCGCGTACTCCTCGACCATCAGCGGGTACTCGGTTTCCAGCGCCTCCACCGGTAGGTTGCTGGTGTTGGTCATGTGCACCTGGACGCCGTCCATGCCGTCCTTGCCCAGCCGGGCCCCGCAGCCGCCGCCGATCGTCTCCAGGTAGACGAAGTAGCGGCCGCTGCGCGAGTCCGTGCCGGAGAAGTGCACACCGGTGTTCGCGCCGTTGCTCGCCGCGGTGACGGTCTCCGGCACGGCGGCCGCGAGCGCGCCGTGGATCAGGTCCACCACGCGCTGGCAGGTCTCGCTGCGGCCGTTGACCGCGGCGGGCTCGACGCAGTTGAGCACCGAACCGCGCGGGGCGTTGATCGTGACCGGCCGGTGCAGCCCCGCGTTCGGGATGATGTCCGGGTCCACCAGCGTCTTCAGCGAGTAGTAGACGGCCGCGTGCAGCGCCGTCCACACGACGTTCACGCTCGCCCTGACCTGCGCCGGGGCGGTGAAGTCGAAGGACACCTCCTCGCCGCGCACGGTCAACGTCACGCCGAGGTCCAGTTCGTCGTCCAGCTCAGGGCAGTCGAACTTGTCGGTGAAGGTGTACGTGCCGTCGGGCACCTTGGCGATCGCCGCGCGCGTCCGGCGTTCGGTGTAGTCCAGCAGCGCCTCCCCCGCCGCCACCAGCGTCTCGCGGCCGTAGCGGCCGGCCAGCTCGGTGAAGCGGGTGACGGCGAGCCGGTTCGCCGCCAGCTGCGCCCGCAGGTCCGCCCGGCGCTCGTGCGGCACCTGGCAGTTGAGCAGGATCAGCTCGAACAGGTCGTTCTGCAGCTCACCGCGGCGCATCAGCCGCACCGGCGGGATGCGCAGGCCCTCCTGGAAGATGTGCGCGTGCCCGCGGTCGCCGAAGTCCGCGTGGTGGGCCAGGTTCGCCACCCACGCGCTGATCTCGCCGTCCAGGAACACCGGCGACACGAGCACGATGTCGGGCAGGTGCGAACCGCCGCCGGTGAACGGGTCGTTGCCGATGAACGTGTCGCCCTCTTCGATCGTGCCGGCCGGGTACCGCCGGGTGATCTCGTCGACGATGCCCATCAGCGAACCGAGGTGCAGCGGCGAGCCGCCCTCGTCCTGGGCCAGCATCCGGCCGCGGGCGTCGAACACCGACGCGGTGCAGTCCCGGCGCTCCTTGATGTTGGTGGAGTAGGCCGCCCGCACCAGCGTCTCGCCCATTTCCTCCACGATGGACGACAGCGCGGAGCCGATCACCTCGACCAGCACGGGGTCCTGCATCGTTTTCCTTCCTGTATCGGTCATGCGCCCACCGTCACGACCAGGTTGCGCAGCTCGTCCACCACGGCCACGTCCCCGGGCAGCAGCAGCGTCGTGGTGTCCATCTGCTCGACGATCGCGGGCCCTTCGATCCGGTTACCCGGCGTCAGCAGCCTGCGGTCGTACACCGGGCATTCGGTGAACCCGCCGCTTTCGGGCAGGTACACCTCGCGGGTCGCGCGCACGGCGGCGGAGGGGTCCGCGTCGCCGAGCGGGGCGCGGTGCAGTTCGGCGCGGGCGACCTCACCGACGGCACGCAGCCGGAAGGTGACGATCTGCACCTCCTCCTCGGCGGAGTAGCCGTACATCCGCTCGTGCTCGGCCGCGAACCGCTTGGCGAGCTGGCTGATGGTGTCCGCGGTGATCTCGCCTTCGGGCAGTTGCACGGGCAGTTCGTAGTTCTGGCCCGCGTAGCGCATCTCGGCCCACCGCTCGGTGCGGCGACGCTCTGCCGGCACGCCCTCCTCCGCGAGCCACGCCGTCGCCGACGACTCCAGTTCGGCGAACACCGCCGAGACGACGGATTCCTCGGGCCGCACGATGTGGGTGCGCAGGAAGTCCGCGCGGATGTCGGTCATCAGCAGCCCGGCGGCGCACTGCGCGCCCGGCGTCTCCGGCACCAGCACCGTCCGCATGCCCAGCTCCCGCGCGAGGCGCACGGCGTGCAGCGGGCCCGCCCCGCCGAAGGGCACGAGCACGTAGTCACGCGGGTCGTAGCCGCGTTGCACGGAGATGACGCGGATCGCGCGGGCCATGTTCGCGGTGATCACGCGCACGATGCCCTGCGCCGCGTCCAGCACGTCCATGCCCAGTGGACCGGCCACTGTGGACACCGCCGCCCGTGCGGCACCGGCGTCGATCTTCATCTGCCCGTCGAGCAGGTACTCGGGGTTGAGCACCTGCAGCACCACGTTCGCGTCGGTGACCGTCGGCTCGGTGCCGCGCCCGTAGCAGGCTGGACCGGGGTCAGCCCCTGCGCTGCCCGGGCCGACCTTGAGCGCACCACCCGCGTCGATCCACGCGATCGAGCCGCCGCCCGCGCCCACGGTGTGGATGTCGAGCATCGGCGCCCGCACCGGCCTGCCGTCGATCTCGGTGCCGTTGGCGACCTTCGGCACGCCGTCCTGCACGAGCGAGACGTCCGAGGACGTGCCGCCGACGTCGAACGTGATGATGTCCGGGTAACCCGCCGCGCGGGCGATCTCCGCGGCGCCGACGACCCCCGTGCTGGGGCCGGAAAGCACCATGCGCGAAGGCATCCGCTCGGCCGCCTCGAACGGGATGATGCCGCCGTTGGACTGCGTGACGTGCGGCGTCGCCCGCAGGCCGAGTTCGCCGAGCCGTGTCCGCAGCCGCGCCAGGTACCGCGCCACGACCGGTCCGATGTAGGCGTTCACAACCACTGTGGACAGTCGCTCGTACTCGCGGAACTCGGGCAGCACGGCCGAGGACACCGACACGTGCACGCCGGGCAGCTCCTCGGCGAGGATGCGCTCGACGACGCGTTCGTGCTCGGGGTGCACGAAGCTGTAGAGGAAGCAGACGGCGACGGCCTCGACGTCCTGCTCGCGCAGCCGCCGCGCCAGCGCGCGGACCTGCTCGGGGTCCACGGCCTGCTCTACGCGGCCGTCGTGGCGCACCCGCTCGTCCACCTCCAGCCGCAGGTCACGCGGGACGAGCGCGGCGGGCTTGTCAGCCTGCAGGTCGTACAGCGACGGCCGGCGGCCGCGGCCGAGTTCGAGCAGGTCGCGGAAGCCCGCGGTGGTGAGCAGGCCGGTGCGGGCACCGCGGCCGGTGAGCAGGGCGTTCGTGCCGACCGTCGTGCCGTGGGCGAAGTAGCCCACCTCCGCGAGGTCGCGCCCGCCGATCTCGGCCAGCAGCTCGGACACGCCCGTCACGATCGCGCGGCCGGGGTCGTCGGGCGTGCTCGAAACCTTGCGGACGTAGAAGCGCCCGGTCTGCTCGTCGAGGGCGCAGACGTCGGTGAACGTGCCACCGGTGTCGACGCCGATCCGAAGTGTCATGTGCTTGGGTCTCCGCCAGTCCGTGAGTGAGAACCTTCTCAGTAGCTGTTGGATGAGAAGGTTCTCAGCCGGTAGTACGATCGGTCAAGACTTCGGGAGATAACCGTTGTGTCAGCTGGGGAGGCCGGCAGTGACGACCCATGGCGGGGCGAGCCCGTCGCTGATCGACGTGGCGCGCGCGGCGGGCGTTTCGACGGCCACCGCCGGGCGGGCGCTGGGCGGGTACGGGCAGGTCAGCGAGCGGACGAGGGAGCGGGTGCTCGCGGCGGCGGCCGAGCTGGGGTACCGGCCCAACGGCCTGGCCCGCAGCATGATCACGGGCTCGACGCACACGATCGGCGTCGTGGTCGCCGACGTCGCGAACCCGTTCTTCGCGACCGCGCTGAGCGGGATCACGGATGTCGCGCAGCCAGCCGGGTTCGAGGTGCTGCTCGCCAACACGGGCGGGGCGCTGGCGGCCGAGCAGCGCGCGGTCTCGGTGATGTCGGAGAAGCGTGTGGACGGGATGATCGTCGCGGCGGCGCAGCCCGGCGAGGGCACGCACCTCAAGCACGCGATGGAGGCCGGGGTGCCGGTGGTGCTGATCGACCGGCAGGTCAGCGGCGTGCCGGAGGCGGACAGCATCACGATCGACAACGAGCACGCGGCCGCCGAGGCGGTGGCGCACCTGCTGGAGCTGGGGCACCGGCGGATCGGCGTGATCACGGAGGCGGGCGACCAGCTGGCGCGGCTGCGGGCGGGCACGCGGCGGCGCGGCCTGTTCCCGAGTGCCGTGCGGCTGCGGGGGTACGTGCGGGCGCTGGACGCGGCGGGCGTGGAGGTCGACGAGGCGCTGGTCGCCCCGGCCCGGTACGAACGCGGTTCCGCCTACGACGCCCTGCTGTCGCTGTTGGATTTGGCCGACCCGCCGACGGCCGTGCTGTGCACCGACAACGTCCTCGCGTCGGGCGCCTACCGCGCGGCGCAGGACCGCGGCCTGCGGATGCCGGAGGAGCTGTCCCTGATCGGCTTCGACGACGAGCCGTGGACGACGCTGGTCCGCCCGGAACTGACGATCGTGGAGCAGCCCACGTATGACCTCGGTGCCCGCGCGGGAAGGCAGCTGCTGGACCACATCGAGGGCGAGCGCGCCGGGCGCGCCCCGCAACACATCCAGCTGAAGGCCAAGCTGGTGGCGAGGGAGTCGACGGCGCGGCCGGTGGCTGTGCGCTGAGTCGCGCCTGCGGCAGGGGGCCGGGCGGCCACGCGACCTGCTCAAGGCGGGGCTGGTCACGGGGAATCGAGGGCGTGCCCGGGCGGGGTGCTGAGCCGCGCGCCCGCCACAGGACGGGCCACGCCCAGCTGAAGGCGACGCTGTTCGCCGGGAATTGACGGCGTGCCCGGTCCCGGGCGGCCACGCTACCCGCGCGAGGCATAGCCCGCCGCCGGGGAATCCGCGGCGCGACCGGTGGTCGCTCGGTAGGTCGCTTCCGGCCCGAGGCGGCCACGCCCCGACATGGCCCCGCTCTGGCGAAGCTGGTCGCGAGGATCCAAGGCGTGCCCGGCCGGGGCGCTGGACCGCTCCCGCTCAAGGCAGAGCCCGCTGCCAGGAAACCACGGCGCGACCGGTGGCCGTTCTGAGCGGCGCCTGCCGCGGCGCGGCCAAGCCGCCACGCGACCTGCTCAACGCGAACCTCGCCGGAAACCCACCCCGCGACCGGCCAGCGCGCCGAGCCGCGCCTGGCGCAACGCGACCAGGCCTCCATGCCCCCACTCAAGGCGAAGCTCGCTGCCACGAAACCCACAGCGCGACCGGTGGCCGCGCTGAGCGGCGCCTGCCGCGGCGCGGCCAAGCCGCCACGCCCCCGGCCCGAGGCGAAGCTGGTCCCCAGCGAATCCACGGCGAGTCCAGTGGCCGCGCGCCGAGCCGCGCCTGGCGCAACGCGACCAGGCCTCCATGCCCCCACTCAAGGCGAAGCTCGCTGCCACGAAACCCACAGCGCAACCGGCCAGCGCGCGCCGAGCCGCGCCTGGCGCAGCGCGGCTAGGCCGCCACCGACCTGCCCAAGGCGAAACTCTCCACCGGGGACCCCACCCCGCGGTCGGCGCGCGCCGAGCCGCACCGCGGCCAGGCTGCCACGCCTCCCGCTCAAGGCGAAACTCCCCGCCGCGGAACCCACCGCACAACCGGCCAGCGCGCTGATCCTCACGGGGCGCCCCGGTCCGGCCGCCACGGCTGGGGTCCGGCGGTGCTCAGCGCGTACCGGACCGCGTCGGCGCGTGAGCGGAAACCTGCTTTGGCGAACAGGTTGTTGATGTGGGTCTTGACGGTGGCCTCGCTGATCACCAGCCGCCGGGCGATCTCCGGGTTGCGCAGGCCTTCGCCGATCAGGCCGAGGATTTCCCGTTCCCTGGCGGTGAACGCGACCGGTTCCGCCGCTGGACGGGCGCGCCGCGTGGCCAGTGCGATGAGCCTGCGCTGCACCTCGGGTGCCAGCACGACGTCCCCGGCGCCCGCGTCCCGCACCGCCTGCTCGATCCTCGCCCGCTCGGCCTCCTTCGTCAGGTAGCCGCTCGCCCCCGCCTCCAGGGCCGCCAGTATCGACTCGTCGTCGCCGAAGGTCGTCAGCACCACCACCTGCACGCCGGGCGCGGTGGCCTTGATCCGCCCGGTCGCCGCCACCCCGTCGAGCACGGGCATGTGCAGGTCCATCAGCACCACGTCGGGCTCGTGCGCGGCGACCACCTCCAGCGCCTCCCGCCCGTCGGCCGCGGTGGCGACCACGTCGATCCCGTCGGCGAGGTCCAGCATCACCGCGAGCGCCTCGCGCACCGCGGCCTGGTCGTCCACCACGACGAGGGACACGCTCACCTCGGCACCTCCACCGCCACCCGCCAGCCTCCCGTCTCCGCGTCCGGCCCCGCCCGGAGCGTGCCCCGCAGCAACGCGATGCGCTCACGCATGCCCACCAGACCCATCCCGCCACCGTCGTCCCGCCGCACGGCGCCTCCCGGCGCGCGATCGTTGACCACCGTGAGGGCGACGGAATCCCGCGTGAACGCGAGCTTCACAGCACGCCGTGCGCCGGGCGCGTGTTTCGCGGCGTTCGTCAGCGCCTCCTGAGCCGCCCGGAGCAGGGCGTGCGCCGCCTCGCTCGACACGGGCGCGGGTTCACCGGTGATCTCCAGCGGCACCGATTCACTGCCCGCCAGCAGCTCCAGGCTCTGTTCGAGCGGCAGGGCGTCCTCATGCAGCGCTTCGATCGCCCGCCGGGTCTCGGAGATGCTGGAAACGGCCAGCGCGCGAGCCCGGCGGACGGCCTCGTTCGCCTCGTCCGCGCGGCCCTTGCCGTGCAGGGCGTCGGCCAGGTCGAGCTGCAGCGCGATACCGGACAGCGAGTGGCCGAGCACGTCGTGGATCTCGCGCGCGATGCGGCCCCGCTCCCGGAGCGTCGCCTCGCGCCGCTCGGCCTCCGCGGCCCGTAGCCCGTTCCGCCGGGCGATCCCGAGGAACACGGGCGTGACGACCGTCAACCCCAGCCACCACGGCCAATCGATACTTCCGGGCGCGAGCCTGTCGACGAGCCACAGGGACACGGCTGTCGTGACCGCTCCCCCGGTGGCGACGCACACCGCTGTGCGGGCAGGCAGCTTCTGGCCCGCCTGAGCGGAGGCCAGGAACGCGAACGCGGGCGCCACGGTGGACTGCGCCAGCGGCAGCAGCATGCCCGAGAGCACCGAGTAGGACACCCCGAACGCCAGGCGCCCACCCGGCGCGAGGCGGTCACCCGGCACCAGCCCCGCGGCCTCCCCTGCCGCACAGCAGGCCAGCAAGGCGATCGCGAGCGGCCGCCAGGTGACGGGGTGGGCCGCGAACTGGAGCGCCGCGACGAGGACCAGTGCGGCGATGGCGAACGGGCGCAGCAGGCGGTCGGTGTACCAGTACAGCCGCGCTTCTTCGTCCATGCCTTCGGGTCCTCGGTCGGTGGGCGGTGTTCAGCTTAGCGAGCGTCCCGCCCGGAGTACCGGCGCTGGAGGTCGTCGAGCCACGGCGCGGTGCGGTGCCCGGCTCCATTACGCCCCCGCTGCCAGATGATCCGGCCTTCGCCGCGCACCGCCTTGGCGAGCACGATCACGCCTTCCGCGAGGAGGCTCAGCCCCAGCGTCAGCATCAGTGAGTTGCCGGGCACGGCACCGGCGGCCTGCCGGTCGACCAGACCGAAGAGGACGTTCGCCCCGAACTTCGCCACGACCGTGGCCACGAGCAGGACGACGGTGACCGCGGTGTAGCGCAGGAAGGCGATGCCGTCGCGTTGGAACACCCGGATGCTCGCACCCCGCGCCACCCCGATCGCGACGCTGAGCAGTCCGCTCGCGACGGTGAACGCCCACACCGCCGGCGAATGCACCTCCTTCGCGAGGTCGGTGATCCCGACGACCACCAGTATCGCCGGCAGCACCAGTAGCCGCTTGGCCTCCGCCGGTTCACCGAGCAGGCGGCGCACCAGCACGTAGCCGATGACCGCGATGACGAGCACGATCTCCACAGGTCCGCTCATGGTCCCTTTCCCGTTCCGCTTGCCGTCTCCGGTGAAGCTACGGCGGGACGAGGACCCCCGTCTTCGAGCCGAGGGTGGAGATCCGGGTGGAGATCTCCTCCACCCGGAGGTGGATGCGGAGGGACCAGGGCGGGTCCACTTCGGACGTTCAGGTGATGCGGACGGCGAGCTGCTCGTTGTTCGAGGTGTAGCAGAGGTATTCGAAGGTCACGCCGGACCGGGCGACGAACTCCTGCCACGCGCGGTGTTCGTGCTCCTCCCAGCCCGGGTAGTTGAAGTACTCGTCGAACAGCACGACGCTGCCGGGCCGGAGCCGGTCGCCAAGGTGCTCCAGCACGGTCGCGGTCGAGGAGTACAGGTCGGCGTCCAGGTGCAGGAACGCGACCGGGCCGGGGTGTTCGGCGGCGAAGCCGGGCAGCGTGTCGGCGAACCAGCCGACGACGAGCCGCGCGCCGTCGATGTCGGGCACCTCGGCTTCGCCGAAGGCACCCTCGGCAAAGCCCGTGCGCCACGTCTCCGGCAGGCCCTGGAACGAGTCGAACCCGTAGATCTCGCGCCCGGGCAGCGTCGTGGCGATGGTCTTGAGGGTGCTTCCGGTGTAGACGCCGAACTCCAGCACCAGTCCCTCGTCGGGCACCTCGGTCAGCACGTGCCGCAGCGTCTCCGCGGGGTGCGGGAACGTCGGCACCGCGGGCAGGTGCTGCCGGACGAAGCGCTCGGTGCTGGCCACCGCGGCCCGCTCCGCCGCGGCGAAGATGTCCCGCCGGGACCGGAACTCGACGTCCCGCACGTTGTCCACGACGCGGTCCGCCTCCCGGCGGACGTCCTCACGCAGCCGCTCCACCAGCGCGGCGGTCTCCGCCAGGTGGCGGTCGGCGGCTTCCTCGGCGATGCGCACCAAGGACGCACGCAGGCGATGACGGATCCGCTCCAGCACCGGACCTCCTCTCACCGGCTGCCGAGCAGCCGGGGCCAGTGGGCGCGCCCGCTCAGCTCGGGCACCGGGCCGCGACGAGGGTGCCCCGCCGGGCGAGCGAGCGTAACGCGACCGGGTCACGTTCGCACAACCGCACCCCGGGACCGGCTATGACGACCTTGCCGGACAGGGACACGTGCCACCGGCAGTTGTCCCGGGCCGGGACGCCTGAGGCCGGGGTCGGCTCAGGGAGCGTTCCCTTCCAGCTCGCGACGCGCGCGGCCGCTCCCCTCGTGCTCACGCCCGACCAGCACGAGCTTGGCGACGACGAACGTCACCGGCACGGCGAGCGCGGCCGCGACGAGCGGGGAGACCACCTGGTTCCAGTGCAGGACGTCGACCAGCAGGTACAGCCCCGCCGAGCTGACGACCAGGTTCGTCACGTTGGACAGCGGGAACAGCAGGAACTTCCGCAGCGTCGGCCGCGTGCGGAAGGTGAAGGCGCAGTTGAGGAAGTACGAGCCGACCATGCTGATCAGGAACGCGCACACGTGTGCCGCGAGGTAGGGCAGGAAACGGTGCAGCAGCAGGTAGAGCACGTAGTAGGTGGCCGTGTTGAGCACGCCCACGAGTCCGAACCGGACCAGCCGTGACCAGGTCATGAGGCGGCGCGCCGGCTTTCGGCGGGGACGGGGGCGGCCTCGGGCACCGGGCTCAGCTCCTTGACGAGGAAGTGCGGCCGGCGTTTCGTCTCGTAGTAGATGCGGCCGAGGTACTCGCCGATCACGCCCAGCACGAGCAGCTGGAGCCCGCCGAAGACGAGCACCCCGCACACCGTCGTGACGTACCCGGGTACCGGATTTCCTTGCACCAGCGCGGAGATCAGCACCCACGCGGCGTAACCGAACGCGAACAGCGTGCTCAGCGCGCCCACGTGGATCGCCAGCCGCAGCGGCCGGTTGTTGAACGACACCACCCCGTCGATGCCGTAGTCGAGCAGGCGCCGGAAGGTCCAGCGGCTGCCCCCGCCACCCTCGCGGCGCGCGACGTCGAAATCGACGACCGCGGTGTCGAAGCCGATCCAGGAGAACAGCCCCTTCGAAAACCGGTTGTACTCGCCGAGCGCGAGCAGCGCGTCGACCGCTTTGCGGCTCAGCAGCCGGAAGTCGCCCAGCCCGTCGGGGATCTCCACGTCCACCATGCGGTTGAGCAGGCGGTAGAACAACCGGGTGAACGCCTTGCGCAGAACGGGGTCGCCGGTGCGGTTGCGGCGCCGGGCCACGACCTGTTCGTAGCCCTGCTCCAGCAGCTGGATCATGTCCCGCAGCAGTTCGGGGGGATGCTGCAGATCCGCGTCGAGTATCGCCACCGCGTCCCCCCTGGCGTGGGAGAGCCCCGCCAGCATCGCGGATTCCTTGCCGAAGTTGCGGCTCAGCGCCAGGTAGCGGAACCGGGGGTCGGTGGCGTGGATCGCGCGCAGCTCCCCGAGCGTGCCGTCGGTGCTGCCGTCGTCGACGAACACGACCTCGAACTCGCTGGTGATCCCGGGCAGTACCGCACGCAGCCGTTCGAGCAACCGCGGAAGTGTGCCTTCTTCGTTGAAGCACGGAATCACGAGCGCCAAACGCATGTCATCCCTATCGTTTGTCACCCACATGCGTTACACGGTATGCACCTTTTTGTCCGGTCGCTCTTCTGGCGAGCCGCCAACAAGCAGCGCTTTTTCAGCCGACGAGGTGCGGGTCGAGCGCGGTCGCGGCCCACAGCGTCGTGGCGATCGTGTCCGCCCAGTGGCGGAACTCGGGCCAGTTGCGGTAGTCGCCGAACCCGCCGCTGGAGGCCACCGCCGACGCCTCCGACAGCTCGCCCGGGTCGAGCCTGCGCCAGTCGAGCGCCCCGATGAACGCGCGGTGCTGGTGGGCCCCCGTCAGCTCGCGCAGCCTGGTCAGCTCTTCGCCGTCCAGCCGCACCGCGGGCGGGGAACCGCAGGCACCGCTGGAAAACAGCCACACCGGCCGCGCCACCAGCGCCTCGTGCTCGCGCTCGGCCAGCTCCCGCGCGGACTCGACCCACCGGCCGTGGTAGACCGAGCTGCCCAGCACGACGGCGTGGTACTCGTCGACCTCGGCCACGAACACCGCCGGGCGCACGTCCACCTCCGGCAGCTCACCGAGCAGCGTCAGCGCCTCGCGCAGCCTGCGGCCGATCTCGTCCGCGATCTCCAGCGTCGCCCCGTGCCTGCTCCCGACCGTCACCAGCACCTTCACGACGCGCTCCTTCCGCCGCCGGATGACCTCTTTCGATGCTGGCCCCGGCCGGGCAGCGTGCGACAGGGCCTCCCGGCCCCGGAACGCGGGCCGGAAGTCCTGACGGGACAGGACCAACGGTTCCCGTGTGTTTCACGATTGAGGTCGACGGGTAGGACCCGTCGCGGAGGCAGGAGGGACCGGTGTTCTTCGACGACGACGTGCGGCTCCCGCTCGGCGACCTGGAACTGGAGGCACACCTCGCGCTGCCCAGCCGGGAGAGCGGGGTGGTCGTGTTCGCCCACGGCTCCGGCAGCAGCAGGCACAGCCCGCGCAACCGGCGGGTCGCGGAAGTGCTCCGGCAGGCGCGACTCGGCACCCTGCTGGTCGACCTGCTGACCGCCGAGGAGGAACGCGCCGACGAGCTGCGCTTCGACATCCCGGTGCTCGCGGGGCGGGTGGCGGCGATCGTCGACTGGCTCGCCGACCAGCCCGCGACGGCGCATTCCGCGGTGGGCCTGTTCGGCGCCAGCACCGGCGCGGGCGCCGCGTTGCTCGCCGCCGCCGAGCGGCCCGCCGCCGTGCGCGCGGTCGTGTCCCGCGGCGGACGGCCCGACCTCGCCGGAGACGCGCTCACCCGGGTCCAGGCGCCCACGCTGCTCATCGTCGGCGAGCGCGACGAGACGGTGCTCGACCTCAACCGGCAGGCGCTGGACCGCCTCCGGTCGGGCAAGCACCTGGAAGTGGTGCCCGGCGCCGGCCACCTGTTCGAGGAACCGGGCACGCTCGACCAGGCGGCCCGCCTCGCGGCGGACTGGTTCACGCGCAACGTCGGCACCGGCCCGGCCGTGCCACCGTCGGCGTGAGCCGTTCTCCCGGCTGGACGCGCGAAACCGCTCAGAAGCTGATGTTGCCGTGGATGTCCCCGGCCTGCACGACCTTGCCGTGCACGGTTCCGGTGATCTGGTTGTTCACCCCGCCGTTCGCCGTCTGCTGCCACTGGCCCCGCAGCGCGGCGGCGAACTCCGGGTCGGCCTGCGCTTCCGCGTCGAGCCGCTCGGCGAGGGCCCGCACGCTGCCCTCGTCCGCGGGATCGGCCGCCTCGAGCGCGCCGGCGGCCTCCGGGTGCCGCGAGAACCTGTTCTTCACCAGGTCGTACAGCCCCGTCGCCGCCTTGGTGGCGAGCGTGGTGGCGATGGTCATCAGGATCTCGTCCGGCATGGCACTCACCATAGGTGAAGACGGCAGCCACAGTCGAAGCTCTCGGCCCCCGGGCGGGGGACGCGCCTCGTCGTCCCGGCCGGGGCGCCCGGCGGCGGTTAAGCTGACGGCCGCGAACCGGCAGGCGAAAGGCGGCGAAGGTGACGGTCTGGGCCGACGTGATCAACTACGTGCGTGTCCGGTACGAGGTGCTGGAGGAGACGGAGCACTGGCTGCGGTTCCGCGTCGACACCGGGGGCGGCCGGACGCAGCAGGTCGCGGTGCACTACCTGCCCGACGTCGAGGGCGCGCCGTGCGCCGAGATCTCGTCCCCGGTCGGCTGGGCCGACAAGATCGACCTGCGCCGCCTGCTGGAGCTGGCCGGCACGTCGCCGGTGGGGGGCGCCGCCGTCGTCGACGGGGTGGCCCTGGTCAAGCACACCGTGCCGCTGGCGTCGCTGCACCTGGAGGAGGAGTTCGGGCGGCCGCTGCGCTCGGTCGTGGCCAGGGCCGACGCCCTGGAGCACGAGCTCGGCGCCGGCTCCGACGAGTTCTGACACGTGCTCCGGCTGGGAGTCCTCGACGGGGACGGGATCGGGCCCGAGATCGTGCCCGCGGCGGTGCGGGTCGTGGACGCCGCGGTCGCGGCCGCCGGCGGTGAGCCCGTCGAGTGGGTGCCGCTGCCGGTCGGTTTCGCGGCGATCGAACGGCACGGCACGCCGCTGCCCGAGGACACGCTGACGGCGCTGGCCGGGCTCGACGGCTGGCTGCTCGGGCCGCACGACAACGCCGCGTACCCCGAGCCGCACCGCTCACGGCTCAACCCCAGCGGCACCATCCGCAAGCACTTCGGCCTGTTCGCCAACATCCGCCCCGCGAAGGCGTTCGAGGGCACGCACGCGCGCGTCGCGGGCACCGACCTCGTCGTGGTCCGGGAGAACACCGAAGGCTTCTACGCCGACCGCAACACCTACGCGGGCGCGGGCGAGTTCATGCCGACGCCCGACGTGGCGATCGCCCACGGCATCTTCACGCGTGCGGCCGTCGAGCGCATCGCGCACGAGGCGTTCCGGCTGGCGCGGACCCGCCGGCGCCGCGTCACGATCGTCCACAAGGCCAACGTGCTGCAGCTGACGAGCGGGCTGTTCCTGCGGGTGTGCCGTGAGGTCGCCGGGCAGTACCCCGACGTGGCGGTGGACGACGAGCACATCGACGCCATGACGGTGCACCTGCTGCGCCGCGCCCCGGAGTTCGACGTGCTCGTCACGGAGAACATGTTCGGCGACATCCTTTCCGACCTCACCGCGGAGCTCGCGGGCTCGCTGGGCATCGCCCCGTCGATCAACGCCTCCGCCGAGCGCGCGATGGCGCAGGCGACCCACGGGTCGGCCCCGGACCTCGCCGGAACGGACGCCGCCAACCCGGCGGCGATGATCCTCTCGGCCGCGATGTTGCTCGGCTGGCTCGCCGCGCGGCACGACGACGCCATGCCGCGCGCCGCCGCCCGGCTGATCGAGACGGCGGTGGCGGAGACCTTCCGCGCGGGCGTCGCGACGGCCGACCTCGGCGGCTCCGCGGGGACCCGCGAGTTCACCGGCGCGGTCGTGGCGGCGATCGCCCGCACGGCCTAATTCCCCGGCCCGCGCCAGGGGTGTCCGGGCGGGCGTGCCGGGGTCATCGGGCAGTGATCCCGGGCACGGGGGCCACTTTTCCGACACGGCCGGTTACCTTCAGCAGTCAGCCGGTTGAACTCTCACCGAACGCGAAGGCATCCGGCGAACCGCGGCCGAACCGACGACGTTCCGGCGGTCCGAGAAGGTGCCGGAAGGACGGTTCACGCGCATGTCCCACAGCCCTGTCCCCGCCCAGGAAACCGCCCCGCTGTCCCCGGCGCAGCGGCGGTTGTGGGCTCTGGCGCAGCTGGACGCGGCGAAGGCCGCCTACAACGAGGTGATGCCGTTCCGCCTCCGCGGCCCGCTCGACGTCGGCGCACTCGCGGCGGCACTGGACACACTCGCCGCGCGCCACCAGGTACTGCGCACACGTCTGCTGACCATCGACGGCGAGCCGCGACAGGTGATCGAGCCGCCGGGAAGCGGTTTCCCGCTGCGTGTGGTGAACCTGACGGGCCACCCCACACCTCAGGCGCGCGCCGGAGAACTGGTGCGGGAGACGGCCAGCGCGCCGTTCGACGTCGAAAGCGGGCCGCTCGCCCGTGGCTGCCTGACCATCCTCGGTCCCGACGAATTCGTGCTGGTCCTGACCGCGCACCACGTCGTGTTCGACGGCTGGTCCCAGAGCCTCCTGCTGCGCGAACTCGCCGCGTGCTACCGCGGGGAGACGCTGCCGCCGTTGACGTGGCAGTACTCCGACCACTCGCGCCGGCAGGACGAGTGGCTGGCCGGGGACGAACCGGCCCGCCAGGGCACCTACTGGGCCCGGCAGCTCGCCGGTGCCCCTCCCGTGCTGGACCTGCCCACCGACCGCCCGCGTCCGCCAGAACAGGACCACCGCGGCGGACGCGTGCCCGTGGTCGTCAACGCGAACCTCAACGCAGGCCTGCGGGCGCTTGCGCGGGACACCGCCGTCACGCCGTACTCAGTCCTGCTCGCGGGCTGGGCGGTCCTCCTGGCCCGGCTGTCCGGACAGGACGATCTGGTGATCGGCGTCCCGACCGCCAACCGTGATGCCCGGGCGGCGAACCTGCTGGGTCACCTCGTCAACACCCTCGCGGTGCGCCTAGACCTGTCCGGCTCCCCCACGACCGCCGGGCTGCTCGCGCGGACCAGGGCGACCGTGCGTGCCGGTCTGGACCACTCCGGGCTGCCGTTCGAGCGTGTCGTGGAGCTGGTCAACCCACCACGCAGCCCCGCGTACAACCCGCTGTACCAGACGATGGTCGCCTGGATCCCGTCGTTGCGCGGCGTGCTGGAGGTGCCCGGCCTCGACGTGACGCCGCTGGACCTGACCGAAGCGCCCGCCAAGTGCGACCTCACACTCGCGCTGGCCGAAGAAGGCGAGCAGCTGGTCGGCTACCTCGACTACGCCACGGCGTTGTTCGACCGCGCGACCGCCGAACGGTACGTCCGCTACTACCTCCGCGTGCTCACCCGGCTGGTCGCGCGGGAAGCCGTGGACGACATCCAGCTGCTCGACGACGCGGAACGGCGGGAACTGCTCGCCACCTGGAGCACCGGCCCCACGCCGGAACCCCGCCCCGGCGGACTCGTCGCCCGCTTCGAGGCCCACGCCCGGCAGGACGGCGACCGGACCGCGGTCGTCAGCGGCGGTTCCCGGCTCAGTTACGCCGAACTGGACCGGCGGGCGAACCGGCTTGCGCACACGCTTCTTGACCGCGGGGTGCGGCCTGGTCAGGTCGTCGCAGTGCCCGCCGCCCGGTCGCCCGAGCTGCTGGTGGGGCTGCTCGGGGTGCTCAAGGCGGGGGCCGCGTACCTGCCGCTGGACCCCGCGCAACCACCTGCCCGGCTGGCCGCGATGGCCGCCGACGCCGCGCTCGTGCTGGACGAGGCGGACCTGGCGGACCCGCCGTCCACTGTGGACATCGCGCCGACCGTGGACGACGACCCGGAACGGATCGCCTACGTCATCTACACATCGGGGTCCACCGGCCGCCCCAAGGGTGTCGCGGTACCGCACCGGGCGGTGCTCAACCTCCTCGACGACTGGGCGGAGCGGTTCGGCACCACGCCGGGCGAAGCGGTTTCGGCGTGGTCCAACACGGGGTTCGACGCGTCGGTGCACGAGTTGCTGGTGCCGCTCACCACCGCCGCCGAACTGCACCTCGTCCCGGAGGAGATCCGGCGCGACCCCGCCGAGGTGCTGGCCTGGATGCGGGAATCCCGCGTGGTGCACGCGTTCCTGCCGCCGTCGTTCGTCCGCTGGATCGACGAGGACCCGCACGTGCGGTTGGCCGGGCTGTCGTTGCGCCGCGTGTTGACGGGGGTGGAGTCCCTTCCGGAGTCCGCGCTCGCCCGCATGCGGGAAGTCCTGCCGGGGCTGGAGATCTGTTTCGGCTACGGCCCCACCGAGGCCACGGTCTACGCGACCTCCTGCACCCGCTTCGATGCCGTGGAGCGGCCCGCGCCGATCGGCAGGCCGCTTGCCGGCACGCGCCTCTACCTGCTCGATGAGCACCTCCGACCGGTGCCGCCCGGCGTCACCGGTGAGGTGTTCCTCGCCGGGGCGTGCCTGGCGAGCGGCTACCTGGGCAGGCCCGACCTGACCGCCGAACGGTTCGTGCCCGACCCGTTCGTGCCGGGTGAGCGCGTGTACCGCACCGGTGACCTCGCCCGGTGGCGGTCCGACGGCAACGCCGAGTTCGCGGGCCGCCGTGACGACCAGCTGAAGGTGCGGGGTTTCCGCATCGAGCCGGGCGAGGTCGAGGCCGCGTTGCTGGCGCTGCCCGGCGTCCGCGAGGCCGCCGTGCTCGCCGACCGCGAAGACGGTGACGCGCGGCTGGTGGCGGGTGTCGCGGGCGGCACCGGGTGGAGCGCCGCGCAGTGGCGGGAAGCGCTTTCCGGACACCTGCCCGGCTACATGCTGCCCTCGGTCTTCGTCGAACTCCCCCGCCTTCCCCTGGCGCCCAACGGGAAGCTCGACCGCGCGGCCCTGCTGGCGGCGGCCCGCGACGCCGTGCCGTCCCAGGTCAACACCGCCAGCCCCCGTGACCACGTCGAACTGACCCTGCACCGCATCTGGTCCCGCGTGCTGCGGCATCCGGCGTTCGGCATCACCGACGATTTCTTCGACCTGGGCGGGACGTCGGTCTCGGCGGTGAAGGTCTCTCACGCGGCGGCCGCGGAGTTCGGCGTGCCGCTGCCGATCCGCGACATCCTGCTGTACCGCACGATCGAAGCACTCGCTGCCCGGGTCCGGCGCGAAGTCCCGCCCGGCGGGACCGGCAGCCTCATCGAGTTCCGGCCCGGCGACGGGCGGAGCCGGGTCGTGTGCGTGCACCCCGCCGGCGGGACGGCGTTCTGCTACCTGCCCCTCAGCGCCGCGCTGCCGCCGTCGGCGGGTGTGCTGGGTCTCCAGGCACCCGGCATCGAACCCGGTGAGACGCCGCTTCCCACGGTCGAGGCCATGGCCGAGGAATACCTGCGGCTCGTCGGGCCACGGCCGGACGAAACGATCGTCCTGAGTGGACTGTCCTACGGCGGTCTCGTCGCGCACGAGATGGGACGACGGCTCGCGTCGTCCGGGCACGAGCGAGTGAGTGTGGTCCTGCTCGACACGCGGCCCAATGAGGGAGCGGAGGCCGAACCGGTGTCGATGGCGGAGTTCCGGGACAAGCTGATCCGCTTCAACGGCATGTACCCGGGCATCGAGGACGACCAGGTGGAGCGCTACTTCCGGATCTACAACCACAACCGGCGCACCGCCGGGGCGTACGAGCCGCCACCGACCTCGGCCCCGCTGGTGTTCGTGGAGGCCACGGCCGACGACACCCCGCCCGGCGAGGCGTTCTGGCGGCAGCGCGCACACGGCGGGCTGCGGGTGGTGCCGGTCGGCTGCGGGCACTGGGACCTGCTGGAAAGCGCCGGGCTGCCCGTCGTGGCCGGGGCGATCACGCACGAGCTGACCCGGCTCGCGGCCGTCGCGGTGGAGGTGTGATGGCGATCGCCCAGGCGGTGCACGAACGGGCCCAGCGCACGCCCTCCGCGATCGCCGTGGTCGACGGCGACCGCGAGCTGGACTACCGAACCCTCGACAACGCCGCCGCGTCCGTCGCGAATGGACTGCTCCGCGCCGGGGTCCGGCCGGGGCAGGCGGTGGCCGTCGCACTGCCGCGCTCGTGGCAGCTGATCTGCACGATGCTGGGGATCCTCCGGCTCGGCGCACGGGTCGTCCCGCTGGACGTCGACAGCCCGCCCGACCGGCGACAGCACATCCTCGCCGACTCCGGCAGCGTGGTGCTCGTGTCGGACACCGGGCCCGCGCTCAGCGCGGACGAACTGCTGGCGGCCCCGCCCGTCATGGAGCCACCCGCCCCGCCCGCCGCCGTGTCCTTCCTCTTCTACACCTCGGGCACGACAGGTCAGCCCAAGGGCGTCGAGGTCCGAGAGGCCGGCATCCTGCGGCTCGCCCGGCCCGGCTACATCGAGATCAAGGACGGCGCACGCTACGCCTGCCTGGCCAACCCCGCGTTCGACGCGGTGAGCTTCGAGGTGTGGGTGCCGCTGCTCACCGGCGGCACGTGCGTGGTCCTCGACGCCGCGACCGCACGGGACCCCGGGGCGTTCGCGGCGGCACTCGTCCGGCAGCGCGTGGACACCGTGTTCGTGACCACCGCGTTGTTCAACGCCGTCGCCGCTGTGGTACCGGGGTGCTTCGCGACGACACGGCAGGTTCTCGTCGGCGGTGAGCAGCTCAGCGCGCGGATGATGCAGCACTGGTACCGGCACAACTCCACGAGCGCCACCAAGCTGTACAACATCTACGGCCCGACGGAGACCACCACTTTCGCCGTCTGCCAAGCCATCCCCCGCGACTTCGCCGGGGACGTCGTGCCGATCGGGCACCCGCTGCCCGGCACGGAAGCGGTCTTGGTCGCGCCCGGTGAGGACCGGCTCGCCGAGCCCGGGGAGACGGCCGAGCTGTACCTCGCGGGCGACGGCCTGGCTGCCGGGTACCGCAACCTCCCGGACGAGACGGCCGCGAAGTTCGTGCGCCTGCCGTGGCGGGGCGACGACCGGCTGTACCGGACCGGCGACCTCGTGCGTGCCGAACGCGACGGCACGATCGTCTACATCGGACGGACCGACCGGCAGGTGAAGGTGCGGGGTTTCCGCGTCGAGCCCGGCGAGATCGAGCATCGGCTGCTGGCGCACCCGGCCATCCGGCAGGCACACGTCGTCGCCCACCGCGCCGCCGAGGACGGTCCGCTCGAACTGCTGGCGTACCTCGTGCTCGGGGAGGCGTTGTCCTTCGAGGCGTTCGAGGAACACCTGTCCGCGACGCTGCCCGGCTACCTGCGGCCGCACCACGTGTACGTGGTGGGCACCTTTCCCCGCACTCGCAACGGGAAGATCGACGAAGCCGCCCTGCTGCGCCACGACGGCGAGCCTTGGCGCCCGGCCGCTGGCGGGCAGGAAGCGACGGACTGGCAGCGCGAGGTGCTCGATCTCGCCGAGGAGGTGCTGGGGGTACCGCCGCGGCTCGCCGACCGGTGGGTCGCCGCCGGGGGCGACTCGCTCAAGGCGCTCGCGCTGCGGTTCGCGATCCAGCGGCGCTGGGGCTGCGACGTCCCGCTGTCCACCGTGCTCGACCAGGATTTCGCCGGGTTGGCTGTCGCGATCGCGGCCGCCCGGTCCCGCGAGCCGGAACACCCCGCCATGCCCGCCCCCTCGGCCGCGTTGTCCGCGCCCGCGACCAGCGAGCAGCAACGGCTGTGGTTGCTCCAGCAGAGGGGCTCCCGCGCCTACGACGTGGCGTTCACGTTCCGCCTCGACGGCGAGGTCGATGTCCCGGCACTTCGGCAGGCGGTACGCACGCTCGTGGGGCGGCATGTCGCCCTGCGCACCGGTTTCGCCGCCAAGCCCGAGGGCCTGCGGCAGGTGGTGGGCGAGCCGTACGACCCGTGGGAGGAAAGCGCTTCCTCGGAGCACTTCTTCGCGAAGCCGTTCGACCTGGCCGAGCCGCGGATGTTCGCGGCCTGCTTCCTACCCGACGAGAACGGTGGGTTCCTGCTGCTGCGCCTCCACCACATCGCCGTCGACGGCTGGTCGGTCAACGTGCTGCTGCGTGAGTTGTCCGCCGCGTACGCCGGCGAAACGCTGCCCGATCCGCCGCACACTCCCCTCGATTTCGCTCCCTGGCAGCAGCAGTGGTTCGCCACGTCCGGCTACCGCCGTCAGCGGGACGAACTCCGCGCCTTCCACGGCGGTGCGAAACGCGAGCCCGTGCCGCCGTCCCGCACCTTCCCGCCCGCCCGGTTGCTGCACCGGGCACTCCCCCGTGGGCGTGTGGACGAGTTGTGCGCCGAGCTGGGCCTGACCCGGTTCCAGCTGCTGCTGGCGGTGTTCGCGTGGAGCCTCTACGCCGTCACGGGGCGGACCGATCCGGGCGTCGGCGCACCCGTCACGAACCGGCCCGTGCGGGAGTTCGGCGACAGCGTGGGTATGTTCGCGAACACCGTGCTGCTGCCGCTGTCCGTCGATCCGGAGCAGGACCTGCGCACGCAGCTGGAGCAGCTGGCGGCGGTGAGCCGGACGGTGCTCGACCGGCAGGACGTCGCACTGGCCGACGTGCTCGACGTCGCGGCCCCGCCCGAGTTCCTGTTCGTACTGGAGAACACCGATTTCGACGCACTGACACTGCCCGGCTGCGACGTCAGTCCCGTGTGGACGGTACCGGCCGAGGCGAAGTACCCGGTGACGATGTCGGTAGTGGACCGCGGCGACGGTTTCGAGTGCCTGTGGGAGTACGCGGACGACCGGTTCGGCGAGGCGCAGATCGCCGCGATGGCCGACCTGTTCCCCCGCGCGCTGGACGCGCTCGCCGGAACCGCGACCCCGAGGCAGCTCGCCGCCCCGTACCGCCAGGACGTGCGCGGCCCGGAGATGCCGTTGGCCTACACCACGATCGCCGAGGGTTTCGCCCGCCAGGTCGCCGCCACGCCCGACGCGCCCGCGGTGCACGACGGCGAGCCGATCTCCTACGCCCGCCTCGACGCCTACGCCTCCGCGCTGGCCGCGGAACTGGCCGCGCTACCCCACCACGACCACGCTCACGTGGCGTTGTTCTGCGCACCGTCGGTCGAGCACGTGGTGGCGTTGCTGGCGCTGGCCAGGCTCAACCTCACCGCGGTACCGCTGGACCCGGCGTACCCACCCGCCCTGCTGCGGGAGGTCCTCGACCAGGTCGGACCGCTGTGCGTCCTGCTGCGCGAGGAGGACGAGGCGGCGTTCGACGCGCTCGACCCCGGCGTCCGGCGCCACCGGATCACGCTGTCCACGGCTGGAACACCCCCGCTCCCGCCACACGAAGGCCACCGGCCGCTCTACACGCTCTTCACGTCCGGCTCGACCGGTGTGCCCAAGGGCGTGCGGGTCTGGGACCGGACGCTCGCCAACCTGCTGCAGTGGCAGGCCGGCGAGGGTGGCCTCGGCACGCCCGCCGTGACACAGCAGTTCTCGATGCTGTCGTTCGACGTGTCGTTCCAGGAGATCTTCGGCACCCTGTGTGGCGGCGGCTGCCTGCACCTCGTGCGCCCCGGCTGGCGGCAGGACCTGCCCGCACTGCTGGCGCAGCTGGAATCGGCGGGCGTCGAACGGCTGTTCCTGCCCTCCGTCGCGTTGCAGCTGCTGGCCGAGCACGGGGTCCGGCTCGGCCGGTACCCGTCGCGCCTGCGCGAGGTGATCACCGCCGGGGAACAGCTGGTGTGCACCGATGCCCTCCGCCGCTGGTTCGCGGGCCTGCCCGGTGCGCGCCTGTTCAACCACTACGGCCCGACAGAGACGCACGTCGTCAGCGGCCTGTGCCTCGACGGCGATCCGGCGCGGTGGCCCGACCGCCCCGCGATCGGGCGGCCGATCGCCAACACCGTGTTCCGGGTGGTGGACGCCGACGGCGAGAACCTGCCGCCCGGTCAGGTCGGCGAGCTCCTCATCGGCGGTCCTTTCGTCCGCCGGTGTTACCTCGGCGACGACGCGCTCAACGAGCGCCGGTTCACGGCCGACTCGTACTACCGCAGCGGCGACCTCGCCCACCTCGGCGAGGACGGGCTGTTCCACTTCGCCGGCCGGGTCGACGACCAGCTCAAGATCAGCGGTTACCGCGTCGAGCCGGGACAGCTGGAAACGGCGCTGCTGCGGCATCCGGCGGTAGTCAACGCCGTCGTCGCCCGCGACGGCGACCAGCTCGTGGCCTGCCTGCAGGTCCGCGACGAAGCCCCGAGCGCCGACGAGCTGCGCGCCCACCTCGCGCCGCTGCTGCCTGCCCACCTGCGCGTCGACCGGTTCCGCGTCCTGCCGGAGCTGCCCCGTACACCGAGCGGGAAGGTGGACCGGGCCGCGGCACCGCACGCGCCGGGACAGGACCTGCGCCGCGCGGCACCGGCCACCGCGCGCAGCGCGCTGGAAGCCCGCCTCGCCACGGTGTTCGAGGAGGTCACCGGAGCCTCCGCCGAACCGGACGAGACGTTCTTCGCGGCCGGAGCGTCCAGCCTCGCGCTGATGCGCTTCCAGCTGCGCTGCACCGCCGAACTCGGCCTGGACTTCACCGTCGCGGACCTGTTCGAGCACGTCACGATCCGTGCACTGGCCCGGTTCCTCGAAGATGCCGCACCGCAAGCCGAACACGCACAGCGGGACGCGCGGGACGAGCCCATCGCGGTGATCGGCATGGCCGTACGGCTGCCCGGCGCCCCGGACCTGGCCGCGTTCTGGGACCTGGTGCGCACGGGCGGCAGCGGCATCGAGCAGTTCGACGCGCCCGACGGCCTCGTCGGCGCCCGCTCCAGGCTCGCCGATCCGCTGGGCTTCGACCCCGCGCACTTCGGCATCAGCCCACGCGACGCCGCGCTGATGGACCCGCAGCAGCGCCAGCTGCTGCTCACCTGCGTGCAGGCGCTCGCCCACGCCGGAATCGCCGACCCGTCGGCGGCCCGGGTGGGGCTCGTCGCGGGCTGCGGCGAGAACACCTACTTCCAGACCATGCTGCGCGAAGCCGATCCCGGGCAGCTGCCCGATCCGTTCCAGCTCGCGCTGCACCACGACAAGGACTTCCTCGCCACCAAGGCGGCCTACCACCTCGGCCTCACCGGCCCGGCGTTCACCGCGCAGTCCGCGTGCTCCAGCTCGCTCGTCGCGGTGCACCTGGCCGCCGGGCTGCTGCGGCAGGACGACGCGGACGTGGTGCTCGCGGGCGGTGTCCTCGTCGATCCGACGCTGTGGGAGGGCTACCGGTACCGGCCGCAGCACATCTTCTCCGAGGACGGGTACTGCCGGTCGTTCGGCGACGACGCGACCGGCACGGTCGGGGCGAGCGGCGCCGGGATCGTCGTGCTCAAGCCGCTCAGCCGCGCCCGCGAGGACGGCGACACGGTCTACTCGGTGCTCACCGGCTCGGCGATCAACAACGACGGCGCGGCGAAACTCGGCTACGGCGCCCCGTCGGTCGCGGGCCAGCGCGAGGTCATCCGCACCGCGCTACGGCGCAGTGGCCGCAGCGGTGGCGAAGTGGCGTACGTGGAGGCGCACGGCACCGGCACGCGGCTCGGCGATCCGGTCGAGGTGAGCGCGCTGCGGCAGGCGCTCGGCGAGACCGAGCCGGGGCGCACGGCGTTGTCCACGGTCAAAAGCCAGCTCGGGCACCTCGGCGCCGCCGCGGGCGTGGTCGGCCTGGTGCGGGCGACCCTCGCCGTGCACCACGGCGTCCTGCCGCCCACGCCCGGCTTCCGCGCGCCCAACCCGCGGTTCGGCGCGGACTTCGAGCCGTTCTTCGTGCCGGCGGAGGCCCGCCCGTGGCCCGCGGACCGGGAGCGGGTCGCGGCCGTGAGCAGCTTCGGCATCGGCGGGACGAACGCCCACGTGGTGCTGGAAGCGGGACCCGCGACGGAGGACCCGCGGTCGGCACCGGGCTGCCTGGTCCTCTCGGCCAGCAGCGAGACGGCCCTGCGCACGGACGCCGCCCGCATCGCGGACCACCTCGACGCCCATCCCGACAGCTACCCCCAGGTGCTGCGGCACGTGCAGGCCGGACGCGCCGTTCACCGCTGGCGCCTCGCCTCCGCCGGTCCCGACGCCGCAACGGCCGCCGCATGGCTGCGCTCGGCCGAGCCGGTCTTCGTGACCCCTCGAGACACCATCGCCGCCGCAGACCATTCGCCCTCCGAGCTGGCGGACGCGTGGCTCGCCGGGCACACGATCACCTGGCCGGAGGGCCCGGCGCCCGCGCCGTGGAACTTCCCGCCCCCGGCCTTCGACCTCGCCGACTACCACTTCCGGCCCACCGAAGGCCCCCTGCGCCGCCCGGAATCCGACTGGCTCCACCAGCCGACTTGGGCCCGTCTCCGCAGGGCGAGCACACTGCCGCGCAGCCCTCGTACCGCCGTACTCATGACGGCGACCCCGTCTCCGGACGCGTTCGACCAGCACTTCTCCCGTGTCGTGCGCGTGACGCCCGGCTCCGGGTTCGTCCAGCGCGGGCCGGACGCCTTCGAGGTCGATCCGGCAGATCCCGTGTCGCTGGGCCATCTCCTCGACGCCCTCGGCGACGCCGAAGGGCTGGACTGGCTGCACGCACTGCCCCTCGACGGGGACGCCCGCTGGGCCTGCCTCGACACCCCGGCCGCGCTCCTGCGCGCGGCCGCCGGCAAACCGGTCGCGGGAGGGATGCGCACGTGGTGGCTGTCCTGGGGAGCGCTACCCGCGGACGGCGAAGTCCGGAACCCCTGGCCGGGGCTGCTCGCCGGGATCGCCGCGGTCGGCCCGCAGGAGACGCGCGTACCGGGGCACTGGCTCGACCTGCCGGACCGGGAACTCGGGCGCTGGGCACCCGCGATCGCGGGCCTGGTCACCGGCACCCCGCCGCCGGAACGGGCCGCGCTGCGGCAGGGGTACTGGTGGACCGAAACGACGACACAACTGTCCACTTCGGACGCGATGCCGGTGTCCCTCGATCCGGCCGCCGTACACCTCGTCCTCGGCGGCACAGGCGGGATCGGCAGCGCGATCGCCGGGTGGCTACTCACCCACACCCCCGGCCGTGTGCTGCTGCTGGCCCGGCACCCGCAGCTGCCCGAGGAACTGGAGCAGTGGGCCGACCGGATCGGCCTGCTCACCGCGGATCTCGCCACCGGGCCGGACCTCGCCACGCTGATCGGCCCTCGGCTCGACACCGTCGTGCACGCGGCCGGGACGGCGGCGGGCGGCCTGCTCAGCCACCGCGATCCCGCCACCGCGCACCAGGGCACGGCGGCGAAGCTGCGGGGCGCGCTCGTGGTGGAGGAGCTCATCGAGCGCTACCGGCCCGCGCTCGCCGTCTACTGCTCCTCCATGGCGGCCCGGTTCGGCGGGCTCGGGCAGCTGGACTACGCGGCGGCCAACGGCGTGCTCGACGCGTTCGCGCAGCACCGGCCCGAGGAGCCGACGGAGCGGTTGAGCGTCGCGTGGGACGTGTGGCGCGAAACCGGCATGGCCGTGGACGCGCTGGCGGGCGACCGGCGACACCAGGCGCACCTCGCCGTCGGGCTGACCGTCGAGGAGGGGCAGCGGATGTTCGCCCGTGCGCTGTCCGCGCGGGTGCCCCACGTCCTGGTGTCCACTGTGGACCTCGACGCGGCGCGGGCGTTCTACTCCCCCGCCACGGACGCCCCCGCCGTCGAGCCCGCCGAGGCCACCGGCGACGTGCTGGCCCGTGAACTCCGTTCGGCCCTGGGCGTCGACGAACTGGATCCCGAGGTGCCCCTGACCGACCTCGGAGCCGACTCGCTGACCATGCTCGACCTCGTCGAAACCGTGAAGCGGCACTTCGGCGTCGACCTGGACCTGTCCTGGCTGGGCCCCGAGGTGACGCTCACCGGTCTCCTCGCCCGGATCTCCGAAGCCGCGGCCGGGGCCGCCGGCACCGAGGACGTGCGGGTCGAGGTGTGGCAACACGGGACCGGCCGGGACGTGCTGTGCCTCGTCCACCCGGTCGGCGGGGACATCCAGGCCTACCGCCCGCTGGTGGCGGCCCTGGACCCGCGGCTCACCGTGTGCCTGATCGCCGACCCCGCCCTGCGCGCGCCCGTGCCGCCGGAGTGGCCGCTCGCCGAACGGGCCCGCCGCTACCACGCCGCGCTGCAGTCCCGTTTCCCCGACGACGAATGGCGGTGGCAGCTGGGCGGCTGGTCGTTCGGCTCGTGGGTCGCGCTCGGCATGGCGGCCGAGGCCGAAGCCGCCGGACGGCCCGTCGCCGCGCTGCACCTGTTCGACCCGCCCGCGCCCGATGCCGGGCACACACTGGGCCAGTACGACGAAACCGAACTGGCGAGGGTGTTCGCCCTCGAACTGGGCAGCGCCGAGGCCCCTGCGCAGGCCTACGCCGAACGCCTCGCCCGCTGCTGCCGCGCCAACCTCGCCAGCATGGCCACGCACCGGTTGCCACGCCTGGCCGCGACGCCCTCGCGCCTCTGGTTCGCCACCCGGCCGACCGACGGGCTGCCCGCCGTCCCCCAGCGGCCGGAGCCGTGGCAGGACCTGCTGACCGGCGGGTGCGAGTGGCACCACCTGGACACGACGCACTACGAGCTGCTCGAACCGCCCCACGTCCGGACGCTCGCCGCGCCCCTCGGCGAGCCGTGAAGGGAAGGAAACCCATGGAACAGTACGAACTGGACGCCGTCGCGCGGATCACGACGAGGCCGCGTCCGGAGTACCGCACGATCGGGGTCACCACCCTCACGGCGGTGCTGGGCGCCGAGGTGTCGGGCCTCGCCCTGTCCCGTGAACTGAGCGAGGAGCAGCTCGCCGAGGTCAAGCAGGCCTTCCTCGACCACCACGTGCTGGTGTTCCGCGACCAGCGGATCTCCGAGGACGACCACAAGCGCCTCGCCGGGCACTTCGGCGAGCTGCGGCCGGTGAACCCGCCGCCCGAGGAGGGCGACCCGTACGTGCTGGAGATCAGCACCAGCCCGGAGGCCGCGAACGTCGCCGGGAACGGCTGGCACACCGACGGTTCCGCCGACGCGGAGCCCTCACTCGGCTCGATGCTGCACATCACGCAGGTGCCCGAGGGCGGCAGCGGCGGCGACACGCTGTTCGCGAACATGCACCTCGCCTACGACATGCTCTCCCCCGCCATGAAGCGCTTTCTCGACGGTCTGACGGCGGTGCACGACAACAGCCTCGCGTGGCGCGGCCACACCCCGCCGCCGGGCTACGACATGCCCGTCAACGAACACCCCGTGGTGGTGCGGCACCCCGAGACCGACCGCAAGCTGCTCTACGTCAACCCGGCCTACACCACGCACATCCCCCAGCTGTCGGCCGAGGAGAGCCGCGCGCTGCTCGACTTCCTGTTCGCGCTGGTGCCCGGGCGGCCGCTGCTCACCTGCCGCGTCCGCTGGCAGCCCGGCACGCTGGTGTTCTGGGACAACCGGTGCGTGCAGCACCACGCCACCTACGACTACTACCCGTTCACCCGCTACGGCAAGCGGGTCGCGATCAACGGCGGGCCGCCGAAGGCCTGACCGTCCACATCGGACGTCACCGGAAACCGGCGTCCCACACGTCGTACTCGACCGGGCGGCGCGGAGCGGGCAGCGTCACGACCGCGCGCGTGCACGTCTCGAACTCCCCGGCCAGGCCCAGCACCTCCAGCGGGCGGCGGACCGCGGCCGGGGCACCGGCGAGCCGCAGCGTGCCGCCCGCGGCGGCCACGAGGTCCCGCGCCCGCAGCAGCACGCCGACCCCGCTCGCGCCGCAGAACCGGACGTCGTGGACGTCGAGCACCAGCACCTCGGGCAGCGTGGCGGCCGCTTCCCGCACCACGGCTTCCAGTTCGGGGCTCGTCATCGCGTCGATCTCGCCGTCCACGTGGACGACGACCACCGCGGGCACCGGACGGCCCGTCCGCACGCGCAACCGGGGCCCGGACTCCCCACGCCGTTCGAGCACGATGCGCCTCCTGTCCTTGCGGATCCAGGGTCTCGCGGATCCAGGGATCCGGGGCCGGAGGCCTGGGCAGGGTGTGGTGGCACCCCGGCCCCGGATCCTGCCGCGAAGCCTGCCCGGCGGTCCGCGACGTCTGCTTTCGGCTCTAGCTTCGGTGCCGGCCGCGCCGGCACCCGTCCAGCCTGGCACTTCCGGGTACCGGAGCCAATGCCACCACCGAGCGAATTCCGGGAACGGCCCCTCCACTCGGTGACCGGTCCACAGAGGACGGGCTCAGCCGCGGGCGGGCTCCAGCGCCATCGCGGCGGCGGTCAGCTCGACCGACCGGATCCGGTCCTCGATGCCGATCGCCTGGTGGACGGTGATCAGCTCGTCGGCTTGGGCGTCCGAGGCGAACTTCTCCAGGTACGCGCGCACCTCGTCGGGCGTACCCTTCGCGGTGTACTTCGTCATCGACGCGAGCTGGCGCCCGCCCGGCGAGGCGAGGAACGCGTCGACCTCGGCGTCGGTGAGGGTGGCCCCGCCGGGACCGCGCGAGATGAAGTTCCGGGTCCGGTTGCGGTAGGCGACCTTCGCCTGCTCCGCCGCCTCCTCGGAGTCCTCCGCGGTGAACACGTTGACGCCGGCGATCACGTACGGCTCGGCGAGCTGGTCCGACGGCCGGAAGTTCTCGCGGTACAGGGCGACGGCCTGGTGCAGCGCGTCCGGCGCGAAGTGCGACGCGAAGGCGTAGGGCAGGCCGAGCTGCGCGGCGAGCTGGGCGCCGAACAGCGACGAGCCCAGGATGTACAGCGGCACGACGCCCTCACCCCGCGGCACCGCCTGCACGCCCGTCACGCGCGAGCGCCCGGCGAGGAAACCCTGCAGCTCCAGCACGTCCTGCGGGAACGAGTCGGCCGACATCGGGTCACGCCGCAGCGCCAGCATCGTGTTCTGGTCGCTGCCGGGCGCGCGGCCGAGGCCCAGGTCGATGCGCCCGGGGAACAGCGACTCGAGCGTGCCGAACTGCTCGGCGATCACCAGCGGCGAGTGGTTCGGCAGCATGATGCCGCCCGCGCCGAGCCGGATGGTCTCGGTGTGCTCGGCGATGTGCCCGATCAGCACGCTCGTCGCCGACGACGCGATCGAGGCCATGTTGTGGTGCTCGGCGTACCAGACCCGCGTGTAGCCGCTGCGCTCCGCCGCCTGGGCGAGCGCGACGCTGGCCGCGAAGCTGTCGCGCGCGGTCTGGCCGGGCGCGATGGGGGCGAGGTCGAGTACGGACAGTGCGGTGGGCATGGTGCGGCTGCCTTTCGTGCGCCTACAGGACGCGGTGAAGTCGTTCGGTGAAGGCCCGGATGCGCTCGTCGTCCCGCCGGTAGTACGTCCACTGCCCGCGCCGGGTCGCCCGCAGGAACCCGGCCCGGTGCAGGATCGCCAGGTGCGCCGAGATCGTCGACGCCGAGGTGCCCGCCTTCTGCTGGATCAGCCCGACGCACACCCCGAGCTCGGCCGTCTCGCCCTGGCAGGCGGGGAAGTTCGCCTGCGGGTCCTTGAGCCACTCCAGGACGCGCAACCGGGTCTCGTTGGCCAGTGCCTTGCACTCGTCGAGCACGCGCGCCTTCCTTCGGTATTTCGCTCATTAACGAAATTACTCCGGGTCGCCGTGCCAGCGCACCATGACCCCGCTCACCGCGGCGGGGTCCGGTGCAGCCGCCGCAGGGCCAGCGCGAGCTGCAGGCGCAGCCGCCCCCGTGGTTCGCGGACGGACCAGCCCAGCACGTGCTCCACCCGGTCCAGGCGGTCCTGCAGCGTCGAGTGGTGGACGACGAGTTCTGCCGCGGCGGCCCGCAGGCTCGTGCTGTCGGCGACCGTGACGAGTGTGGTGAGGACCCACGGACCCTCGGACGCGGCGCGTTCCAGGGCGCGGACGTCGGGCACGGGTTCGGTGTCCGGGCCGACCGCACCGGCGAGCACCGCGAGGCCGCCCAGCTCGGCGGCGTGCACCACACGCGGGCCCGGGTCCTGCTCGGTGCCCTCGGCGGTGAAGCGCAGCGCCACGCGGGCCGCTGCCCAGGAGCCGGGCAGGGCGAGCACGGCACCGGAGGGGCCGACGCCGACCCGGCCTGCCGGGAGCGGATCGGTGACCCGCTGCACGACCGGGACGCCGGAGGCCAGCGCGAGCGCGCGGAGCGTGCCGTCGAGGCCCAGTCCTCGGGCCGCGCGCAGCCGGGCGTCCTCGCTTGCGGACGCGTCGACGAGGACCGTGACCAGCGCGGGAGCGGTCGCCCCGCGGGCGGCCTTCGCGGCCCGCTCCAGGATCATCGCGTCGATCGGGCCGGGCGGGCCGGACCGCTCCAGCCAGAGCGTGCCCGTCCCGGCCGGGACGCTGGGCCAGCCTGGTTCCGGCGGGGACGGCCGCTGGGGAACGCCGTCGGGTGTGACCCGGATCCGGATCGCGCCGCCGTCGGAGAACCCGGCGGGCACGCCCGCGAGCACGGCGGCGCCCCGCACGACCGACTCCAGACCCGCACGAGATTCGGCGAGCTGGTCGAAGTAGGCGATCACCTCGACGGCGGCGCCCGCGTCGGGATCGAGCGCCGCCAGCCTGCCCAGCAGATCCCTCATCCCCCCATCGTGCCCCCTCGCTCAGCGGGCGAACACCCTTCGCAGCCACGGCAGGCGCTGCTCGCGGGCGGTGCGCGACACGGTGGCCTCCGGTGCGAGCAGGTCGAACCCGTGGAAGCCGCCGGGCCACACGTGCAGCTCGGCCTGCCCGCCCGCGCGCCAGATCCGGTTGGCGTACTCGATGTCCTCGTCGCGGAACGTCTCGGCCGAACCGACGTCGATGAAGGCGGGAGGCAGCCCGGACAGGTCCGTCGCCCTGGCGGGTGCGGCGTAGGGCGAGACGTCCGGGCCGCCACGGGCGTCGCCGAGCAGCGCGGTCCAGCCGAACGCGTTCGCCTCCCGGTCCCACACGCCGAGGCCCGTCATCTGGTGGGCGGAGTAGGTGTCGTTGCGGTCGTCGAGCATCGGGCACAGCAGCAGCTGCCCGAGCAGGGCGGGGCCGCCGCGGTCACGGGCCAGCAGCGCGGTGGCCGCCGCCAGCCCACCGCCCGCGCTCGCCCCGGCAACGACGATCCGGTTCGGTTCGAAGCCCAGTTCCCCGGCGTGCTCGACCGTCCACACGAGACCGGCGTAGCAGTCTTCCAGCCCGGCGGGGAAAGGGTTTTCGGGTGCGAGGCGGTACTCGACGGACACGACGCCGAGCCCCAGTTCCTCCGCCAGCCCCAGCATCTCACCGACCTCGCGGCCGCGGTGACTGCCGATGACCATGCCGCCGCCGTGGATCACGTAGAGCACACCGGTGGTCTGGGCCACGGCCGTGGGACGGCAGATGAGCAGCGTGATGTCCGGCGCCCCGGCCGGCCCGGGCACGGCCCGTTCCTCGACGGTGAACGCGCCGTCGTGGGTGAGCTCGGCCAGGCTGAGCTCCTCCTCGCCCCGGCTCGCCCGGAGCGCGGGCAACGTCTCGGCGGTGAAGACCAGCGGTCCCCGGCGCTGCTGCAGGGCGGCCAGTGCGGCGGCCAGCTCGGGGTCGAAGGGAACCGGGGGGCGTGCGTCCACGGTGCTCGTCATCGGGCTCTCCCAGTGCTGCGGGGCCACCCCGCGGTGGCCGGTACGGCCATTCTCGGGGGAACGCCCAGCGCCAGGCGGCGGAACCTGCCCGCCGGGTGGCGGGGTGTCGGGTGGGGGTGGCCGGGGTGGGCGGGCTGCTGCAGGCCGGGGTGGCTGTAGTCCGGGTGGCCAGGCCGGGGTGACGGATGGGCGGGCCGGGGAGCCAGGCCGGGGTGACGGATGGGCGGGCCGGGGAGCCAGGCCGGGGTGGCGGATGGGCGGGCCGGGGCGGCTGTAGTCCGGGTGGCCAGGCCGGGTGGCGGCCGGGCGGGCCGGGATGGCGCGAGGCCGTTGTCCGGGCGGCCGGGCGGCTATAGGCCGGGGTGGCGGGTGGGGCGCGGGCCGGGGTGGAGGGAGGCGGAGCCAGGCAGCGGGGTCGGGGTGGCCAGGCGGGGGGCCGGGAATGGGCAAGGGCGAGGTGGCCGAGCGAGGGTCACCGCGGGGCGGACAGCGGGCGCTGAGTCAGGTGACGGGAGGTGTCGGTGAGACGCGGCCGGGCGAGGACGACCGCCCGGCGAGCCCTGACATCACCAGCCGAGCCGTCTCCGAGAGCACCCGCGAGCCGCCCCGAGCGGCGGAGCACCGGAGCCACTCGCACCACCCACCGGAGGCGGCGGGGCGCCATCGCCCGCAGCGCCGACGGTGCCGCCATCCCGGCGGCCGCCAACTACGGGCCGCAACCTCACCTCACCGACGCCACCACGACTGGCCGCGGCCCCACTGCCCACCGCCGCCACCCACGACCGACCGCCGCCCCGGCGGCCACCAACGACCGGCCGCGGCCTCACCACCGGTAGCACCCGCCCGAACTCCTCCGTGATCCGCTCCACCTCACCCCACGCGGCCACCCCGGTGCCGTTGACCCAGATGTCGATCCGCCCGCACTCCCGCTCCGCCGCGTCCGCGAGGGCTCGCATCGCGACCGGATCGGTCACGTCGGCGGGCACCGCGACGGCCTGCCCACCCACCCCCGGACGTCCCCCACCAGCGTCTCCAGCGCGGGCAGCCCCGGGCCGCGCACACGACCCGCGCACCCCGCGCCGCGAACTCGAGCGCCGTCGCGCGCCCGATCCCGCTCGACGCTCACACCCAACACCGGCTTCGGCATCCGGCCTCCCAACCGCCGACCCAGTCCCCGCACCCACGGCGAGCACCCCCGCGACCACCGATTCTTCTCGCGGGAAATATTCTTCCGCGCGAGACGTTTACTCGGGCAGAACCCCCGAGGAGGAGGCACCCGATGCAGTTCGGAGTTTTCACCGTCAGCGACGTGACGACCGATCCCACGACCGGCGAGACGCCCGACGACACCCAGCGCGTGCGCTCGATGCTGAAGATCGCGCAGCACGCCGACGAGGCCGGCCTGGACGTCTTCGCCACCGGCGAGCACCACAACCCGCCGTTCGTGGCCTCCTCGCCCACCACGCTGCTGGGCTACCTGGCCGGCACCACGAAGAACATCGTCCTGTCCACCTCGACGACGCTGATCACCACCAACGACCCGGTGAAGATCGCCGAGGACTACGCCATGCTGCAGGTCATCTCGAACGGCCGGATGGACCTGATGATGGGCCGCGGCAACACCGGCCCGGTGTACCCGTGGTTCGGCAAGGACATCCGCCAGGGCATCCCGCTGGCGCTGGAGAACTACGCGCTCCTGCGCCGCCTCTGGGAGGAGGACGTCGTGGACTGGGAGGGCAAGTTCCGCACTCCCCTGCACGGCTTCACCGCGACCCCGCGCCCGCTCGACGGCGTGCCCCCGTTCGTGTGGCACGGCTCCATCCGCAGCCCGGAGATCGCCGAGCAGGCCGCCTACTACGGCGACGGCTTCCTGCACAACAACATCTTCTGGCCGATGTCGCACACCAAGCAGATGGTGAACTTCTACCGCCAGCGCTACGAGCACTACGGGCACGGCAAGGCCGACCAGGCGATCGTCGGGCTCGGCGGCCAGGTGTTCATGCGCAAGAACTCGCAGGACGCGTGGAACGAGTTCCGGCCGTACTTCGACAACGCCCCGGTGTACGGGCACGGCCCGTCGATGGAGGAGTTCACCGCCGCCACGCCGCTGACCGTCGGCAGCCCCCAGCAGGTCATCGAGCGGTACGCGGAGATGCGCGAGCACGTCGGCGACTACCAGCGGCAGCTGTTCCTGATCGACCACGCCGGCCTGCCGCTCAAGACCGTGCTGGAGCAGATCGACCTGCTCGCCGAGGAGGTCGTCCCGGTGCTGCGCAAGGAGATGGAGGCCAAGCGCCCCGCGCACGTGCCGGCGAACCCGCCGAGCCACGCCGAGCGCGTCGCCGAGGCCAGGAAGAAGGCCGACAATGAGTGACTTCACGATCGTGGCCGTCTCCGCCGGGCTGGGCCAGCCGTCGTCCACGCGGCTGCTGGCCGACCGGCTCACCCAGGCGACCGTGGACGCCCTGCCGCCGGGGAAGACGGCGAGCGTGGAGACGGTCGAGCTGCGCGACATCGCGCACGACGTCGTCAACACCATGCTCACCGGCTTCCCCTCGGGCGGGGTGTCCGGGGTGCTGGAGAAGGTGACCGGCGCGAGCGGCCTGATCGCGGTGACGCCGATCTTCACCACGTCCTACACGGGCCTGTTCAAGTCCTTTGTGGACATCCTCGACAAGGACTCCCTGGTGGGCAAGCCGGTGCTGCTCGGCGCGACGGGCGGCACGGCGCGGCACTCGCTCGCGCTGGAGTACGCCCTGCGGCCCCTGTTCACCTACCTCCGCACGGACACCGTGCCCACCGGCGTCTTCGCCGCGACCGACGACTGGGCCGGCGAGGCCGACAGCGTCAACCCGCTGCCCAAGCGCATCGAGCGCGCGGGCCGCGAGCTTGCGCAGAGGATCGCCGGTGGCGTGACCGAGGCCCCGGCGGACCCGTATGGCGCGGTGCCGAGCTTCGCCGACATGATGCGGGACCTGTGAGCGGGAATTCCGTGACACCGGAGGAGTTGTAGCTGCTGTGAAGAAGATCGGGTTCCTGTCGTTCGGGCACTACGGGCCGGGCACGGCCACGCCCACCGCGGCCGACGCGCTCACCCAGATGGTCGAGCTGGCCGTCGCGGCCGAGGAGCTGGGCGTGGACGGCGCGTACCTGCGCGTGCACCACTTCGCGCCGCAGTTCGCCAGTCCCTTCCCGCTGCTGTCGGCGATGGCGGCCCGCACGTCGCGCATCGAGCTGGGCACCGGCGTGATCGACATGCGGTACGAGAACCCGCTCTACATGGCCGAGGAGGCCGCGGCGGCCGACCTGATCAGCGGCGGCAGGCTGCAGCTCGGCATCAGCCGCGGCTCCCCCGAGCCGGCGCTCAACGGCGCGTCGGCGTTCGGTTACGTGCCCGGCGAGGGCGAGACGGACGCCGACATGGCGCGGGAGCACGCCCGGATCTTCCGGCTGGCCATCGCCGGGGCCGGGGTGGCCGAGGCCGACCCGCGGATGACCGGCGGGCGCCGTGGTCGGCTGGTGATCGAACCGCGGTCGGAGACCCTCCCCGAGCGCATCTGGTGGGGCAGCGGCACGCGCGCGACCGCGCGGTGGACCGCCGAGCAGGGCATGAACCTGATGAGCTCGACGCTGCTGACCGAGGACACCGGCGTGCCGTTCGACGAGCTGCAGGCCGAGCAGATCGCGTTGTTCCGCGAGGAGTGGGCGAAGCACGACTGGGGCCGCGAACCCCGGGTTTCGGTCAGCCGCAGCGTCATCCCGATCACCACGGACACCGACCGCTACTACTTCGGCCGCGAACGCGACAGCGAGGACCAGGTCGGCTGGCTCGACGGCGGGCTCGCCCGGTTCGGCAAGTCCTACGCGGGCGAACCGGACGTGCTGGCCAAGCAGCTCGCGGAGGACGCGGCGGTGCGGGCGGCGGACACGGTGCTCGTGACGCTGCCGAACCAGCTGGGCGTGGACTACAACGTGCACCTGCTGGAGTCGATCCTGCGTGACGTGGCCCCGGGCGCGGGCTGGCGCTGACCCGCGCCCGGAACCCGGCCGTCACGGGGTGAGCACGACCTTCTCGCAGTCGTCCTTCTTGTCGCGGAAGATCTTGAACGCCTTGGGGGCGTCGTCGAGCTTCATGCGGTGGGTGATGACGAAGCTCGGGTCGATCGTCCCCGCCTTGATGTGGTCGAGCAGCGGCTTGAGGTAGCGGTGCACGTGGGCCTGGCCGGTGCGCATGCGCAGTGACTTGTTCATGAACGCGCCCATCGGGAACTTGTCCACGAACCCGCCGTAGACCCCGATGACCGACACGACCCCGCCCGCCGCGCACGCCATGACCGCCTCGCGCAGCGCGTGCGGGCGGTCGGTCTCGGCCTTGACCGTCTGCTTCGCGCGGTCGTACGCGTGCAGGGGCGTGACGTCGACGTGCGCCTCCAGGCCCACGGAGTCGATGCAGGCGTCCGGGCCGCGTCCCGCCGTCAGCTCGTCGAGGGTTTCGAGCACCGGCTGGTCCTCGTAGTTGACGACGTCGGTCGCCCCCGCCTTCTCCTGGGCCATCCGCAGCCGGTAGTCGAACCGGTCAATCGCGATGATCCGCTCGGCGCCGAGCAGTTTCGCGCTGGCGATCGCGAACTGGCCGACCGGGCCCGCGCCCCACACCGCGACCACGTCGCCGGGGCTGATGTCGCACATCTCGGCGCCCATGTAGCCAGTGGGCAGGATGTCGGAGAGGAACAGGACCTGCTCGTCGGGGATCCCGTCCTCGATCTTCAACGGCCCGAAGTCGGCGAAGGGCACGCGCACGTACTCGGCCTGACCGCCCGCGTAGCCGCCGAGCATGTGCGAGTAACCGAAGATGCCGCACGGCGAGTGGCCCATCAGCTTCTCGGCGACGGCGGCGTTCGGGTTGGAGTTCTCGCACACCGACGTCAGCCCGCGCTCGCACGCGCGGCAGTGCCCGCAGGCGATGGGGAACGGCACGACGACGCGGTCGCCGGGGCGCAGCGTCGTCACCGAGCGCCCCACTTCGACGACCTCGCCCATGAACTCGTGGCCGAGGATGTCCCCCTTGCGCATCGTCGGGATGAACCCGTTGTACAGGTGCAGGTCCGAGCCGCAGACCGCGGTCGAGGTGACCCGCACGATCGCGTCGCGGGCGTTGAGGATCCGCGGGTCCGGCACCTCCTGGACCTTCAGCTTGGTCTTGCCCTGCCAGGTGTTGGCTCGCATGGTTTTCCCTCTCGTCAGACCGGCAGCGGCTGTGCGGGGTGCTGTGTGGCGAGGCCCCGCACGTCGGGCCCGTCGGGGCTGCCCTCCGAGCGGACCACCTCGCCGACCTCCAGCAGCTGCTTGAAGCGGCGGAGGTCGTCGCGGACCTGCTGGTCGGGCTCCTCGCCGAACAGCTTCGCCACGGCGGCGCCGACCGCGCCGCCCGGCGGGTCGTAGTCCAGGTGCACGCGGATCTCGGTGCCGCGGCCGCCCGGCGCCTGCCGGAAGTCGACGCGCCCGGAGTTGCGCACCGTGGCCTTGCCGACCGACTCCCACGCCAGGTGCTCGTCCGCGCGCTCCCTCGTGATCTCGGCGTCCCACTCGACGTCCAGCCCGGCCGGGCCCGACGCGCGCCAGTGGCTGCGGCCGTCGCCCAGCTGCCGCACCTCGGCCAGGTGCGTCATGAAGCGGGGCAGGTTCTCGAGCTTCCGCCAGGCGGCGTACACCTCGCTCACCGGCCGGTTGACGGTGATCCGGGCCGCGGCGTGGACCGGGGTGCGGCCGCCGCGGCGGCCGACGGTGGTGGCGGCGGCAAGGTCGGCCAGCGTCACGCCCGCGACGGCCGCGGTGGCGATCGCGGCACGGCGGCGGGCGTCACCGTCGCGGGCGCTGCCGAGCAGGCGGCTCAGCACGGTCAGGTCGAACGCGTCCCCGGCGACCCTGGCCCACAACCACAGCGCGGTCATCCGCCGGGACTCCAGGCCCACGCCCGCGGCGAACTCGCGGGCGCCGCCCGCCCAGCGCTGCAGCGCGCGGTTCGCCGGGTTGTCCTCGGCGCCGATGAGCCGGTTGACCGCGCCCGGCGCCGTCAGCTGCGCGGCACCGAGCCCGAGGCTGAACACCCCGAGCCCGTCCACCAGCCTCCGGGGAAGTCGTTTGTTCATTTCGTCGCACCTCGCTGTCGGTGTTTCGCGAGCCGACCTGGTACCCGGTGCGGCGGCGGGAGAAACGCTCAGTCCGGCAGCAGGGGCACCGAGGGGCCCTCGTCCTGGCCCAGCAAGGTGGCGCGGGTGATCGCGACCGCGCCGAAGCGGCCGCGGATGCTGTCGACGGTGGCGTCGAGCGCGCCGGGATCGCTGCCGCCGAAGGGGAGTTCGAGCTGCACGGCGCCGTGATCGTCCAAATTGGACAGCGTGAGGCCGAGCAGGGTGAGCCCGCGGTCCTCGACCGTCGACCGCGAGGCGGCCAGCAGTTCGCGCGCGGTGGCGAGGATGACGGCGGTGTGGGTGGTCGGGTCGCGGAGCGTGTGCGAGCGGGTGGCGCGGCCGAAGTCCGCGAAACGCAGGCGCAGGGTGACCGTGCGGCACACCCGGCCGGCGGCGCGCAGGCGCCGCGCGAGGCGTTCGGCGAGCGCGGCCAGCACGGCGTCGAGCTCCTCCGGCGAGCGACGCCGCCGCCCGAGCGCGCGCTGCGCCCCCATCGAGTGGCGCCGCTGCCCCGTCCGCACCGGGCGCGGGTCGCGGTTGCAGGCCAGCGCGTGCAGGTGGCGCCCGGTGCCGCGGCCGAGCATGGACACCAGCGTCGCCTCGCCGAGCCGCGCCACCTGCCCGACCGTGGTGATGCCACGGCGGCGCAGCTTGCCCGCGGTGACGGGGCCGACGCCCCACAGCCGTTCGACGGGCAGCGGGTGGAGGAACGCCAGCTCGCCGTCGACGGGCACCACGAGCAGGCCGTCCGGTTTGGCGACTCCGCTGGCGACCTTGGCGAGGAACTTCGTGCGCGCGACGCCCACGGTGATCGGCAGCCCGACCTGCTCGGCGACGTCCTGCCGCAGCCGCGCCGCGATCCGGCTCGGGCTGCCCGCGATGCGCGCGAGGCCGCCCACGTCGAGGAACGCCTCGTCGATCGACAGGCCCTCGACGAGCGGTGTGGTGTGCTCGAAGACCCGGAACACCGCGCGGCTGGCCTCGGTGTACGCCGACATCCGCGGCGGCACCACGACGGCCTGCGGGCACAGCGAACGGGCGAGGCCGCCGGGCATCGCCGTGCGCACCCCGCACGCCTTGGCCTCGTAGCTCGCCGCGAGCACGACCCCGCCGCCGACGATCACCGGACGGCCCCGCAGCGCGGGGTCGTCCCGCTGCTCGACCGAGGCGTAGAACGCATCGAGGTCGGCGTGGAGGATCGGGCCCTCTTCTGACACGAACACATGTTCGCACGGGGGTCCGACAGTTTCGGGGTCTCCGGCCGCGGGTAACAGCTGTGGACATGGACGAGCAACGCGACGACCTCGACGAGCGCGCGGAGACCAGGGCCCACCTCCTGCCCGAGGAGGACCGGGTCGGCAGCAGCGCTCCCGAGGACCAGGCGAGGGAGATCCTGCGCGACTCCGACCGGCGCACCGAGGCGCCCGAGCCCGTCGAGCGCCGTCATCCCGAGGAAACCGCCTGAGGAGGCACCGGCATGGACAAGAAGACCGAGGACGACCAGCAGACCGGCCGGCAGACGCGGCGCCCGGACGACACCGGCTCACAGGAGGAACGCGAGGTCCGCCGCGGCGAGCAGGGCACCTCCACCGGCGATCCCCACGACGACTTCGACCCCCAGCAGGGGTGAGCTAAACCGCCTACAGCGAGGCGAGCGCGTCGTCGAAGGAGCGGTGGACCGGGAGCTGTTCGGCAAGGCCGGTGAGGGCGAAGGCCCGGTACGCCGCGCGCGTGGGGGCGACGATGCGCAGCGCCTTGCCGTCCGCCAGCGAGCGGTAGGCGTTCACGAGGACGGCGAGCCCCGACGAGCCCAGGAAACTCACCCGCGCCAGTTCGACGACCACCACGCGCACGTCGCGGGCGAGCTGCACGGCGAGCGCGTCGGCCAGCTGCGGGGCGGTGGTCATGTCCACCTCACCCGCCACCTCCAGCACGACCTGGCCCGGGCCCGGGGACCGGATGACGAACTCGAGCGCGTCCGGTGTCCGGCGGGGCCGGGGCACGCGGTTCTCCGCTGGCTGGATCATGGCAGTTGGTCCTCCTCGCAAGCACCACACCCGCGGACGGCTGGGGGCTCAACCGCACACGGAAAGCCTATCGACACACCCGCCGCACGCACCACTCACCGGAGTCCGGCCGCCCCCCGATCCGGCGGTTTTTCCCGGTACCGGAAGGCAACCCCTGTCCGAGGTCGCCATCGCCGGGTATGGAGTGATCATGGACATCGCGATCCCACGGCCGCAGAGCCCCTTCGAGGACGACAGCCCGCTGCCGGTGCCCGCCCCCGCGGAACCGGTCTACGACGACGCGGAGTTCGAGCCCACGATCGTGCGCGGCCGCGAGTGACTATGACAGCCGTCATGGCGCTCGCGGCACTTCCGTGCTCTACTGGGTTCCATGACGGCTGTCATAACCGAGCCGACCGCCCCCGCCGTGGAGCGGCTCCTCCTCGCGTGCTCGCCCACGAGCCTGGGCCGCCGGTTCTTCCTGCCCGGACGCCCCGACCCGCGTGACGTCTGGCGGCGGTACCGCCGGTACCTGCTGGCCGGTCACCGCGCCCTCGCGTGGGTGGACGGCGCGCCCGCTGGGCTGCTCAACCTCGTGCCGACGGAACCGGCCGTCGCCGAGCTGGGCCTGCTCGTCGCCGATCCGTGGCAACGGCAGGGCGTCGGCAGCGAGCTGGCGCACTGGCTGTGGCGGTCCCGGTGCTGGGCGGGCCGCACGGTGCACGCGACGGTGCAGCCGGACAACGCCGCCGCGCGGGCGTTGCTGCACAAGCAGGGCTTCACCGCGGTCGCCTCCTTCGAGCAGTCCGAACAGGAGTACAGCCGCCTCGCCCCGGGTACCATGACAGACGTCATGGAGGTGGTGGCATGAAGACGTACTCGCCGCGTGAGCGCATGGTGTTCAGCGCCGCGCAGCTGATCCGGACCCAGGGCGTGAGCGGCACCGGCATGCGCGAGGTCGTCGCCCGCGCGGAGGCGCCCCGCGGCTCGCTGCAGCACTACTTCCCCGGCGGCAAGGAGCAGCTCGTCGACGAGGCCATCGCGTGGACGGGCACGTACGTGGCGAAGAAGGTCCGCCAGTACGCCGACCGGCTGGTGGAAAAGACCCCTGCCCGGTTGTACGAGGCGTTGGTCGCGCAGTGGCGCGACGAGTTCACCTCGGCGGGATTCGCCACCGGCTGCCCGCTCGTCGCCGCCACGGCCGACACCGTCGCCGCCAGCGAGCGGCTCCGCGCGGCGGTCAGCAAGGCCTTCCGGAACTGGCACGGCCCGCTCGCCGAGGAGCTGACGGCGATGGGGGTACCCGCCGGGCGCGCCGCCTCGCTGGCGCTGGTCATGATCAGCGCACTGGAGGGCGCGATCGTGCTGGCGCGGGCGCACCAGGACGTCGCCCCCCTCGACACCGTCGTGAAGGAGCTGGGCCCCCTGCTGGACGGTGCCGTCGAACACGCCTGACACCCCGGGCCGAATGGAATTCGGCAGACGGTTCGTTCGTTGAACAAGGCGGACGTTCCGGAAGGGGGTGATGATCATGGCGAGACGCACCGAACGGCGGACCGAGGAACCCGACAGTGTGCGCGTCTACCTGGACGCGATCGGGTCGGTGCCGCTGCTGACGGCGACCGAGGAGGTCGAGCTCGCCAAGCGGATCGAGGCGGGGGTGTACGCGGAGGAGCTGCTCCGGCGGGCCGACGCCGGTGAGCAGGAGCTGACCTTCGACCGGCGCGACCTCGAGCGGGTCGTCCGCGACGGCGCGCGGGCCAAGGACCACATGATCACGGCCAACCTGCGGCTCGTGGTGGCCGCCGCGCGCAAGCGGCGTGAGCGCTCGATGCCGCTGCTGGACCTCGTGCAGGAGGGCAACCTCGGGCTGATCCGCGCGGTGGAGAAGTTCGACTACGCCAAGGGCTACAAGTTCTCCACGTACGCGATGTGGTGGATCCGGCAGGCGATGCAGCGCGGGATCGCCTTCGGCAGCCGCGCGATCCGCGTGCCCGAGCACGCCAGCGACCAGCTCGCGAAGCTCGAGCGGGCGGAGGCGGCGCTGCGGCGGGACCTGGACCACGACCCCACGGTGGAGGAGCTGGCGGCGGCCGCGTCGCTGCCAGAGGCCAGGGTGGTCGAGCTGAAGTCGGTGGCGAGGGTGACCACGAGCCTCGACGTGCCGATCGGCGACGGCGAGGTCGAGCTGGGCGACCTGATCGGCAGCACCGAGGACGACCCAGTGGGCGACGCGATCGCCCGCGAGGCGACCACCGTGCTGCTCGACGAGGCGCTGGAGTCCCTGCCCCCGCTGGCGAAGAAGGTCATTTCGCTGCGGTACGGGCTGGCCGACGGCAGGCAGCGCACGCTGCAGCAGGCGGCCGAGCAGGTCGGGGTGACCCGGGCGCAGGCCCGGCGCCTGGAGCAGGAGGCGCTGACGGAGCTGCGTGACCCGCAGCGGCGTGAGGCGCTGATGCCGGTGGCCGGCTGACCCCTGCGGAGCGAGCACGCCCGCGATCCCCGGGAACCCGGGGGTCGCGGGCGTTTTTTCGTCCGGCCACCGCCGCCTTTTCCGGCTAGATTCCCGGTATGGCCAAGGACGACGCGGTGGAGCTCGAGGTCGGGGACCGGACCGTGCGCCTGTCGCACCCGGACCGCGTGTACTTCCCGGCGCGCGGGGAGACGAAGCTGGACCTCGCGCGGTACTACCTCGCGGTGGGCGACGGCATCGTCCGCGCGCTGCGGGAGCGGCCGTGCATGCTGCACCGGTTCCCGTCGGGCGTCAGCGGCGACAAGGTGCACCAGAAGCGGATCCCGCACGGCGCGCCGCCGTGGCTGGAGACCGTGCGCGTGCACTTCCCCCGCTACGACCGGTACGCCGACGAGCTGTGCGTCACCGAGCTGGCGAGCGTGCTCTGGGCCGTGCAGATGTCCACTGTGGAGTTCCACCCGTGGAACTCGCGCCGGGCCGACACCGAACGGCCGGACGAGTGGCGGATCGACCTGGACCCCGGGCCGGAGGCCGACTTCGCCCGCGTGCGGCGCGTGGCGCACGTCGTGGAGGAGGTGCTGGCCGAACTCGGCGCGGTCGGCTGGCCCAAGACCTCGGGTGGGGACGGGCTGCACGTCTACGTCCGCATCGAGCCGCGCTGGGGGTTCCAGGAGGTCCGGCGCGCGGCGCTCGCGTTCGCGCGCGAGGTCGAGCGGCGCGCCCCCGACGACGTGACGACCACGTGGTGGCGCAAGGACCGCGACCCGGCGCTGGTGTTCGTGGACTACAACCAGAACACGCGCGACCACACCATCGCCTCCGCGTACTCGGTGCGCGGCGTGCCGGAGGCGACGGTGTCGACACCGATCACGTGGGACGAGATCGACGACGTCGAACCCCGCGAATGCACCATCGCCACGGTCCCCGCCCGGTTCGCGAAGCTCGGCGACCTGCACGAGGGCATCGACGAGGCCGTGTACTCGCTGGAAACCCTGCTGGACTGGGCGGACCGGGACGGGCTGGAGTAAGCGCTTTCCCAGGTTGACCTGGAGCGCGCACCAGCTCCTAGGGTCGGCGGCGTCCGCCAAGTCCCCGGTCCGCCGGGATGAAGGAGCGTCCGCGCATGATCACCCGAACCACGCTCGGCTCACCCGGCCTCACCGTCAGCGCGATGGGCCTGGGCTGCATGGGGATGAGCGAGAGCTACGGCGCCGCCGACTGGGAGGGCGGCCTCGCCACCATCGACCGGGCCCTGGAGCTGGGCATCACGTTCCTGGACACCGCCGACGCCTACGGCAGCGGGCACAACGAGGTGCTGGTGGGCCGGGCCATCCACGGCCGCCGGAACCAGGTGCAGCTGGCCACGAAGTTCGGCATCGACCGCAGCGCCGGTGACCGGGCACGCCGCATCCGCGGTTCCCGGGACTTCGTGCTGCGCTCCTGCGACGCCTCGCTGCTGCGGCTGGGCGTCGAGGTGATCGACCTGTACTACGCCCACCGCCCGCCCCAGGACGTGGAGATCGAGGAAACCGTCGGGGCGATGGCCGAGCTGGTCGAGGCGGGCAAGGTCCGCCATCTGGGCCTGTCCGAGGTCGACGGCGACCTGCTGCGCCGCGCGCACGCGGTGCACCCGATCACCGCGGTGCAGAGCGAGTACTCGCTGTGGACCCGCGACGTCGAGGCGGTCGTCCCGGTGATGGCCGAGCTGGGGGTCGGGCTGGTGCCGTACTCGCCGCTGGGGCGGGGGTTCCTGACCGGCACCCTGGACCGCGCCACGCTGGGCGAGAAGGACTTCCGGCGCACCAACCCCCGCTTCGCCGGCGAGGCGGGCGCGGCCAACGAGAAGATCGCGCAGACCGTGCGCGAGGTGGCTACCCGGCTGGGGGCGACCCCGGCGCAGGTGGCGCTGGCCTGGGTGTACGCGCAAGCCGAGCGGCTCGGGGTCGCGCTGGCGCCCATTCCGGGCACTCGCAGCCCGGCCCGGCTGGAGCAGAACGCGGCCGCGCTGGAGCTCACCCTGGACGCCGAGGCGCTGGCCGCACTGGACCCGCTGAGCGACCAGGTGATGGGCGAGCGCTACCTCCCCGCGCACACCGCCGAGGTCGCCCGGAGCCAGGACACGCCTTAGCGGATCCCCTGCCCCGCGAGCCAGCCGTCGTCGGCGAGGAAGCGCTTCAGCACCTTGCCCGTCTGCGTGCGCGGCAGGTCCGCGGCGAAGAACACCTCACGCGGCTGCGCGAACCGCGCCACGCGGTGCTTGAGGTACTCGCGCACGCCGTCCTCGGTCAGCCCGGCGCGTGGATCGCTCACCACGTACGCCACCAGGCGCTGCCCGTACTCGGGGTCCGGCACCCCCACGACGGCGGCGTCGACGACCCCCGGCAGCCTGGCGAGCGCCTCCTCCACCGGGCGCGGGAACACGTTCTCCCCACCGGAGATGATCATGTCGTCGGCGCGGCCGGACACGAAGAGCCTGCCGTCGGCGTCGAGGTAGCCGCGGTCGCCGGTGTCCATCAGCCCGTGGCGCACCGGCCGTCCGCTGCCGTCGGTGTAGCCGTCGAACAGCAGGTCGTTGCCCACGTGGATCCAGCCGACCTCCCCCGGCGGCAGTGGTTCGCCGGACGGGCCGAGCACCGCCACGCGCGAGCCGAGCGGCGGGTACCCGGCCGTCGCCGGCGAGCACCGCAGGTCCTCGGGCGTCGCGATGGCCGCCGCCGACACCTCGGTGGAGCCGTAGAAGTTGTAGAGGACGTCGCCGAACTCCTCCAGGAAGCTCGTGACGAGCGCGGCGGGCAGCGCGGAACCGCTGCTCACGACCACCCGCAGGCTGCTCGTGTCGTAGCGCTCCCGCACCTCGGGCGGCAGCGCGAGGATCCGCTGCAGCATCACGGGCACGACGAACATCGCCGTGCAGCGGTGCCGGGAAACCGCCCGCAGGCATTCCTCCGCGTCGAACCGCCGCTGCAGCACGACGGTCGCCCGCAGCGGCATCCCGACCTGCAGCGCCGACAATCCCCACGTGCGGAACAGCGGTGCGGCGATGAGGATCCGGTCGCTGGTCCGCAACGGGATCCGCGACAGCAACGCCACCACGGCCGACAGGCCTTTCGGTGTCGGGCGTCTGGCGCCCTTCGGCGCGCCGGTCGTGCCCGACGTGAGCACGACGAGGCGGCCCGGCTGCTCGGGCGGGTCGATTTCCACGTCGGGCGCCCGCTCGACGAGCGCGGCGATGGTGTCCGTGCCGATCCAGGCCGTCGACGCGGGCAGCCCGGCCAGCAGCGGCGTGAACTCCGGGTCGGCGACGACGATCACCGCGCCGTGCCGTTCGACGCCCTCCAGCACCTGCTGCGCGGCGAGGCCGGTGTTCAGCAGCACCGCGTCCGCGCCGAGCTTCGCGCAGGCCAGCAGGGTCAGCACCAGCTCACCGGAGTTGCGCGCCATCAGCGCGACCTTGCCCTCCGGGCCGGCGCCCATCCGCCGCAGCACCCCGGCGAAGCGGTCGGCGAACTGCGACAGCTCGGCGAAGGTCCACCGCTGGCCGTGGTCGTCGACGATCGCGACCTCCTTGGGGGCCGTGCGCGCGGCGGCGGTGTAGCCTCCCGCGAGCGTCGCACCCCACCGGCTCGCCGCCCGCAGCTGGCGCAGCACGCGGTCGGGCCGCGCCGGGCTCAGGATGCCCGCCGCGACCAGGGTGTTCGCGATCTGCAGCGCCGTCGGCGGCCGCGGGGGCGGCACCTTCTCGGGCACGTCGGCCAGGTGCCTGCCGATGCGCGCCAGGCCGTCGAGCACCCACTCCTTCAGGCTGCCTGCGCTGGTCCGGCCGCCGCCCGGCGGGCGGAAGAACAGGCACTTCACCCGGGTCCCGGAACCCTCGTCGGACAGCTGCAGCGACACCGAGCCCGCGGTGCCGCCCTCGCTGTCCAGCACGAGCTGCTCCTCCTTGCGGCTGACCAGCACCCGCAGCTCGTGCTCGACGGGCGCGCCACACAGGTTCAGGCGGATCCGGTAGCGGGCGCCACGCCCCGCCAGCGGGCCCGACCGCTCGCAGGAGCCCACCCCGCGGAAGTACCGCGGGTACAGGTCGGGTGAGCTGAGCACCCGCCACACGTCACGACGCGGGGAGTCGACGTGGCCGTCGATGCTGACGCAATCCGGCATTCGCCCGAAGCTAGGGGTGCGGATGGTCCCAGGTCAACGCGAACGCCCGTTTTTCGGGTCCCCGGCACGACCCCACCACGGTTTTTCGTGCTGCCGGTGAGTGGCGGAGCGCGCGTTTGCCCCGCACACGCGGACGCACTGCCCGATCGTTCCTCGCGGGGACCGGCTGTTTCACCGATGCCCCCGCCGCGCCGGGCGCAGGACACTCGGAGACCCCCTGTTCCCTCGACGAGGAGGTTCCATGCGTCGCGTTCTGGGCGTTCTGCTCGCGGTGTGCACGGCCGCGCTGACGTTCGCCGGTGCCGGTACCGCGCGGGCCGCCACCCACACCCCCGTCATCTTCGTCCACGGCTACACCGGAAACGCGTCGAACTGGGTGACCGCGGAGGCCTTGTTCGCCGCGGCCGGGTACAGCGGTGACGAGCTGTACGCCTACGACTACAACTGGGCGCAGTCCAACCGCACGAGCGCCGCGGGCCTGGCCGCGTACGTGAACCAGGTGCGCCAGCGGACCGGCGCGTCCAAAGTGGACATCGTGAACCACTCGATGGGCGGGCTCGTCACGGACTGGTACGTCAAGCAGCTCGGGGGCACCGCGTCCGTGGCCCACGTCGCCTCGCTCGCCGGGGCGAACCACGGCACCACCTACGCCGGGGCGTGCCTGATCTACCCTTCCTGCCAGGAGATGTACCCGGGCTCGTCGTTCATCGCCACCGTCACCTCGGGCGACGAAACCCCGGGGCCGACGCGGTTCGCCACCTGGTACTCGCCGTGTGACGGCATCATCATCCCCTACACCAGCACCGCGCTGAGCGGGGCGGCCAACAACTACGTGGCCTGCCAGACCCACCTCGGGTACCTCACCGACGCGGCCGTCCTGTCCCAGGTGCGAGCCTTCCTCGCCACCTGAGTCAGCCCTCGAAGACGCGGCGCGGCGTGCCGACGAGCATCGTCTCGATCTGCTCCTCGGTGACGCCGCGCTCGCGCACGTACGGCAGCACCTCGTCGGCGATGTGCAGGTAATGCCACTGCGGCAGCAGCGCCATGAGCTCCGGCTCGATCCAGTCGATGTAGCACGAGGCGTCCTGCGACAGCACCATGCTGCCCGCGTACCCGCGGCGGCACATCTCGACGAGGGTGTCGGCGCGGGCCTCGAACGTGGTCTCCAGGTTGATGCCGAACCGATCCATCCCCAGCACGAACCCCGCGTCGGCCAGTTCGGCCAGGTGGTCGCAGTCGGTGGTGTCGCCGCTGTGCCCGAGCACGACCCGCCCCGGGTCGACGCCCTCCTCGTCGCACAGCACGCGTTTGACCTCCAGCCCCGTCCGCGACGACGGGTGCGTGTGCACGGTGATCGGCGTCCCGGTGCGGTGGTGCGCCTGCGCGACGGCCCGCATCACGCGCTCCACGCCGGCGGTCATGCCCTGCGCGTCGATCGCGCACTTGAGCATCCCGGCCCGCACGCCGGTGCCGGAGATGCCCTCGGTGATGTCGCGGACGAACATTTCCACCATCGGCTCGGGCCGCCCCACCGCCGGGCCGCGGTGGGTGAAGAAGTGCGGCACGCTCTCGTAGGTGTAGATCCCGGTCGCGACGACGATGTTCAGCTCCGGCACCCGCTCCGCGACCCGCTGGATGCGCGGGATGTACCGGCCCAGCCCGATCACGGTCGGGTCGACGATCGTGCGGACCCCCTGCGCGGCAAGCGCTTTCAGCTTGTCCGCGGCGTCGGCGACCCGCGTCTCCTCGTCCCCCCACTCCTCGGGGAAGTTCTGCTGCACGTCGGCGGTGAGCGTGAAGATGTGCTCGTGCATGTAGGTGCGGCCGAGGTCGGCGCTGTCGACCACGCCGCCGGCCGTGGGCACCGCCGTCACCGCAGCTCCTTCTTCAGGATCTTGCCGGTGGGGCCCTTCGGCAGCTCGCCGACGATGCGCACCTCGCGGGGGTACTTGTAGGCGGCGAGCCGTTCGCGGCAGTACGCCACGATCTCCTCCGGCGTCACCTCACCCGTCGTGCTCACGACGGCCACCACCTCCTCCCCCAGCTTCTCGTCGGGCCGCCCGATCACCGCCGCCTCGCCCACGGCCGGGTGCTCGTACAGCACCTCCTCGATCTCCCGCGGGTACACGTTGTAGCCGCCGCGGATGATCAGGTCCTTCTTGCGGTCGACGATGAAGAAGTAGCCGTCCTCGTCGGCGTAGGCGAGGTCGCCCGTGTGGAACCAGCCGCCCCGGAACGCCTCCTCGGTCGCTTCGGGCCGCTTGTAGTAGCCCTTCATCAGGTTGTGCCCGCGGATGACGATCTCCCCGACGTGGTCGGGGCCGGGCGGCAGTGGCCGGTCGAACTCGTCGACGACGCGGACCTCCACGCCCCAGATCGGCTTGCCGATCGAGAGCACCTTGCGTTCCTCGGCGCTGCGGTTGAAGGTCGCGGTGCTCGCCGTCTCCGACAGCCCGTAGCCCTCCAGGATCACGACGCCGGGGAACTTCTCCTCGAACGCGCGGATCGTCTCGCCGGGGATCGCCGCGCCCCCGGACGAACCCACCCGCAGCGACGACAGGTCGCGTCCGCCGAGGTCGGCGTGGGCGAGGGCGTGGTACATCGTCGGCACGCCGGAGAACACGGTGCAGCGGTGCCGTTCGATCGCGTCGAGCACGGCGCCGGCGTCGAACCGGGGCACCAGCACGACGGTCCCCGCGTAGCGGACGGCGACGTTGAGCACGCTGGACAGCCCGAACACGTGGAACAGCGGCAGCACGGCGACACCGATGTCGTCGTCGCGGAAGCCGAACAGCTCACCGCTGACCGTGCAGTTCATGTACAGCTGGAAGTGCGTCAGCTCGGCGCCCTTCGGCCGCCCGGTGGTGCCGCTCGTGTAGAGCAGCACCGCCGTGTCGTCGGCGTTGGTGGGCACGAGGTCGCCGGTGTCCGCGCTGGAGTACAGCTCGTCGAAGTGGTGCGTGCCCGCGGGCTGCGCGTTGCCGGGCGTGGTGACGACGTAGAGCGGAACGTCCACTTCGGACGCCGCCTTGGCGGCCTCCGGCGCGAAGGACTCGAACGTGATCAGCAGCCGGGAGTCCGAATCGGACAGGTGGTAGGTGATCTCGGCGGCCCGCAGCAACGGGTTGAGCGGCACCATGACCAGCCCGGCCTTGAGGATGCCGAAGTAGGTGAACAGGAACTGGGGCAGGTTCGGCAGGTGCACCGCGACCTTGTCCCCGCGCCGCAGCCCCAGCGCGAGCAGGCTCGCCGCCACCCGGCCCGACACCTCGTCCACCTGCGCGTAGGTGAACGACGTGTCGCCGAAGTGGCACAGCACCTTGTCCGGCGCCGCCAGTCTCGACTCCCGCAGCATCGTTGCCAGCGTGAAGCTCATGGTGTTCCTCTCTCAGACCGTCGCGGTGCTCCTCGACGTGGCGGGGGCGAACTCGACGCCCTCGTCCTCCAGCGGGCCCCAGCGCAGCAGCAGGACGTCCCGCGGGTAGTTCTGGTACAGCCGCCACGGCGCCGACTCGCCCTGCTTGGGGAGCTTGCCGAGGCTGCGCAGCACGTAACCGGACTTGAGGTCGATGAACGGCACCTCCGGCAGCGGCCCGGGCGGCGGTTTCGGGGTGCAGCGGGCGAAGCCGTGTTCATCCATGTGCTTGAGCAGGCGGCACACGTAGCGCGCGACGAGATCGGCCTTGAGCGTCCACGACGCGTTGGTGTAGCCGACCGTCATCGCGAAGTTCGGCACGCCGGAGAGCATCATGCCCTTGTACGACACCGTTTTCGCGAGGTCCACCGGGGTGCCGTCGACCGTCAGCGCGATGCCGCCCGCGGGCAGCAGGTTCAGCCCGGTCGCGGTGACGACGAGGTCCGCGGCCAGCTCCTCACCCGACTCCAGGCGGATCCCGTGCTCGGTGAACCGGTCGATGCGCGCGGTCACCACCGACGCGCGGCCGTGCCGCACCGCGCGGAACAGGTCGCCGTCCGGCACGATGCACAGCCGCTGGTCCCACGGGTCGTAGGACGGCTTGAAGTGCGTGTCGACGTCGTAGCCGGGCGGCAGCTGCCGCTGCACCGCCTTGCGCAGGAAGCGCTTCACCAGCTCGGGGCGGCTGCGCGACAACCGGAACAACAGGGCGGCGCCCAGCACGTGCTGCCAGCGGATCACCGGGTTGGCGACCCGCGCCGGCAGGACGCGGCGCAGCCGGTCCGCGAGCCGGTCGGTGCCCGGCAGAGCCAGCACGTAGCTCGGCGAGCGCTGCAGCATCGTCACGTGCCCGGCGCGCTCGGCCATCGCGGGCACGAGCGTCACGGCCGTGGCCCCGCTGCCGATCACGACGACCCGTTTGCCGTCGTAGTCGAGGTCCTCGGGCCAGTGCTGGGGGTGCACGACGGTGCCGCGGAAGTCCTCGACACCGGGGAATTCCGGGGTGTAGCCCTCGTCGTAGTCGTAGTAGCCGGAGTTGGTGAACAGGAAGCCGCAGGTGAACTCGACCGTCTCGCCGGTGTCGGAGCGCCGGGCCTCGACCGTCCAGCGCGCGTCCGCACTCGACCACTCGGCACGCACGACCTTGTGGGAGAAGCGGATCCGCCGGTCGACGCCGTACTCGCGGGCGGTGTCGCGGATGTAGTCGCGGATGGCGGGGCCGTCGGCGATCGCCTTCGCCTCGGGCCAGGGGCGGAACTCGTAGCCCAGGGTGAACATGTCCGAGTCGGACCGGATGCCGGGGTAGCGGAACAGGTCCCACGTGCCGCCCATGGCATCCCGTGCTTCGAGGATCGTGAACGTCCTGCCAGGCGCCTCCCGCAGGAGGTGGCAGGCGGCGCCCACCCCGGAGAGCCCGGCGCCCACGATCACGACGTCGAAGTGCTCGGCTGCCATGCGACTTCCCCTCGTCAGGACTCCTGCGGCCTGATCGGGAACCTACCGACGGTAGATCAGGCAGTCAACAGGGCGTCGAATCAGTCGACACACTGTCGAGCCAGCTCAGCCGCGCTAGAGTGACCGCATGTCCAGCGAGGAGGGGAACCGGACGAGCCGGGGGCGCCGGGGCGCGCGACCGAGCGGTGACGACCGTGAGCTGGCGATCCTGGCGACGGCGGAGCGTCTCCTGGCGGAACGCCCGCTGCGCGACATCTCGATCGACGACCTGGCGCGGGGCGCCGGCATCTCCCGCCCCACGTTCTACTTCTACTTCCGCGGCAAGGAGGCGGTGCTGCTCGCGCTGCTGGACCGGGTCGTCGAGGAGGCGGACGAGGCGTCGCAGCGGGTGCTGGCGCAGCCCGCCGACGACACGGCGCAGCGCTGGCGCGGCTGCATCAACGCCTTCTACGAGACGTTCCGGGCACACCGGGCGGTCGCGCTCGCGGTCGGCGAAGCGAGGGCGACGCTGCCGGAGGTGCGGGAGCTCTGGTCGAAGGTGATGGACCGGTGGGTCGAGAGCACCGCGGCGGCGATCGAGACCGAGCGCGAGCGCGGCGCCGCTCCCCCGGGCCGCTCCGCCCGTGACCTCGCGACCGTGCTGAACCTGATGAACGAGCGCGTGCTGCACGCGACCTTCGCCGCGGAGGAACCCACGGTCGCGGAGACCGGCGTCGTGGACGTGCTGCTGGAAGTGTGGCTCCGCGCGATCTACGCGTGATCGGCGCAGCAGGGCGTCGGGTTGGGCACCTCGAACGGCGCGAACCGTCCACTGTGGATCGACGTCACCGCCAGCACCAGCTCGCCGTCCCTCCACTCGGGACGGACGTGGTCCCTCGTGTCGAGGAGGTCGTCGTCGCCGGGCACGGGGCCGCCGATGCTGACCACCCGCGTGATCGCCGTCCGCGTGAGCACGTCCGAAACCGGTAGCGTCCCGGTCAGCAGCGCGGATCCGGAGAACACCACCGCCCGGCCGCCGCTCCCCGCTTCGTGCTCGCACGCGGCCGCGGCCGCCGCCTCCGCCAGTTCGGGGCGGCCGGACCGGCCGGTGCCGCCCGCGACTCCGGCCGTCCCGTGCTCGGCGTACCGCGTCAGCTCGTTCCACAACCCGCCGAAGCCCGGCGGCACGGCCAGCGACACCGCGACGTGCGGCTCGCCGGAGCGGATCAGGTGCGTGCAGACCACCGCCCGCTCCGGGAGGCGCAGCCGTGCGGCCACCTCGTGGGCGAGGTGGTCCGCCTCCCGGAGCGTGCGGGTGCCGGTGTCGATGCCGAAGCAGGTCACGAGGGCAGGACCCACATCGGGTTGGTGTAGAACCACAGGTCCTGCCACGGGTCGGCGTTGCCGGGCGTGTCCATCGCCGGGCCTGCCGGGTCCACCGCGGCACCGCGCAACCCGACCGCGGACCGCTTGCCGTCCGTCCCGCGCAACCGCACGTACAGCGGCGCGGAGACCTTGCCGAGCGAGTAGGTGAAGCGCACCTGCCCGGTCCCCTTGCCCACCTCGAACGACTTCACGACGCGGGTGTCCGGCGCGACGAACGTGTCGCGGTCGGCGACGGGACCCTTGACGGCGCCCTGGATCACGTCGAGCCGCGCCAGCACCGGCACGAACTGCGCCCAGTTCGGCCCGTTCGCCAGGTCGATCGTGATCACGAGGTCCACCGCGGTGCCGCGGCGCACGTGCAGCATCCCGCCCAGCGGCACGGAGTTCCAGCCGTCGCGGGCACGCAGCTGGACGTCGAGGCCGCTGAGCAGGCCGCCGTGGTCCACCCACACGCGCCCGGCGCGGATGCCGTCCATCACCGCCGCGTAGGAGAAGTCCGTGGCGCCGACGTGGGTGCGGCTGTAGTAGCCGGGCCAGAAGTCGGTGTCGCCGAGGTTGAGGTCCCCGCCGTAGACGGGGTCGTTGTGGTAGCCGTTGGCGTCGAAGTTCGTGCCGGGGCCGCGCACCGAGTTGTCGGCGTAGACGTTGTGGGAGTCGGAGTTCGCCGTGATCCACCAGGGCTTGCCCTCGGCGAGCAGGCTGTCCCACAGCCCGCCGACGGTCGCGGTCATCCAGTCGAACCCGCCCCACGTGCGGTAGCTCTCCAGCGGGTAGCCGGGGAACGAGTCCGCGCCGGGGCTGTTGTCGTAGATGCCGCGGGCGCCACCCGGGCCGTGGGGCGCGGGCAGGCCGGCGGCCTGGTGACCGGGCGCGCCTTCCATGCCCACGGCGATGTTCGGCGCCGCGTCGCGCCAGCCGCGGATCTCGTGCGGCGAGTCGATGCCCTTGCGCGCCGGGTGGTTCGCCAGGAACAGGGCGTCCTGGATCCGGCGGCGGCGCACGGCGTCGGCGAGGAAGTTGACGCCCGCGATCGCCAGCGCCTCGTTGGCGGGGCTGCTGCCGGAGGCGCCCTTCACGGAACCGTCGTAGGAGTTCTCGAACTCCTTGAGCAGCGCCACCTCGTTGCGGCCGGGGTGCACGAAGACGGTGCCGTGCTCGGCGGAGGGGATGTTCCACTCCAGCCCCTGGAGCACCAGCGTGTCCGGCGTCCGCTGCCGTGCGGCGACGATGTCCGGGTTGACCTTTTCCACGCCGATCTTCGCGTGCTGCTGGCTGCCGTGGTCGGTGATCACCATCCAGCCGAGCCCGTGCGCGCTGGCGTGCCGCACCTGGTCGAGCACGCGGTACTTGGCGTCGGAGCTGTACTGCGTGTGGATGTGGTGGTCGCCGGCCAGCCACAGGTAGCCGCCACGCGGGACGCGGTTGCCCGTGGCGGCCGCGGTGCCGGCGGTCAGCACGCTGCCCGCGGCCAGTCCCGCGCCGAGCAGCCCGGCGCGGCGGAACACCGAGCGCCGGGACCGCTCGGCCGGGCTCAGCTCCTCGTCGGGGATCGACACGTCGGCGGCCGGGGTCAGCTCGTCGTCCGCGTGGTGATGGTGGTGGTGGGGATGGGAGTGGTCGTGGGTCACGCCCGGAAGCGTCGCCCCCGAGGGCGAACCCCACGTGAACGGCGGTGGTGCGCCGGGGGGCCGGGACATGTCGGGGTAGCCATGTGACCATGTGAGCGTCGAGCGGGCTCAGGCCCGTAACGCGGGCGGGCGGGGATGCGATTTCCGCGCGAGAGGGGAGCACGATGACCAGTCCGCGCCTGGTCCGCTTGACGGGCTGGTGGTACCTGCCGTTGACCATCGTGACCGTGGGCCTGTTCGCGTGGGTGCCGTTCCTGCACGCCGCGGGACGGCTGCACCGCCGCCGGGTCTACCTCGAGGCGCTGGTCTACGGGGGCGCTCGCGGCGGCCGACCTCGCCTTGCTGAACACCAGCTCCTCCGCCGCGCAAACCGTCGGCACCATCGTGACGATCGCGGCGACGGCGACGGCCTCGGTGCGGCAGGTGCGGCTGCGGAACGAGCAGGTCCGGACCGCCACGACCCCGCCGCCCGCCGAGGATCCCGCGGTAGCGCGAGTGCTCGCCGCCCGCGCGCGGCGGCAGCAGGCGCGGGACCTCGCCGCCCGCGATCCCCTGCTCGCGAAGGAGCTGGGGATCGGGCGGCCGGACCTGGAGCGCGGCTACGACGACGGCGGCCTGGTCGACCTCAACTCCGCGCCCGCCGAGGTGCTCGCTCGGATCTGCGAGCTCACCCCCGAGCAGGCAATACCGCTAAGTTAGTACGTTTTACCTGGTCAGGGCGTTATCGGAGGCTCTGTTCAGTCGTTCCCGCCGGTTAGGCGGTTCTCCACTTGAGACAGTCGCCGTTGCGGTTGAGGGGAATCTTCAATCGAGGCAACTGTTCTGTCGGGGTGTGACCGCTCTGTGGGCGACGCCTCCAAACGCCTCTGAGCTGCGGAAACTCGCCTAAACTTAGCGGTATTGCCCGAGCAGGCACGCGCCGTCGTCGACGGCAGGGACGGGCTGGGCGGCCGGTTCCTCAGCGTCGAGGACGTGTTCACCGTGACGGATCTGCCCGTGCACACGTGGGACCTCGTGCGGGAACGCGGCCTGCTCGTCGGCTGAGGTCAGGGGCGGCCGACGCGCACGTCCTCTCGGACGTACGCCGCCGCGGCCAGCGCCAGTGCCAGCAGCACCGGCAGCAGGTCGTGCGGGGCGGGGGCGTGTGCGGTCAGCTCCGCCTCCAGCCGCCGCATCTCACCTCTCCCGGCGTGCCGCACCACGCGGGCCGCGACCACCGTCGCGCGCCGCGACTGGTCCACGATCCCCAGCGGCTCGTCCGCGTCGGTCACCACGCCGGAACCGTCGTGCAGGCGCACCACCACCGGCTCGCCCGGCTCCCGGAACCCGCCGACGACCAGCGCGAGCGCCGCGACCGCCTGCCTGCGCGGGAGGAGACCCGGCAGCTCCTGCTCGACGTGCCGCGCCAGGTCGTACGCCAGCCGCGCGGCGGGCAGCGCGCCCGGTTCGCGCCAGCCGAGCGCGACGAGCCCGGCCAGCGCGTCGGCCAGCTCGGGAGCGCCGACCGAGGCGGCCGCCTCGACGACCAGCCCGCGGGCGACGAGGTAGTGCGAGGGCACCATGCCCTCGGGTAGCGCGTCCGCGATGGCGGCGAGGACCAGCCCGGCGAACGCCGCCTGGCTCGCCGCGGGCCACGCCGTGACCTCGGCGGTGAACCTGGCGAGCGTGCCCGGCTGCCGCCGGTGCGCGTAGTCCAGGAAGTGCTCGACCGCGATGAGCCACTCGCTGTCGTCCTCGCGCCACAGCTGGTCGACCAGCTCGGCCGTCCGGTCCTCGGGGACCAGCGTGACCAGCAGCCGCGCCCACATCGCGACCAGTTCCTCGGGATGCGGTGTGGTCTGGAGCAACTCCGCCAGCTGCCCGGGCTCGTCCGCGCCGGCGGCGAGCGCGCACAGGTCCGCGGTCCGCGCCACCTCGACTGCGACGGCCGCGTCCTCGTCGGTCATCCGATCCGCCTTCCCGTGCTCGGTGCTGCGGCGGCTCCTGCCCGGCAATATAGAGTGCAATATTGCCCGGGAAAAGTTCTGGCCCCCCGCACGAGGGGGGCGCGCCCGGTCGCGGCGCTCGCCCGTGGACGGTCCGGACGGATCGGCGGCGCGCTGCTCATGACCGGCTCCCTCGCTATGGTTGCAACGGTTGTGCGTCACTTCGTGCGAACCCGGGGTACCCCGGGCACCACCGGACACACCTCGAGATCCTGGAGCGGCACTTGACCCGGCGAGAGTTCGCGGCGGCACGGATCACCGATCCGCGGCTGCACGACGCGTACACCCGGTGCCGTGCGCTCAACGCGCGGCACGGGCGCACCTACTTCCTGGCCACCCGCCTGCTGCACCCCCGGCAACGTCCCGCGATCCACGCCCTCTACGGGTTCGCCCGCCACGCCGACGACATCGTCGACAACCCCGAGCCGGGCGCCGACGTCGCCGCCCGGCTCGACCGGGTGCGGGACGAGCTGGCCGAGGGCCTGCGCACCGGCCGTTCCACGCATCCCGTGCTCGCCGCCGTCGTCGACACCACGAGGCGGTTCGGCATCGACGAGGAGCTGTACTGGGCGTTCCTGGCGTCGATGCGGATGGACCTCACCGTCACCGGCTACCCCGACCGCGCCGGGCTGCGCCGTTACGTGCACGGCTCGGCCGAGGTGATCGGCCTGCAGCTGCTGCCGGTGCTCGGCACCGTCTGCGACCCCGCCGAGGCCGCCCCGCACGCCGCGGCCCTCGGCGAAGCGTTCCAGCTGACCAACTTCCTGCGTGACGTGGCCGAGGACCTCGACCGGGGCCGCGTGTACCTGCCCGCCGACGAACTCGCCGCCTACGGCGTGGACCGCGAGCTGCTGTTCTGGTGCCGCCGCACCGGGCGGCTCGACCCGCGGGTGCGCCGCGCGCTGGCCGACCAGATCGCGTTCACGCGTGCGGTGTACCGCCGTGCCGAGCCGGGCATCGCGCTGCTCGACCCCGTGTCGCGACCGTGTGTGGCCACCGCGTACACGCTTTACGCTCGCATCCTCGACCGCATCGAGGCCGGGGACCACAACGTGTTCCGGGCCAGGGCGACGGTCGGCAACCCGGCGCGGCTCGCGCTGGCGGGCAGCGCCGCGACGCGGGCGCTGTGGGCGCGCGTTTCCGCCGGGGTGGCCGCGGGCAGTCCTGGTGCCGCTGGATGAGACGGGAAGGGCGGGAGGATGGACCACCTGCAGTACCTGCTGGTGCTGGCCGCGTGCCTGCTGGTGACGTTGCCGCTGGAACTGACGGGGTCGCGGGTGTACCGCCGCCCGGCGCGGCTGGCGAAGGCGGTCCTGCCCGCCGCCGCGGTGTTCCTGGTGTGGGACGTGCTGGCGATCGCCGGTGAGGTGTGGCACTACGACCCGCGCTTCCTGGTGGGGATCACGCTGCCGTTCGGCGTCCCGCTGGAGGAGGCCCTGTTCTTCGTCGTGATCCCGCTGTGCGGGCTGCTGACGTTCGAGACCGTGGAGCGGATGCTCGCCAGGATCCGCGCATGATGGGCTACACGCTGCCCGCGGTGCTGTCCGTGCCCGCGGTCGTGGCGGCCGAGCTGCTGTGGCTGCGCACGGGGTTGTTCCGGCGGCCCGGTTACTGGATCTCGATGGTGATCGTCGTGGCGTTCCAGGTGCCGGTCGACGGCTGGCTCACGCGCCTGCCGGATCCGATCGTAGGCTACAACCCCGACGAGATGACGGGGTTGCGCTTCCCGTTCGACATCCCGGTCGAGGACTACCTGTTCGGCTTCAGCCTCGTCACCCTGACCCTGCTGTGCTGGCTGCGCGCGAAGAAGAAGGAAGAGGCGGCATGAGCGAAGCTTGCGAGCGAATCATCGGCACCATGCTCGCCGACGTCATAGCACTGCCGCGGCTTGCCGCGTCCGATCAGGAGGCGGCATGACCGAGCTCGCGACGGCGTTCGACCGCGGGTCGCGCGCCTACGACCGGCTGGTCGGCCTCAACCCCGGCTACCACGCGCACCTCCGCCGGTCGACGGCCGCGATCCCCGCCGGCGCCCGGCGCGTGCTCGACGCGGGCTGCGGCACGGGCGCGTCGACCGCCGCGGTGCTGGATGTCTTACCCGGTGCGGAGGTCGTCGGTATGGACGCCTCGGCGGGGATGCTGGCGCAGGCCCGGCGGAAGTCCTGGCCGGACCGGGTGGAGTTCGTGCACAGCCGGGTCGAGGACCTGGCGTCCTCCGGCGTGACGGGACCGTTCGACGCGATCTTCGCCGCGTACCTGATCCGGAACCTGCCGGATCCGGACACCACGCTCGCCGCGATGCTGGACCTGCTGCGGCCCGGCGGGGTGCTCGTCGTGCACGACTACAGCGTCGCTGACAGCCTCCGCGCCCGCCTGACGTGGCACGCGGTGTGCTGGTCGGTGATCATCCCGCTGGGGCGGGTCGTCGGGGGTGACGCGGGGCTGTACCGCTACCTGTGGCGCAGCGTGCTCGGCTTCGACGGCGCGACCGAGTTCGCCGGACGGCTGCGGCGCACCGGCTTCACCGGCGTCCGCACCACGACGATGACCGGCTGGCAGCGCGGGATCGTGCACACGTTCCGGGCGGAAAAGGCATGAGGGACCGGAAGCGGGTGCAGTTCGCCGCGCCTGCCGGCGCTCCGCGCGTCCCGGAACCGAAGCGCGTCGCGGTCGTCGGCGGCGGGATCGCCGGGCTGACGGCGGCCACGGCGCTCGCCGAGCGCGGGGTCACCGTCGAGTTGTTCGAGCGTGAGCCGTACTGGGGCGGGCGCGTCGGCGGCTGGACCACGAAGCTGCCCGACGGCAGCACGGTCGGCATGAGCCGCGGGTTCCACGCGTTCTTCCGCCAGTACTACAACCTGCGTGCGCTGCTCGCCCGGGCGGATGTCGAACTGCGGCCGGTGACCGACTACCCGCTGCTCGACGAACACGGCCACACCGACACCTTCCGCGGCCTGCCCCGCACCCCGCCGTGGAACGCGTTCGGCTTCGCCCTGCGCAGCTCCACGTTCACGTTGTCCGGCCTGCGCAAGGTGAACATGCGGGCCGCACTGTCCCTTGTGGACGTCCGCGTGCCGGAGACCTACGAACGCCTCGACATGGAGAACGCCGCCGACTTCCTGGCGCGGATCCGGTTCCCCGAAGCGGCGCGGCACCTGGCGTTCGACGTGTTCTCACGCAGCTTCTTCGCGTCACCGCAGCGCCTGTCGGCCGCCGAGCTGGCCGTGATGTTCCACCTGTACTTCCTCGGCTCGGCCGAGGGCCTGCTGTTCGACGTGCCGCGCGAACCCTTCCACACGCTCTGGACCCCGGTCACCGACCGGCTCGCCGCGCTCGGCGCCCGCCTGCACCCGGCCACGCCCGTCACGGCGGTCGAGCCGGGCTTCGCCGTGCACACGGCGGACGCCTCGTACAAGGTCGACGGAGTGGTGCTGGCACTGGAGATCCCCGCGCTGCGGGAGCTGGTCGCCGCGTCCCCGCTGGGGCCGCCGGAATGGCGTGACCAGATCGCCGCGCAGGAGACCGCGCCGCCGTTCCTGGTGCGCCGGCTGTGGCTCGACCGGCCGGTACGCGCCGACCGGCCGCCGTTCCTCGCCACGGGCGGGCTGCCGCCGCTGGACAACATCAGCGTGCTGGACCGCTACGACGCCGACGCGGCGGCGTGGGCCGCGCACAGCGCCGGCTCGGTGGTGGAACTGCACGCGTACGCGGCGACGGACCGGGAAACGACCGGCAAGGAGCTGCTGGCGCGTTTGCACGCGATCTATCCGGAAACCCAGCAGGCGACGATCGTGGGCGACCGGGAGGAGTGGCGGGCCGACTGCCCGTTGTTCGCGCCCGGCACGTACTTCCGCCGCCCGGCCGTCGCCACCCCGGTGCCGGGGCTGGCACTGGCGGGCGACGGCGTGCGCGCCGACCTCCCCGTCGCGCTGATGGAACGCGCGGCGACGACGGGCTGGCTGGCGGCGAACCGGCTGCTCGCCGGCTGGGGCACGGCGGGGCACCCGCTCACGACCGTGCCCGTGCGCGGGCGGTTCGGGCCGCTCCGGGCGCTGGCCCGCCTGCGGTGAGAGAGAGGGAGACCCGGTGCAGACCTTCCTGCCGTACCCGGACTTCGCGGCGACCGCCAGGGTCCTGGACCCGCGCCGGCTGGGCAAGCAGCGGGTCGAGACGCTGCAGGTGCTGCGGGCGCTGACGGTGCCGGGCTACGGCTGGCGGCACCACCCCGCGGTCAAGATGTGGTGGGGCTACGAGGAAGCGCTGACCCGGTACGGCCTGCAGATGTGCGAGGTGTGGACCGCCTCGGGCCGCGAGGACACGTGCGCGGTGAAGCTGACCGAGGACCTGCGGCAGGCGACCGGGCTGACGCTCGTGCGCACGGAGGTTTCCTTGCTGGAGGCCGGGGAGATGCCGCCGTGGTTCGGCGACCAGGACTTCCACCGCAGCCACCAGTCGGCGCTGGTGCGCAAGGACCCGGAGCACTACGGCCGCTGGTTCCCCGACGTGCCCGACGACATCCCCTACGTCTGGCCCGCTTCCGACCGCGAGCCCCGGACGGCTAGTCCCGAACCGCGGTGACGACCGCCGTCGTGTAGGGCATGGTCAAGTCGCCGCCCAGCTCGTCGATCGCGGCCCCGACCGCCTGCGTCACTTCGGCCAGTTTCTCCGGTGGCAGCCGGGTGAACATGCCGTGCGTGGGCAGCTGGTCCAGCCACTCCTCCCGCGTGTAGGTGCGTTGCCAGTCGAACAGCCACCGCTCCGGCTCGCCGAACGCGCCCGTGTTCCGCAACTTCTCCGCCGTCCTGTCCAGCCCCGGCCGGTAGACGTCCATCGCGCGCTTCGGCAGCTTCCGGACGTCGAAGGGCGAGTCCGGCACCACCCGCTCGTACACCGCGACGAACGCCTGCCGGACGGGTTCCGGCAGGTCGAACACGTGCCAGAACAGCGCCACCCGCCCGCCGGGCCGCAGGACCCGCGCGGCCTTGGCCGCTCCGGCGACGGGATCGACCCAGTGCCACGAGGTGCCCGCGACGAGCGCGTCGAACGAGCGGCCCGCGGGATCCCAGTCCTCGAACTTGGCGACCTCCACCTCGAGGCCGCGCTGCCGGGCGAAGCCGGCCATCCGCGCGTCGGGTTCGACGCCGAGCACCCGGCAGCCCGCCGCCTGGAACTGCCGGGCCTCGATGCCCGTGCCGCAGCCGACATCGAGGAACTCCCGGCCCGGGCTCGCGGCCACGACCCGTTCGACCAGTGCTTCCGGGTAAGGCTGCCGTGTCCGGTCGTAGCGTTCGGGGTCTCCTCCGAACGACTCGGCGATCTCCCGGGCTTCGTGGGGCTGCTGAGGTAAAGTGGGCATGCGCCCACCATAGTGGGCAAGCGCCCATTAGGAAAGGACGGCGATGCCGACCGGGGTCCACCTGCGCGACGTGCGCACCCAGCTGTTCGACGCCGCCGAGCGCATCCTGCTGCGGGACGGGCCGGGCGCGCTCACCAGCCGCGCGGTCACCGCCGAAGCGGACGTCGCGAAAGGCGTGCTGCACAAGCACTTCGCCGACTTCGACGGCTTCCTCGCCGAGCTCGTGCTCGACCGCGTCGACCGCATGCGGCCGCGGTTCACCGCCCTGCGTGAGGCCGCCGGGACCGGCGACGTCGCCGGGAACGTCACGGAGGCGCTGACGGAGTTGTTCGGTTCGGTGGCCGTCGCGATCATCCCGCTCATCACCTTCCGGGACGAGCTGCGGGCGCGGCTGCGCGAGCACGTTCCGACGGGTGTGCCGATCCTGAGCGAGGCGGGCACCCTGCTCGCCGCCTACCTCGCGGCCGAACGGGACCTCGGCCGTCTCGCGCCGGACGCGGACGTCCACGTGCTCGCCGGCACCCTGCTCGGCGGCACGCACCTGCTGTTCGCCGACCGGCAAGGGCCGCGGCCCGAACCCGCCGCCGTCCACAAGGCCGTGACGACGGTGCTCGCCGGGGCACGACCGTCCTAACGCGACTCCCGCAGGGCGTAGCGGCGTTCGGCGTAGGCGAGGTCGTCGCGCCACAACCGCGTCGCAGCACGGCGCATCAACGGCCGGAGCGCGGGCGCGGCCCGGCGGGCCAGCGCGAACCCCGGACGCGGCGAGGTCGCGATCGTCGCCTCCAGCACCGCCGTGCGCGGCCTGCCGTCCGGGCCCGGCCCCAGCGGGGTCGCGTGTGTTTCCACGACGCTGCCGGTGCCCTCGCCCTCGATGATCGTCATGACCACCGTGCGCGGCTCGGGGCAGGTGAACTCGGCGCGCACCGGCACGCCGAGGCCGGGCCCGACCCGGAAGGTCACGTCGACGACGAACCGGTCGTCCTCCTCGGCAGCGTCGACCGCGGGTGCCGAGCGGACGGTCAGGTGCGCGAACGAGTACGGGTGGAACCACGAGCCGTGCCAAGGGTCGAGCCGGTTGGCAACCACATCGGTCGGCTCGCACACACCGACCAGCCGCGTCACCGCCGCGACGCTGCCCGGCGCCGCCGGGCGCGCGGGAAGCACCGGCGCGGGCAGGGGTTCCTCGCCGCCGGGCCCGTCGAGCCGGGCCCACACCAGCACCCCGTCGTCGTGGCTGGGCACCGGTTCCCAGCCGTACTTGCCGTTCGCGCCGACCGGCAGCCCGTGCCACCGGCACACCACCGTGTCGCACACGACGCGCCCGTCCGCCAGCGGCGCGCCGAGGTGCGGGCACTCCCCCGGCCCGACGACCAGCTTTCCCGCGCTGTCACGCCAGGCGACCAGTTCCCGCCCCGCGATCCGCGTGCCGAACGGACGGCCGGGCCGCACGTCGCTGCTCGCGGCGAAGGCGAACCAGTTGCCCGACGGACGCGCTTCCGCACGCTTCGCGGCCGCCTCGATCACCGCGGGCGAGGCGGCTTTGAAGGTCGGCTCCTGCGCCGACCACAGCTCCCGCGGCGTCGGCTGCACCGGCCACCGGGAAGGCCACTTCCGGGGGAACCCGAGCTGCGCCACGTGCGCTCCTTTCCGCTGGTGTGCGCGTCCATCCTCCCCGGTGCGCCTGCCCCGCGCATCTCTTCGGTGGACGCGGCGCGAGCGGGACTGGGACAGTACGGGGAGGCAGGGCAGCCGCAGCGAACGAGGAGCGAAATGATCTTCATCACCGCGAAGTTCCGGATCAAGCCCGAGTACGCCGACCAGTGGCCGGAGATCTCCCGCGAGTTCACCGAGGCCACGCGCGGGGAGGTGGGCTGCCTGTGGTTCGACTGGTCGCGCAGCCTCGACGACCCCACCGAGTACGTGCTCGTCGAGGCGTTCAAGGACGACGACGCCGGTGCCGCGCACGTGCAGTCCGCCCACTTCAAGGCCGCGCAGGAGAAACTGCCGCCGCACCTGGCGGAGACGCCGCGGATCGTGAACTTCTCGGTCCCGCAGGAGGGCTGGTCGGAGCTGGGCGAGATGGCCGTCCGGTAGCCCGTCGTGGACGAGCTGTGGCGGCTGTGGCCGGGCACCGCCGGTTCGGTCAGCCCCGAGAACCCCGACGGCGCCAAGGGCGGCGGCGCCAGGGCGACGGAAGGCACCGGTGCGGAGGCTGCGCGCGAACTGGGCCGGGGCTGGAAGGTCTCGCCGTCGATCATCCTGCCGGACGGCGGTACCGCGACGCTCGCCGACCTCACCGGGCCCGGCATCGTCACGCACCTCTGGCTCACCACGGACGTCAGCAGGCTCCAGTCGCTCACCCTGCGGATGTACTGGGACGACGAGGAGTACCCCGCGGTCGACGTGCCGCTCGGCGCGTTCTTCGGCACCGCCTGGCCGGAACTCGCGCTCCTCGACTCCGAAATGATCGTCGTGGCGCCGGCGGGCGGGCTGAACAGCTACTGGCCCATGCCCTTCCACCGCCGCGCCCGGATCACGCTCGGCAACACCAGCGGGGCCGACGTACCCGTGTACCACCAGATCAGCTACCGGCTGCGGGAACTGCCGCCGGACGCCGCACACCTGCACGCCGCCTGGCGCAGCAGCGACCCGCTCGGTTCCCCCGCCGTCCACACCTTGCTCGACGGCGTCACCGGGCCCGGGCAGTACGCGGGCACGTACCTCGCGATCGCACCGCGGGTGCCCGGCTGGTGGGGCGAGGGCGAGATCAAGTTCTACCTCGACGGCGACCAGGAGTTCCCGACGATCTGCGGCACCGGCACCGAGGACTACTTCGGCGGCGCGTGGAACTTCGACCTCGGCGGCCGGTACGCGACGTACTCGACCCAGTGGCTGGGGCTGCACCAGGTGCTGCCGCCGGACGAGATCTACCAGCCGGACCAGCGTTTCGGCGCGTACCGCTGGCACGTGCGCGACCCGGTCACGTTCACCCAGGACCTGCGCGTGACGCTGCAGGCGCTCGGCTGGCAGTCCGGCGGCCGCTACCTGCCGCTGGCGAACGCCGCCGTCTCGACCACGGCGTACTGGTACGCCCAGCCTAGGTAGGACCGCTACCTAGTGGTGCGCTAGCTTGTCCGCATGGATTCCGACCGGCGGGCCCAGTGGCTGCGAGGCGTGCTCGCCCCCTGCGTGCTGGCGCTGCTGGCGCGGCGCGAGTCGTACGGCTACGAACTCGCCCGGGAGCTCGCCGCGGCCGGGCTCGGCGAGATCCCCGGCGGCACGCTCTACCCGCTGCTGCTGCGCCTGGAACGCGACCACCTGGTCGAGTCGGTGTGGCGGGAGGGGACGACCGGTCCCGCCCGCAAGTACTACCGCGCCACCACCGCGGGCAGGCGGGCCCTGCGGGAGCTCACCGCCGACTGGGAGGTCTTCTCCCGTGGCGTGGCCTCGATCCTCGGGAAGGGGCAGGCATGAGAGGGCACCACGACTGGTTCTCCGCGCTCGCCGGTGAGTTGCACCGGCGCGGAGTGCCACCGGAGACCGCGCGGGGCGTGCTCGCCGAAGCGGCGGCGCACCTGCGCGAGAGCGGCGGGCACCCGGTCCGGGTGTTCGGCTCCCCCGCCGCCTACGCGACCGCGGTCGCCGACAGCGTCGGGCGCCCGCGGCGTCCCGCCGGGGACGTCCTGCTGGAGGTCCGCGGCCTCACGAAGAGGCTCGGCCGCCGCACGGTGCTCGACGGGGTGGACCTGACCGTGCGCGCCGGTGAGATCGCGGCCGTCGTGGGTGCCAACGGCTGCGGCAAGAGCACCTTCCTGCGTGCCTGCGCGGGACTGTCGCGAGTGGACACCGGTGAGGTCAGGGTGCACGGCACCCTCGGCTACTGCCCGCAGGACGGTGGTACCGCGGACTTCCTCGTACCCGACGAGCACTTCGTCCTCGTCGGCGCCGGCCGGGGCATGGCACGCGGGGACGCGATCGGCACCGGGCGCCGGAGGGCCGCGGACCTCGACTGGGACCCGCGGGACGCCGGCCAGGCGCGCCACCTCTCCGGCGGCACGCGGCAGAAGCTGAACCTGCTGCTCGCGACCTTGGGCGAGCCGGACGTGCTGCTGCTCGACGAGCCCTACCAGGGCTTCGACCGGGGCACCTACCTCGACTTCTGGCAGCTGCTGTGGCGGTGGCGGGACGCGGGCAAGGCCGTCGTCGTCGTGACGCACCTGCTGGACCGGATCGACGACGTGGACCTGGTGCTCGACCTGACCCCGGCGCGGAGGGCGGTGGCATGACCAAGATCGGCACGGTGTGCGAGATGGCGCTGCGGGAGCTGCTGCGGCGCCGGGCGGTGCTGGTGATCCTCCTGCTGCTGCCGCTGGCGTTCTACCTCAGCAGGCGCGGGGACCACCTCGGCCAGTCCATCCGCTTCGTGTGCCTCGGCCTCGGCTGGGCGCTGAGCACGGCGGCGCTGTTCGCCGGGAACGCGAGCCGGGGTCTCGAACCGCGGCTGCGCCTGTCCGGCTACCGCGGCCGCCACCTCTGCCTCGGCAGGCTCGTCGCGCTGTGGCTGACGGGCGCGGTGCTGGCGGCCCCCTACTTCGTGCTCGTCCTGGTGGACCAGCACGACGTCCGCTACGGCTCCATCGCGCTGATCATGGCGCTCACGATCCTGGTGTCGGCGCCGTTCGGGCTGGCGCTGAGCGCCGTGCTCCCCCGTGAGCTGGAGGGCACGCTGGTGCTGCTGGCCGTGGTGGGCCTGCAGATGATGGCGGATCCGGAAAGCCCGCTCGCCAGGGTGCTGCCGTTCTGGTTCAGCCGGGAGATCGGCACCTACGCCATCGACCACGTGGGCGCGGCCTACCTCGCGCGCGGGCTGGTGCACGGGGTGCTCAGCGCGGTGGCGCTGCTGGCCGTCGTGGCCATCGCGACGAGGATCCGGCTGCGGCGGCACTCCCACGTGCGGTTCCTGTCCGCGCGTTAGCTCCGGCGGGGCTTCCCCGTGGGCAGGTTCGGCAGGTCCGCACGCAGGTCGTCGAGGTTCTCGTACACCCGGGAAGCGCCGTTGTCGCGCAGTTCCCGCTCCCCGAACCCGCCCGTGCGGACGGCGACCGACGGCAGCCCGATCCGCTCCGCCGCCTGGCAGTCCCACACCGAGTCCCCGACCACGACGGCCTCGTCGTCACCGGCTTTGCGCAGCGCGACCTCGATCAGGTTCGGCTCGGGCTTCGTCTCCGACACGTCGCCGGAACTGGTCCAGTCGTTCGCCAGCTCGCGTGCGTCGAGCAGGTCGAGGTACTTGTCGACGTGGTCGGGCTTGCCCGAGCTGGCGAGGACGACGGTGTACCCGGCGTCGCGGGCGGCTTCGAGCAGGCGGCGCGCACCCTCGATCGGGCACACCTCGTCGAGGATCGCGTCGACCTCCTTCTTCCACGCGTCCCGCACGCTGTCGCCGAGGCGGTCCTCGACGTCCTGCCCGGCGACGGTGGGCACCAGCTGGTCCCCGCCCATGCCGATCGCGCGGTGGATGCGCCAGACCGGCACGGTCACGTCGAACCGCCGGAAGGCGCGGAACCACGCCAGCGCGTGGTGGTAGTTGGTGTCGACCAGGGTGCCGTCCACGTCGAGGACCAGTACACGACTCATGCGGCCAGGATTGCCCTCGGCGCCCCCGGGACAAACCCGTCAGTACGGCCGGTCCCCCGCGATCGCGACGCGCTCGGCGATCCTGGCGTGCGGTGCGTAGTCGTTGACGGCGTAGTGCTGGGTGGCGCGGTTGTCCCAGAACGCCACGGCGTTCTCGGTCCAGCGGAACCGCACCTGGAACTCCGGCACGTGCGCCTGCACGAAAAGCAGCCGCAGCAGCTCGTCGCTCTCCTCCCGCGGCAGGCCGACGATGTGCGTGGTGAAGGCCGGGTTCACGAACAGCGTGCGGCGCCCCGTTTCCGGGTGCGTGCGCACGACGGGGTGCTCGACGGGCGGGAACTCGGCCTGGCGCGCGGCGAGGAACTCCGGGTCGGAGAAGCGGACGAACCCGGGCACGAAGTCGTGCACGGCACGCAGGCCGGTGATCCGCTCCCGCACGCCGGCGGGCAGGTTGTCGTAGGCGGCGGCCATGTCGGCCCACATCGTGTCCCCGCCCTGCGGTGGCACGCGCACCAGCCGCAGCACCGAGCCGAGCGCGGGGTTGGGCCGGAAGGTCACGTCGGTGTGCCAGATGTTCTCGAACGCGGGCATCCGCGCGTCGCGGGCGAACCGCGTGACCTCGTCGGAGTTCCCCTTGGGCAGCAACGGGTTCGTCTCCAGCTCGCCCCAGTTCCTCGCGAACGCGCGCTGGTGTTCCGACGTGATGTCCTGGTCGCGGAAGAACAGCACCTTCCACTCCAGCAGCGCCCGGTTCAGCTCCGCGCGCAGCGGCGCGGTGAGCGGCCGCGCGAGGTCGACGCCCTCGATCTCGGCGCCGATGACCCGGCCGAGCGGGCGCAGCGTGAACAGGTCGTAGGGCCGGGACTCGACGCCTTCGGGCAGCCGGCGCAGCACGCGCGGGCCTTCCAGGATGCCGGGATCCGGGACGCGGGCGGGACGCAGGAGGGCACGGGTGTCCACCGTCATGTCGAACTCCTCGCTCGAGAAAAGGCTTGCGGGTGAAGGGAAAGCGGCGGCGAGGTCAGTGCGGCGGCGAGCCCAGGCGACCACGGCGCCGCAGGAGAGCGGTCACGTTCGACATGGCACCGATGGTCGCCAGCCACCGCGCGCCCGGTCAACCCCGTTCACATCCCGGGACTCGTCGCCGCCCGCCCGGTGTGCTTGACTGCTCACGATCCGCAGTCGGTCCGGCGAGAAGGGAGCGCGGGTGGCGACCTGGCGCGAGCTCGTGACGTTCATTCGGCAGTCGTATCGCGTGATCCGGGACGAGCCGGAGGAGCTGCGCATCCGGCTGCGCTTCCGCAAGGACCCGGAGGACGAGGAACGCACCCAGATGGTGGTCATCGCGCGCGAGGTGCTGGACAAGCGCGAGGAGTGGGTGCAGATCGCGACGCCGTTCGCGCGCGTGGACGAGTGCGACCTGCACTCCGTGCTGGCCGAGATCGGGCACACCACCGTCGTCGGCGGCGCCGTCGTCATGGGCGAGTACCTCGTGCTGCGGCATTCGCTGCCGCTGAAGAACCTCGACATCAACGAGTTCACCGACCCGCTGGAACTGGTGACCGGCTCGGCCGAGCTGCTCGAGGAGCAGATAACAGGTCGTGACGACTACTGACGTTTCGCCCCGGAAGATCCTTTTCCCGGGTTAGGCTCCCGCCATGGAGCCTTGGGGGTTGTCGGGGCCGCAGTTCCTCGGCGTGTACGTGGGCGCGCTGCTGGTCGCGGGCGCGCTGACGGCCGCGCTGCGGTACCTGCTGGCGTGGCGGCCGGCCGCGGGCGCGCAGGCCATGCTGACCGTGGACGAGGCGGCCTTCCTGGTCGGCGGCCCGAAGCGCCTCGTCGACACGGCGGTGGCCGCGCTGGTGCACGCCGAGCGGCTGCGCGTGCAGCGGGGCGGCCGGTTGCGGGCGGTGGGCAGGCGTGCCACCGGCTCCCCGCTGCGGCAGGCCGTGTTCGACCACGTCAAGGAACGCGGCGGGAGCACGCTGCGGCAGGTCCGTTCGGTGCTGGGCACCTCCGCTCCGGTGCGGGCGGTCCAGGCGTCGCTCACCGAGCGCGGGCTGCTCGTCCCGCCCCGGGTGAGCACCCTGTTCGTGACCGCGCTGCCCCTGCTCGCCGTCGTGGCGCTGGGGGTGGCGCGGCTGGTGAACGGCATCCGGCTGCACCGGCCGGTCGGGTTCCTGGTCGTACTGGTGGTGCTGGCGGCCGTCGCCGCGGGCGTCGCGCTGCGGCCGCGGGCGCGGTGGCTGAGCCGGGCCGGTGCCCACGTGCGCTCGGCCGTGCTGGGCGCCGAACCGCGGCGGCACAGCCACATCCGGGTACCGGTGCTGGCGGGTGCGGTGGGCCTGGTCGCCGCGGGCGGGCTGGTGGCCTACCCGGACGAGGCGATCGCCCAGCAGCTGCGCGCGACCGGCTACCCGGGGTCGTCCGGGGGTGACTCCAGCGGGTCGTCGTGCAGCAGCGGGTCGTCGTGCAGCAGCGGGTCGTCGTGCAACAGCGGTTCTTCGTGCGGTGGCGGCGGGTGCGGCGGAGGCGGGTGCGGCGGCTGATGGGCGCGCTGGGTGTCGGGCTCGGCTGGCGGCCGGAGCTGGACCTGACCGTCGAACGGCTGCCGGGCGTGGATTTCGTCGAGGTGGTCGCCGAGAACGTGCGGCCGGACCGGCTGCCCGAATCGCTGGCGGTGCTGCGGGAACGCGGCACGCCGGTGCTGCCGCACGCGGTGTCGTTGTCACTCGGCGGCGCGGAACCACCGGACCCGGCGCGGGTGCGGCACCTGGCGGAGCTGGCCGAGGCGCTCGACGCGCCGCTGGTGAGCGATCACGTGTGCTTCGTCCGCGCGGGCGGGCTGGACTCCGGGCACCTGCTGCCGGTGCCCCGCACGCGGGAGGCGCTGGACGTGCTGGTGGCCAACGTCCGCGCGGTCCAGGAAGCGCTTTCCGTGCCGCTGGCGCTGGAGAACATCGCGGCGCTGCTGGAGTGGCCGGACGCGGAGCTGACGGAGGGCCAGTTCCTGGCCGAGCTGACCGGGCGGACGGGCTGCCTGCTGCTCGTCGACGTGGCGAACCTGTACGCCAACGCCCGCAACCTGGGCACCGATCCCGTGGCGCTGCTGGACGAGCTTCCGCTGGAACGCTTGGCGTACACGCACATCGCGGGGGGCGTGGAGCACGACGGCGTGTACCACGACACGCACGCCCACCCGGTGCGGCCGGAGGTGCTGGCGTTGCTCACCGAGCTGGCGGCCCGCACCGATCCGCCGGGCGTCCTGCTCGAACGCGACGACGACTTCCCCGCCGACAGCGAGCTGGCCGCCGAACTGGCGGCCATCCGCGCGGCACTGGGCACGGGATGACAACAGCCGCGGCGGGACCGGCTCGCGGCGGCGCAGGCCGCGTTGCCGCGGGCCCTGCTCACCGGGGCACCGCCACCGGAGGGCTTCGACGAGGAACGGCTGCGCGTCGAGTCCGCCGCCTTGCGGGCCAAGCGCGGCCGGGTCGTGGCGAAGCTGGCGCCGGACGAGTGCCGGCGGCTCGGAGAGCGCTTTCCGGACCTGTTCGCCGAGTACGCCCGTGCGCACCCGCGCACGGAAGGCGTTCGCGCGCGGGAGGACGCGCGCGCCTTCGTGGCGTGGGCGCGGAGGCAGGGGCACCTCCGCCGCCGCTGGTGGCGGTGACGTGGCAGCATTTTGACGACAACGTGCCGGACTGCCACTCGTGGTACACCGTCGTTCCGGGGACCCTGGCAGACATGAGGTTCCTGGCACGAATCCGCGAGTTCCTGGCGACGCAGCACGAGCTGGCGCAGCGGCAGGCGCTGCTGGACCGGCCGTGGGAGGAGGACCTGCTGCACTGGGCCTTCGACGGGCGCGAATGGCACCTGCACGGCCACCTCGCCCCGCCGCCGAACCGGCGCCGGTACAGCACCACCACCTCCGGCTGGTGCCCCGGCCTGCGCGTGGCCCGTTCCCGGGCCGACGACGTGCGGCTGCGGGAGAACAGCTGAACCTCCGTCCACTGTGGACAAAGGGTCAGCCGCGCGCCCGCACCACCATCACCGGTGCCCGCCCGTGCTGCACGAGCGCCTGGCTCGTCGAGCCGAGCAGCAGGCCCTGGAACCCGCCGCGGCCGCGGCTGCCGACCACGACGAGCCGTGCCTCGGCGCTCCACTCCAGCAGGCAGTGGCGCGGGCGGTCCTTGACCGCCACGCGCTCCACCTCGACGTCCGGGTACTTCTCCTGCCAGCCGGCCAGGCTTTCGGCGAGCACCCGCGCCTGTTCCCGCTCGCTGGGCTCGACCTCGATCAGCGCGTACTCGAGCGGCGCGCCGAGCGCGTAGTCCACGTCGCGCCACGCGTGCACCGCGACCAGCGGGGCGCGCCGCCACGCCGCTTCGTCGAACGCCTGCCCGAGCGCCGCCACGCTCCCCGGGCTGCCGTCGACGCCGGCCACGACGGGACCGCCCTCGTGCTCCTCGCCGCGGACCACCACGACGGGGCAGTCGCTGCGTGCCACGACGGCGGTCGCGGTCGAACCGGCGAGCATGCCGGCGAACCCGCCGCGGCCGTGTGCGCCCAGGACGATCGAGTGCGCCCGCTTCGACACGTCGACCAGCAGCGGCACCGGCGGGACCTGCGCACGCTCGGTGGTCACGGCGAGGCCCGGCGCCACCTTGCGCGCCTCGGCCGCGGCCTCGGCCAGCTGCGTGCGCGCGAGCTGTTCGACGGCGTCGACCGACTCCGGCGGCACGGGCAGCCCGGCGCCGTAGTAGCCCAGCGCCGGTTCGGCCCCGGACACCAGGTGCAGCCCGAGGTTGCGGGGCGCGGCTTCCGCGGCCGCCCACCGGACGGCCCGCAGCGCCTGCGCGGAACCGTCGACACCGGCGACGATCGCGCCGTTGAGGTCAGTCATCGCTCTTCTCCCTGTTCCCGGTCACCACGTCCGGCCCCCGGTAGCGGGGCCGGGATCCACGGTAGGAACGGGAAAAACGCACCGCTGCGGAAGACCGTCCCGGACTTTGAGGACCAAGGACCCTCCTGCCCGCGCTCGCCAGGCGGGCAGACTGGATGTCGATGTTGATGGTGCCTACTGTCCGGACGGAGCGGTCATGAGCGAGATCCGGCCGCTGACGCCGAGGGAATGCGTGGAGCTGCTGGCCACCCAGCCCGTCGGCAGGCTGGCGTTCTCCGAGAACGCACTCCCCACCGTCCGGCCCGTGAACTTCTTCCTGCACGACGGGGACATCGTGGTGCGGACCAGCCGCTCGGGCTCGATCGCGAGGCTCACCAAGGAGGTCGTGGCCTTCGAGGTGGACAGCATCGACCCGGCGACGCACACGGGCTGGAGCGTGGTCGTGATCGGCAAGGTCAAACCGGTGACCGACGTGGCCGACCTGGTCGCCCTGTCCGGCCCCGGGCACCGGCCGTGGGCCGACGGCGAGCGCTCGCACTTCCTGCGCATCCCCATCGAGATCGTCAGCGGCCGGTTGCTGCGGCTGGCCGAACCCGGCGCCGTCACGGACGCCGCCGCCAGCTGAGGCGGCGCCGCTCCGCGCGCGGACACGTCCACTCCGGACGGTCCTTTGTGTCCATTTTCACCGGGAAGGGTGGTTTTTGCCCGCCCGGTCCGGACCATTCACGATCATGGCTCCACACGTTCCCGCGCCCCGCTTCCGGGCGGACGCCCTGCTGCGGCGGGCCCGGGTGGTGCGCTGCCACGGCACCGGCCACGAGGCGGGGCGGGTCGCCCCCTGCCGGGTGCGCGCGCTGGTCACCGCCCGGGGGCTCACGGCGGCCCAGCTCGCCACGGCGACCGGCCGGCGTGAGGCCACCGTCCAGGGCTGGCTCCACGGGCGCCTGGTACCGGGGGACGAGGACACGCTCCTCGCGCTGGCCCGGCTGTTCCGGGTCGACCTCCCCGCGCTCGTCGACTCCGGTGAGCCCTGCCCCGTCCAGTACGTCCGGGCGGCCTGCGCCGCGCTGCACCTGCCCGCCGGCCCGGTCCTCGGACAGCTCCGCATCCCGCAGCCGGCGCGCCCCTGAGGTGGCGGACGGCGAGGCCGGACGTGGGCTAAGCTGGACGCGCCACGGTTATAAAGCAGCGGTGGCTCGCCAGACCATTCCTGCCAGCGAGCCGAGGTCCTGTGAACCCTCTGTCGTGCCCTTCCGTGGTGGCACCACACGCGTTGCTCTCCGTCACCACGACGTGGACCCGCACCGGTGTGCGCGTGCTCACCGCGGACGGCGAGATCGACGTCTCCAGCGTCGCCGTGCTGTCCAGGGCGCTGGCGCTGGCCACCGCGGAGGCCCCGGCCGCTCTGGTGCTCGACCTGGGCCGGGTCCGGTTCCTGTCCGCCGCAGGCGTCGACGTGGTCGCGGGGCTGTTCACCCGCGGCCGCCGGGACGGGTTCGCCGTCCGGGTCGTCGCTTCGACGCGACTGGTCCGGCGCGTCCTCAGCCTCGTGGGACTGGACCAGGTGCTGGTCGTCCACGACACCCTGGACGCCGCGCTGAATTCCCTGGCCGTATAGGTCGTTATACGGAACGCGGCGGGGCGACGACCCGCAGCTGCAGCATCGCCGCGAAGCGGGCCTCCGGATCGGTGAGGTCGATGCCGCCCACCTCGGCGAGGCGGCGCAGCCGGTAGCGGAAAGTGTTGGGGTGCACGTAAACCGCGGCCGAGGCGGCGATCACGTCACCGAACGCGTCCAGCCAGGCTCGCAGCGTTTCGACGAGCCTCGTGCCGTGTTCCTCGTCGTAGGCGAACAGGCGCGCCACCGGCCCCGTCGGCCGGTCACCCCGCGCGGTCACCAGGTCCCGCAGTTCCAGCAGCAGCGCTTCGACGTGCACGTCGGCCAGCCGCGCGACCCGGCGCCCGCCCGCCCGCTCCGAGCGGAGCACCCGCAGCGCGCGGTCGGCGCTCGCCCGCGCCTCGGCCAGCCCCGCCCCGTCCTGCGCGACCGGCCCGATCCCCGCCACGACACGCACCCGCTCCCCCACCCGGTCCAGGAAGTCGGAGGCGATGCGCACCGCGCGCTGCTCGGGATCTCCCGTGCGCGCCACCGGAACCAGGCCGTACGCGACGTCGCCGACGAGCGCGGCGGCGCACCGCGGGTGCACGGCGGACAGGTGCATCGCGAGCCCGTCGCTGATCCGCTGCCGTTCCGTGGCCAGTCCCGCGTCGTGCTCGTCCTCGTCGAGCACCGCCAGTGCCAGCACGACCACGGGCTGGTCGGCCAGCCCCAGGCGGGTCAGCGCCTCGCGCGCACCCGCCCCGCCCTCCAGCGCGGTGCTCACCAGGTCGGTCCGCAGGCGGCGTTCGACGTCGGCACCGGCCCTGATCCGCAGCATGTGCAGCGCCACCAGCCGGGCGGCGTCGCGCAGCGCCTGTTCGCGGTCCTCGCTCAGCGGTTCGCGCACGGCCGCCCAGATCGAGCCCAGCACCTCGTCCCCCGCTCGCACCGCGACCGCGACCCTGGGCAGGGACAGCCCGTCCACCGCCTGCTCCGGAAGTCCGAAGTAGACAGTGGCGTCGCTGCGGTACAGCTCGCGGAAGACCCCTCGTTCGGTGAGCATGCGGGCGAAGCGTTCGGGTACCTGGCGGCCGAGGATCGTCTCGACCCGTGACGGATCCGCCTCGTCCTGCCTGCCGGAGAACGCCAGCACGCGTGAACGGCGGTCCTCGATGGTGACGGGCGCGTCGATCAGCGCGGCGATCGCGTTGGCCACCGCGAACAGGTCACCGGACGGGAGGCCGGCCAGCGTCTCCTGCTCGCCCTCCCCCACGTCGCCCTCGGCGAGCAGGGACCGCAGCATGGCCGCGAGCTGCGCCCACGATGCGCCGCGGGTCAGCCCGAGCAGCGCGACGCCGGTCTCCTCGACGGCCGCGGTCACCTCGCCGGTCAGCGCGACGGGCGAGCGCACCACGAGCCCCGCCGCGTCGTGCCGGGCGAGCGCCCGCAGCAGCCGCACCACCTCGTCCGGCTCGCTCAGCCCCACCCCCAGCACCAGCGCGTGGTGGGGCAGCACGGGTTCCTCGAGCGGGTCGTGGATCGCGACGCCGCCGATGTCCCCGGCGACGTCGCGCTGCCCCGCGACGAGTTCCAGCAGCGTTTCACCCAGGTCGTCGAGAACGCGGCCCAGGCTGGCTTGCGGACGCAGGTTCACGGAAACGAGCACCTCCCGAAGCTAGGAGCCGGGAGGTCAGCCTAGTTCGTTCCCGCGGACGACATCAGCCGCCGGTTTCGTGCCGGCGGACGAACGTCACCAGGAAAGCCACTCCGTGGAGGTGGTGACCTCGTCCAGCACCTCCGGGATCGGGTCGACCCCGATGCCCGGCGCCGTGGGCACCGAGAGGTGGCCGTCCTCGAGCACGAACGGCGCGGTGATGTCGGTGCGGTAGTACCGGCCGGAGGCCGAGGTGTCGCCGGGCAGCGTGAAGCCCGGCAGCGCGGCGAGCGCCACGTTCGCCGCGCGTCCCAGCCCGGACTCCAGCATCCCGCCGCACCACACGGGCACGTCGTGGGCGGCGCACACGTCGGCGATCCGGCGCGCTTCGAGGTACCCGCCCACGCGGCCGGGCTTGATGTTGACGACTTGGCAGGCACCCAGCCTGATCGCGTCCGCCGCCGACTTCGCCGAGGTGATCGACTCGTCGAGGCAGATCGGGGTGCGCACGGTCTTGGCCAGCTCGGCGTGCGCGAGCACGTCCTCCTCGGGCAGCGGCTGCTCGATCAGCAGCAGGCCGAACGGGTCGAGCCGCGCGAGGTGCCGGGCGTCGGCGAGTGTGTAGGCGGTGTTGGCGTCGACCTGCAGCAGCACGTCGTCACCGAACCGCTCGCGCACGGCACGCACCGGCTCGACGTCCCAGCCCGGCTCGATCTTGAGCTTGATCCGCACGTAGCCCTCGTCGAGGTAGCCGCCGACGGCGTCGAGCAGTTCGCCGACCGAGCCCATGATCCCGACCGAGACCCCGCACGGCACGCGGTCGCGCACCGCGCCCAGCTCCCGCGCGAGCGTCCGGCCCGACGCCCGCAGCTCCGCGTCGAGCACCGCCATCTCCAGTGCCGCCTTGGCCATCCGGTGCCCCTTGAAGTGGGCCAGCGCGGGCCCGACCAGGTGCGCCGCCAGCCGCTCGTGCGCCGCGAGCGCAGGCACGAGAAACCGCCGCAGCACGTCGGCCGCCGCGTCGACGTACTCCGAGGAGTAGACCGGGTCGGGCAGCGTGACGCACTCGCCCCAGCCCTCGGCGTCGTCGGTGACGGCGCGCAGCAGCAGGATGTCCCGCGTGGTCTGGGTGCCGAACGACGTCCGGAACGGGGCCACCAGCGGCATCGCGATCCGGTGCAGTTCCAGTCCCGTCAGTTTCATCGCCCGTCCTCCCTCGTCACCACGTACCACCCCGCCCGGTCGAAACCGGCGATGCGCGCGCCACCGCCGACCAGCGTCCCGAGCGTCTCCCGCACCGCGACCCGCCAGTCCTTCGCGACGCCGGGATCGGTCACCCGCAGCTTCTCGATGTCCCGCGGCACCGCCACGAGCAGCACGTCGCCCTCCGTCGTACCCGGTACCGGGGCGCCCTGGTCCGACCGTCCTAACGCGACAGTGGCGCCGCGCGCGCGTTCCGCCTCCGCCGACAGCGGGCCCGGGGTGCCGTCGCACGCCGCGAGCACCGCCGGCGAGTCCAGCCGCCAGTACACGAGCAGGCGGTCGGTCTCGTCCTCGCCGTTGATGCCGTCGCGCATCCCGCCGTAGAAGTTGGGCAGGTACTCGGCGGCGGTGGCCCCGAGCTTGGCGAGGTTGAAGTAGGCGTTGCGGCTGACCAGCGGGTCGAAGGTCCACTCGATCCCGGTGATCCCCCGCCGCAGCGCCCACGCCCGCTGGTGCAGTTTCAGCGCGAGGCCGACGCTGCGGCCCGCCATGGCCGGGGCGACCCCGGCGATGTGGCTGTGCAGCACCTCGGCGGCCGGCGTGCCGAAGAAGCCGACGCACGCGCCGACCAGCTCCCCGCCCGCGTAGGCACCGGCGACGTAGTTGCCCGCCTTCGTCAGCGCCCGCATCAGTTCGGTGGTGATCGGCGGGTTCTTCGGGTCCGGCCGCCAGATCGCGTCGAACAGCCGGTACACGGTGTCGAACCCGTCGAGGTCGGCGATCTCCGCGACGGTGACGCCCGCCGCGTCGGCCGCGCGGCGCGCGGCCGACGCGGCCGGCTGGCCGAGAAGCCCGGTGTTCGCTCTGACGGTCTGCGCCACGTCAGGACACCTTCGGAGTGGCGCGCACGCCGTGGTGCACGTACCGCTCCCCGCCGGGCAGCGTGTAGAAGGTCACCGGGATCCACATCTGCCCCTCGGGTTCCCTGACCACGTAGAGGTTTTCCGCCACCGCGACCAGCGGGTGCTCCTCGGTGGGGTCGGGCACCAGGTCGGCGAGCATGCCGGTGACCGTCGTGCGCAGCCGCGGCCCGTCGTCGCCCGCGAGCACCTCCATCCGCACGCTCGCCCGCTCGTAGGTGCCGAGGTGCGGCGTGATGTCGACGTCGACGGGCTCGGCGGGCGGCTCCAGCGGCCGGGGCATTTCGACGTCCGCCAGCTCGGCGAAGATCTCGCCGTAGAGGTCCTGGTAGAGGTCGCGGGCGTTGCCGCCGTTGGTGAGCAGCGTGACCGCGAGCCCCTCGTCGGGCAGCAGCCGCAGGAACGCGGCCTGGCCGATCGTGTTGCCGTCGTGCCCGATCAGCCTGCGTCCGCCCCAGTCCAGCCGGAACCAGCCCAGCCCCCACGACTCGGCGAGCGTGTGCTTGTCCGGCAGGTCCACCTGCTTGGCGGCCATCGCCGCGGCGCTCTCCTCGCTCAGCAGGCGCGTGCCGTCGGCCGCGAGGCCGCCGGTCAGGTGCAGCCGCGCGAACGCGAGCACGTCGGCCGTCGTGGCGTTGATCAGCCCGGCGGGGCCTGCCGAGCGGGGCAGCGTCCAGACCGGTGCCTTGACCGGCTCGGTCGTGCCCGAGTGCCCGGTCGCCGTCCGGTGCAGCAGCGCCTCCTCCGGCAGGGTGCCCGTGTGCCGCAGGCCCAGTGGCGTGAACAGGCGCTCACGCAGCGCCGCGTCCCAGGTCTTCCCGGTGATCTTCTCGATCACCCGGCCCGCCAGCGAGAAGCCGGAGTTGCAGTACGACCAGGTGACGCCGAGCGGGTGGTTCTGCGCGACCTCCGCCAGCCCCGCCACGTATTTCTCCAGGCAGTCGTCGCCGCGGCCGGTGTCGGTGAACACGTCGCCGTCGATGCCGCTGGTGTGCGTCAGCAGGTGCCGCATCGTCACCTGCTTGCCCACGTCCGGGTCGGCCAGGCGCAGCTCGGGCAGCAGATCGGCGATGGGGGCGTCCAGGTCGAGCAGGCCCTCGTCGACGAGCTGCATGACGACCGTGGTGGTCCAGACCTTCGAGATGGACCCGATCTGGAACACCGAGTCCGTCGTGGCCGTGACGCCGGTTTCCACGTTGAGCACCCCGGTGGCGGCCTCCACGAGCTCGTCCTCCTGCCCGGGGCGCAGGCGCAGGATGCCCAGCGCGGCGCCGGGCACGTGGTGCCGCTCGGCCAGTTCCGTGAGCCGCCGCTGCCAGTGCGCCGCGTCGGCGCGCGGGCGGCGGTGGTTCGCGTACTGCTCGACCCAGTCGACGACGCGCTCGTTGAAGTCGATCCGGTGGGAGGGCTTGCCGTTGAGGATGAACGCGTGCGGGGCGCCGGGGTAGAGCACGAGCCGCGACGGGACGCCGCGCTCCCGCAGCGCGCTGTACCACTGCTGCGCCTGCCCCACCGGGCACAGCAGGTCCGCGGCGCCGTGCACGACCAGCGTCGGCGTGCGGACCTGGTCGACCTTGGCGAACGGCGACATCTCCGCGAAGCGCCCTGGCTCCTCCCACGGCAGCGCCCCGACTTCGTACTCCAGCAGGAAATGTCCTTCGTCGGAGGTGCCGGCCATGCTGGAGAGGTCGGAGACGACGCCACCGGCGACGGCGGCCGCGAAGCGGTTGTCCCGGCTGGTGAGGTAGCACGTCATGTAGCCGCCGTAGCTGTAACCGGCCACGGCGAGCCGCTCCGGGTCGGCGACGCCCTCCTTCACCAGCTCGTCGAGCGGCTCCAGGAAGTCCTTGGCGTCGGCCGTGCCCCACGCGGAATCCACGGCGGTGTAGAACTCCTCGCCGTAGCCGTCGCTGCCACGCGGGTTGACCAGCAGCACCGCCCAGCCGCGCGAGACCAGCTCCTGCTGGTAGGGGTGCACGTCGTCGGCGCCGCCGTGCCACGCGTTGTGCGGGCCGCCGTGGACGTCCAGCAGCAGCGGCGCGGGTCCGGTGACGGCCGGGTCCCGGATCAGCCAGCCCTGCACGACCGTGCCGTCGGAGATGCGGAACTCCCGTTCCTCCTTGGCGAACAGGTCCACTTCGGACAGTGCGTCGCCGTGTCGCGTGAGGACGGTCTCGGTGCCCGTCTCCAGGTCGAGCCGGACGATCTCGCCGTAGGAGGCCGGCGTGACGAGCACGACGACCGCCGTGCTCCCCGCGATCGACAGGCCCGCCACCGTGCGCCCCGCACCCGTGAGGAGCGGGCGCGGCGCGCCGCCGTCGACGGGCACCGAGTACAGGTGGGTGCAGCCGCGCTCACGCACGCAGAACAGCACGGCGCCGCCGTCGGCGGTCAGGCGCGGCAGCGCACCCGGGTAGCCGGGACCGCCCGGCATCACGTTGCGGTCCAAGGACCCCGCGAGGTCGGTGACCTCGCCGCCGTCGAGCGGCACCCGCAGCAGCCGCGCGTGCCCCTTCGGCCCGCCGGGGTGGCCGACGACCAGCAGCGCCGTGCCGTCCGCGGTCCACGTCACCGGGCCGCCGACGCCCTCGGCGAGACCGGCCTGCTCGGGCCGGGCCGCCGGGTCGGTGACGTCGAGGACGTGCACGGGGACGCGCAGGCGCAGGTCGCGGTCGGCGCCCGTCGCGGCGGAGAAGGCGAGCTTGGTGCCGTCCGGCGACCACGCCGGGTCGCCGGCGTGCCAGTCGCCGGAGGTGACCTGGCGGCACTGCCGCGTCTCGAGGTCGAGCACGTGCAGGTGCTTGCGGATGCCGCGCAGCCAGCCCGAGCCGTCAGCGTGGTAGTCGAGGCGGTCCGCGGCCATCGGGGCGTCGTCCGGGGTGCCCTCGGTGTCCACGGGGGCGGAGAAGGCGATGGCCGACCCGTCCGGGCTCCACACCGGCGTTCCGGCGCCGAGCGGCAGCGACGTGAGCTGTTCGGCCTCGCCGCCGTCCAGCGGCAGCAGCCACACGTTCCCGTCCCGCAGGAACGCCACGCGCCGGCCGTCGGGCGACCAGGCGGGCGCGGTGTCGGCACGCCCGCGCGTCAACGGCCGGGCGTCGCCGCCGTCGAGGTTCGCCCGCCAGAGCGTGTACACGTTCTCGTCGGCGTCGCGGTCGCAGGTGCGCAGCACGTACAGCACCTCGGTGCCGTCCGGGGACAGCGCCGGGTGTTCCGGCGCCGCCACGGCGGTGAGGTCTTCGATGCGCAGACGTCGGGTCACCGGGTTCTCCTCGCGGGTCGCAGGTCAGGAAACGAGTTCGGGGGTGGCGGCGAAGTGGCACGCCGCCTGGTGCCGGTGCCCCGCACCGGCAGGCTCGGCCTCGCGGCAGATCCCGCGGTCGGCGAGCACGAGCGGGCCGACCGGGCAGCGCGGGTGGAACCGGCAGCCGGGCGGCGGGTGGTGCGGGTCGGCGGGCTCGACGTCGGCCACGGCGTCCGGTTCGGACAGTGCCACGGTCTCGGCGGCCGCCAGCAGCTCCCGCGTGTAGGGGTGCTGGGGGTCGGCCAGCACGTCGTCGGCGGGCCCGTACTCGACGATCCGGCCCAGGTACATCACGGCGATGAAGTCGCTGACGTACCGCACGACGGCGAGGTTGTGGGAGATGAACAGCATCGACAGCCGCATCCGGCGCTGCAGGTCGCGGACGAGGTTGAGCACGGTGCCCTGGATGGACACGTCGAGCGCGGAGGTGATCTCGTCGGCGATCACCACCTCGGGCCGTCCGCCGAGCGCCCGCGCGAGCGCGACCCGCTGCCGCTGCCCGCCGGACAGCTGCGCGGGCAGCATCCGCGCCCGGTCGGGGTCCAGGCCCACCAGGTCCAGCAGCCTGGCCACCTCGCCGCGGCGGTCACGGGTGCCGCGCGGCAGCCCTTCGGCGATCGACGCGCCGATCGTCATCCTCGGGTCGAGCGAGGAGTACGGGTCCTGGAACACCATCCGCACGGGGCCGCGCCGCTTCAGCGGCTGCCCGTCCAGCAGCACGCGCCCGCCGGACACCGGGGTCAGCCCGACCGCGGCTCTGGCCAAAGTGGACTTCCCGGAGCCGGATTCGCCCACCAGGCCGACGATCGCGCCGTCCGGCACCGTCAGGTCCACGCCGTCGACGGCGGTCAGCCCCCGGTGGCGCCCGCCGTAGCGGACGGTGACGTGCTCGAAGACCAGTGTGCTCATCGCGACTCCCCCACCCGCACGCGTGCCTGCCCGGCCGGTGCGATCTCGTCGGCGTGCCAGCACGCGACCCGCCGCCCCTGCCCGTCGGCGACCAGCGGCGGTTCCGCGCTCGTGCACCGCTCGTCGGCGAACGCGCACCGGGGCGCGAAGGCGCACCCCGGTGGCAGCGCGCCGGGTTCGGCCGCGCGGCCCGGGATCACGGCCAGCGGCAGGTCCCGGTCGGTGCTCATGTCGGGCACCGCTTCCAGCAGCGCCCGCGTGTACGGGTGCCGGGCGGCGGTGCGCAGTTCGGCGGCGGGCAGGTCCTCCACGATCCGCCCGGCGTACATCACCAGCACGCGGGCGCAGACCTGCGCGACGACGGTGATGTCGTGGCTGATCAGCAGGATCGCGACGTCGTCGGCGTCGCGGACCTGGAGCAGCAGCCGCAGGACCTGCCGCTGCACCGTGACGTCGAGCGCGGTCGTCGGCTCGTCCGCGACGATCAGCGCGGGCTTGCCCATCACGCCCATGCCGATCATCGCGCGCTGCCGCATCCCGCCGGAAAACTCGTGCGGGAACTGGCGGGCGCGCCGTTCCGCCGCGGGCACGCGCACCGCGCGCAGCCGGTCGACGGCGCGGGCGAGCGCCTGCCGCCGCCCCATCCCCTGGTGCCGCCTGGCGACCTCGGCCAGCTGCGCGCCGATGCGCTGCGTGGGGTTGAACGAGGTCATGGGGTCCTGGAACACCATCGCGAACGAGGTGCCGAGCAGCTGCCTGCCGGCGCGCTCGCCCTGGTCGAGCAGCGCGGTGCCGAGGAACTCCAGCCGGTCGGCGTGCACCCGCCCCGGTTCCTCGACCAGCTGGGCGACCGCGAGCGCCGTGAGGCTCTTGCCGGACCCCGACTCCCCCACCACGCCGACGCATTCGCCGCGGCCGAGCGTGAAGCTCACCCCGCGGACGGGCGTGACCGGCCCGGCGGGACCGGGGAAGCTGACGCGCAGGTTCTCCACCGCGAGCACGGCGTCCCCGGTCTCGGTGAGCGGCGCGGCTTCGGGCTCGGGCTCGCGGGTTTTCCCGCGCTGCGGCGCTTCGTGCTGCCCGATCCCCTTCGCGATGGCCTCGCCGAACAGGTTGAAGGCCAGCCCGGCGACCACCACGGCGACCGCGGGCGCGAGCGCGGCGGCCGGGTGCACGTAGAGGCTGTTGAGGCCCTCCCCGAGCAGCCGTCCCCAGTCGTAGTCCGGTGCCTGCACGCCCAGCCCGAGGAACGACAGCCCGGCGAACGCGAGCAGCGCGCCGCCCGCCGAGATCGTCGCGTTCACCACGAGCGGCTCGCCGATGTTCGGCAGCACGTGCCGCAGCAGCAGCCGGACCCGGCCGACCCCGGCGATCCGCGCGGCCGCCACGTAGTCCAGCGCGGTCACCCGTGCCACGAGGGTCTGGGTGAGCCGGGCGAACCCCGGCGCGGTGGCCAGCCCGATCGCCAGCACCCCGCCGACGGTGCCGACCCCGAAGATCACCGCGAAGAACAACGCCAGCAGCAGCCCGGGGAACGCCACCGCGATGGACACCACGCCGTGCACGAACCGGCCGACCCGCGCGCCGAACAACACCGGGGCGGTGCCCAGCACGAGGCCGACGACGACACCGAACGCGGTCGCCGCGAGCGCGAGCTCCACCGACAGGCGCGTCGCCACCAGCACGCGGTAGAACACGTCACGGCCCAGGTTGTCGGTGCCCATCCAGTGCTGCGCCGACGAACCCTGCAGGATCTGCCCGGTGTCCACCGCGGCGGCCCGGTCGCTCCACAGCAGCGGCGCCAGCACCGCCAGCACGACCAGCGCGCACAGCACCACCGCCGCGCTCGCGCCCACCGGGCTGCGCAGCACCCCGCCCCACTTCGACCTGCGCACCGCTCAGCTCTCCCTGATCGTCGAGCGCGGGTCGAGCAGCGCGAGCGCGACGTCGACCGCGAGGTTCACCAGCAGCACGCCGAGCCCGTAGACGAGCACCACGCCCTGCACCACCGGGTAGTCCTTGGCGAGGATCGACTGCACGATCGTGCTGCCCAGCCCCGGCCACGCGAACACGTTCTCCACCAGGACCGTGCCCGCCACCATCGCGCTCAGCAGCAGCCCGCCGAGGGTGAGCGTCGACGTCAGCGCGTTGGGCAGGGCGTGGCGCAGGTACACCAGCCACGACGGCAGCCGCTTGGCGCGCGCGGTGCGGATGTAGTCGGCCCGCAGCACCGCGAGCATCTCCACCCGCACCAGCCGGGCGAGCACGGCCGCCGGTCCCGCCGCGAGCGCCAGCACCGGCAGCACGTACGACTCCGGCCCCGACCGCCCCGCGACCGGCGCCCAGCCGAGGCTGACGCCGAACACGAACACGAGCGCCACAGCGATGAGGAACTCCGGGATCGCCGCCAGCACCACGCTCGTCGTGGTGAAGGCGAGCTCGGCGTGCCGGTGCCTGCCGTTGCGCGTCAGCACCGCCATGCCCACACCCACCGGGATCGCCACGGCCAGCGCGAGCAGGAACGCGTAGCCCGCGATCTCCAGCGTCGCGGGCAGCCGGTCCCCGATCACCTGGGACACCGGCAGGCCCGAGGTCATCGACACGCCGAACCGGCCGCTGAACAGGTCACCGAGGTAGTGCAGGTACTGCTGCCACAGCGGGTCGTCCAGGCCCAGCGCCGCGCGCCGCGCCGCGACCAGCTCCGGTGAGGCCGTGGGCCCGAGCGCCGCGCGCACCGGATCGCCGGGGATCAGGTGGATCATGCCGAACGCGGCGGTCAGCAGCACCCACACCGACACCAGCAGGCGTCCCGCGCGGCGCAGCGCGAAGCGCAGCCACGGCGAGTCGGTGGGCAGCCGGCGGACGCCGGCGCTGACGGTGGTCACGCTGGCGGCCTCCCCTCGAAGAAGTTCCTTGCTGGACTTGATGTTTCCGGTTCGGGCGCGCCGGGTGTTCGTGCGACGGCACGGACTCGCCCGGCGCGCCCTGTCGGCGCGGACGAAGGCGTCAGCCGAGCATGCGGATCGTGGCGGGCGCGACGCTGCCCTCGCTCAGGTCGTACGTGACGCCCTGGCTGAAGATCGGCCGCACGGTGTTGACGAACGGCACGATGTCCAGGCGCTGCACGACCGCCCGGTCGCCCTCGCCCCACTTGGCGCAGCCGTCCGAGCCCGCGATGTTCGACGCCTGCTGCACGATGGCGTCGTACTGCGGGTTCTGGATGTAGGCGAAGTTGTTGCCCTCGGCCCCGGCCGGGCCGGACAGGAACGGCACGAGCTGACTGGGCAGGCTCACCGACAGCGGCAGCAGCATCGCGTGCCACGTCCCCTGCCCGCCGAGGATCTGCGTGCTCTCGGTGTTGCTCATGCCCTTGACGTCGACCTGCACACCCACCGCGCCCCACTGCTGCTGGACCAGCTCCGCGCCGGACTGCATGCCGGCGCCGACGCTCGTCGGGTAGTAGAACGTCAGTGCCAGCCGCTGGCCGTCCTTCACGCGCACCCCGTCGGGGCCGGCGACCCACCCGGCCGCGTCCAGCGCCGCCTTCGCGGCGTTCACCTCGTGGGCGGGCAGCGGGCCGATCGTGTTGCCGTTGCAGGGACCGAGCCCGGGGGCGACGAGGCTGGTGGTCGGCTTGCCCGTGCCGCCGGTCAGCACCTGGCCGACCTGGGTGAGGTCGAGCGCCTGCGTCAGCGCGCGCCGCACGTTCTCGTCGGCGCCGGGCAGGCCGGCCTTCTGGTTGAACCACAGCTCACCGAACGGCGACTCGATGTCCTTTTCGGACAGACCGGACGCCTTGAGCCGCTGCCGGTCCTGACCCAGGATCTGCGCCGCGTTGACCTCTTTGGACACCAGCAGGTTGGCGGCGGTGGTCTCGTTGGCCACCACGCGCAGCACGACCGTGTCCGGCAGCCCGCGCGTGTCGGTCTTCCAGTCGCCGGGACCCCACGCGTAGTCCTTGCGCCGGGTGAGGGTGTAGTGGTCGCCGGACACCGCTTCGGTCAGCTTGAACAGGCCGGTGCCGTCGGCCCCCTGCTTGAGCAGGTTGCGGTCCTTCATGCCCTTGCCGCACACGATCGGCAGCGTGCCGACGTTGCGCACGAGGAACGCGTCCGGCGCGGGCGAGGTGACGCTGACCGTGCCCGCGGCGTCGTCGGCCGTGGCCTTCGCCCCGGCGGGGACGTAGATCCCGAGCAACGCGGCGGCGTTGTTCGGGTCGCCCACGAAGTTGATGTTGTCCGCGACCACGCTCGCCGTGAGCGGCGTCCCGTCGCCGCAGGTGATGCCCGGCCGCAGCGTGAACGTGGCCTTGGTGGTGTCGCCGTCCCACTTCGCCGCCAGCCCGGCGGTGGTCGCGCCCGACGCGTCGAGGTTCACCAGCGAGTCGTAGAGGAACTTGTCCGCCTGCAGCGCCGTGGACAGGGTGGTGAAGTGCGGGTCGAGGCTGCCGGGGTCGCCGGGCAGGACGAAGGTGAACGTCCTGCCGTCCACGACGGCGCCGCCACCCGCGCTCCCCCCGCCGCACGCGGCGAGGGACAGCGCGAGCACGCCGGCCCCCGCCAGGGTCAGAGCTTTCTTCATCGTGCCTCCCGGCGGATCACTCGTCCACTGTGGACATACTCGGCGCGGCCGGTGCCGTCGTCGCCGAGGAAGACGTGGGGCTGGTGCAGCCCGTGTGGTGCCTCGCGGGTGATGAGCGTGTCGCCGTCGAGCCGGACCAGCTCGGTCCGCTCGGCCTCGCCCACCTCGGCGAGCACCCCCTTGGGCACCTGCTCGAGCCACACCCGGCCGTCGTCGTCCTGGCTCACCGTCACGTCGGCGACCTCGCAGGAGTAGGTGCCGGTGTACCGGCTCGCGTCGAACGGCGCGGGGTCGGACGGCGGTTCCGGGAACGGCGGCCGGTCGATCCCCGCCAGCGCCGGCAGCAGGTGGCCGAAGACGTCGGCGTAGAGCGAGATCGGGTCGCCGCCGTTGGTGAGCAGCGCGATCGCGACGTCGCGCTCGGGGACTACGCGCAGGAACGCGGCCTGGCCGATGGTGCCGCCGTCGTGGCCGATGATCGTGCCGCCGGGCAGGTCGTAGATCTCCCAGCCGAGCCCCCACGACGTGCCCATGAGGCCGAGCGGCGGCAGCGCGACCTGCCGTTCCTGCATCGCCTTGACGGACCCGGCGCTGAGCGCGGGGCCGCCGCCGTCGAGGTGCGCCCGCACGAACGTGAGCAGGTCGCGGGGCCGCATCGCCAGCACCGAGCCCGCGGGCCCGTTGGACCGCACGAGCGACCACATGGGCGCGGGGCGGGCTTCGCCGTCCACCTGGAGGTGCCCGACGGCGGCCCGGTGCAGGATCGCCTCGTCGGCGCTGGTCGCCGCGTGCGTCAGCCCGAGCGGGGTGAACAGGTGGTCGCGCAGGCAGGTGTCGTAGGGCTTGCCCCGCAGGACCTCGATGATGCGGCCCAGCACGCAGTAGGCCGCGTTGTTGTAGGAGAACATCTCGCCCGGCGGGAACAGCTGGTCGACGCCGTCGAGGGTGGCGACGTACTTCTCGACGCAGTCGTCCCCCTTGCCGGTGTCGGTGAACAGGTCGCCCTCGAAGCCCGAGGTGTGGCACATCAGCTGCCGCACCGTGATCGTCGCCGCCGCGGTCTCGTCGCCGAGGCGGAAGTCCGGCAGGTAGCCGCGCACGGGCACGTCGAGTTCGAGCGCCCCCTCGTCGACGAGCTGCATCGCGAGGGTGGCGGTCCAGACCTTGGTGATGGACCCGATCTGGAACACCGAATCGGGGGTGGCCTCGACGCCGGTGGCGGTGTTCAGCACCCCGCCGGCGGCGTCGAGGACCTCGCCGCCGACGGAGACCGCGATGGCCGCGCCGGGCACCCCGTGGTCGGCCAGTAGCCGGGGAAACCGGTCCGCCAGCCACTGCTTGGTCTCGTCCAGGTTCGCCATCGGGCGACCGTAGCCCCACGATCGGACGAACCGCTTCGTCCGCCCGCACAAGCACCCGGGCCCATTTCGGTAGCAGAGGACGAAAGCCCGGGCAGCCGTCAGAGGGCGACGAGGACGGTCTTGGTCTGGGTGTAGGCGTCCAGGACCTCCAGACCGCCTTCCCGGCCGATGCCGGACTGCTTGTACCCGCCGAAGGGGAGGTTGCCCGTGCTCATCTCGCCCCAGGTGTTGATCCAGACCGTGCCCGCCTCCAGGCGCGCGGCCACCTGGTGGGCGGTGCTGAGGCTGGTGGTCCACACCGAGGCGGCGAGGCCGTAGTCGGTGTCGTTGGCCTGCGCGACGGCGTCGTCGACGTCGGTGAAGGTGCTGATGGTCGCGACGGGACCGAAGATCTCCTCCCGCACCACGCGCATGTCGGACGTCGTGTCATCCAGGAGGGTCGGGGCGACGAAGTAGCCGCGGTCGCCGTGGCGGGTGCCGCCGGTGACGACCCGGGCCCCTTCGGCGACGGCGAGGTCGAGGTAGGAGCTGACGCGGTCGAACTGGGTCTTGGTGGACAGCGGGCCGACGACGGTGCCGGGCGTGAGGGGGTCGCCCGGGACGAACGGCGGGGCGGCCATGGTCTCGGTGAGCAGGGCGAGGAACTCCTCGCGGACGCTGTCCTGGACGAAGATGCGGGTGGTGGCGACGCAGGCCTGCCCGGCGTTGCCGTGGAAGCCGGCGGCGACCCCGCGCGCGGCCTGCCGCAGGTCGGCGTCGGCGAAGACGACGGCGGGTGATTTGCCGCCGAGTTCGAGCGTGACCTGCTTGAGGGTCCGCGACGCCAGCTCCTGGACGTGCTTGCCGGTGGCGGTGGACCCGGTGAAGGCGATCTTGGCGACGTCCGGGTGCGCGACGAGCGCCTCACCCGCCTCGGCGCCGAGGCCGGTGACGACGTTGACCACCCCGGCGGGCAGGTCGGTGGTCTCCAGCAGCTCCGCCAGGCGGAGGGTGCTCAGCGACCCGGTCTCGGCGGGCTTGAGGACCACGGTGTTCCCGGCGGCCAGCGCGGGCGCGAGCTTGCTGGGCAGCTGCCCCATCGGCCCGTTCCAGCCCCAGATGACGCCGACCACGCCCAGGGGTTCCTTGCGCGTGTAGCCCAGCCGGTCGCCCGTGGTGGGGACGTGCGTGCCGAAGATCTTCGTCGGCCAGCCCGCGAAGTAGCGGAACACCTCGCTCGCCTCGGCGAGCATCGTGTCGGTCACCAGGCGCGGCGCGCCCATGTTGACCGAGTCGATCGTGGCCAGCTCCTCGGCGTGCGCCTCGATCACGTCGGCGATCTGGTTCAGGATCCGGCCCCGCCGGTCCGGGGTCATGTCCGCCCATTCCGGGTCGGCGAACGCGCGCCGCGCGGCCCGCACGGCCGCGTCGACGTCCGCCGCGCCACCGCGGGGCACGCTCGCCAGGGGCTCCTCGGTGGCCGGGTCGACGTTCGGCAGCGTCTGCCCCGACACCGCCGGCACCCACTGCCCGCCGATCGACATCAGCCGGTCTCCCCCGCGCACGAACTCCGGCACGTCGCGATGGGTCCGCAGCATCTCAGTCATGGTGGTCCCTCTCGTCCTGGTACGGCTCCCTAAGTGGATAGCCTGTTCAGATAGTAGTGAACAGGCTATCCACTTAGCAAGTCCACCCGTGCCAGGGCGTGGTGGAGGACATTTTCGCCGCTACCCGTGCCGGCGCAGGCCGTCGAACAGGACGCGCACCATCGAGCCGCGAGAGGCCGGGATCCGGCCGGCGGCCACGACCGCGTCCAGCACCTCACCGAGCGCGACGTCGTCGCGGACTTCACCGCTGCGCTGCGCGGCCTGGAAGAGCGGTTCGGCGGCGGCGATCACGCGCGCCCGGTGCTCGCTCAGCACCCGGCTCTCCCCCGGGGAATCGGCCAGCAGCAGGGTGGCCAGCGGGCCCTTGCGCGCACCGGCCGCGTGGAAGTAGTCGAGCCAGGCGAAGAACGCTTCGCCCGGCGTCTCCCCTTCGGTGTTCTCGGCAGCGGAGCAGATTTCGTCGATCTGGGTGCGGTACAGCTCCTCGATCAGCTCGAGCCTGCCGGGGAAGTTGCGGTACAGGGTGGCCATGCCCACCCCGGCCCGCCGGGAGATCTCGGCCATGGACGGCAGATCACCGGAGCCGGCCAGCGCCTCCCTGGCGACCGCGAGGATCTTCGCGCGGTTCCGCTCGGCATCGGCGCGCTTGACGGCAGCCGTGTCCCGGGTCATGGCCACACCCTTCCGGTGATCGTCGTCCTGCTCTCCCCAGAGTAGCGGACAGGCTGTTCACTTCGGCGTGCTGCGCTTTGGGGCAGACCTGGGGCGATGAGCGGCCCCGGCGACCGCATCCGGCCCCCGGCGCCGGCGGAACCGTGCTCGGCTTGGTCGCGGGAAGCCGTCCTCCGTCCTCCTCCAGGAGTCCGTTCATGCGCGTTCTGTTCGTCGTCACACCGGGCATCGGTCACCTGTTCCCCACGGTGCCGCTGGCCTGGGCACTGCGGATCACGGGACACGAGGTGCTCGTGGCCACCACCGGAGCGGCGGCGCGGGCCGCGGCCGAGGCGGGGCTGCCGGTGGCGGACGTCTTCCCCGGCCGGGACTTCGCCGCGTTGATGAGCGAGCGGTTCCGCAGCGACCCGGAACTCGTCAAGCTGATCACGCGGGAGAACACCGACCTGGCCGCGGTCGTGCCGATGCTGGCGGACATGTCCACGCGACTCACCGACGGGACCACGAGCACCGTCGAGCAGTGGCGGCCGGACGTCATCGTGCAGAGCGCCACGGAGGCGGCCGCGTTCGCCGCCGCGGGCAGGTTCGGCATCCCCCTCGTGCGACACGGGTTCGGCTTCCTGCGCGCCGCCGGGATGGGGAAGCTGATCGTCTCGCACATGACGGAGGTGATGCGGCGGCTCGACGTCACGGCCGTGCCGGAGTACCAGGCCGCCATCGACGTCGCGCCGCCCAGCCTCGTCCCGGCGGTCGAGGGCTGGAGCATGCGCTACGTGCCGTACAACCGGGGCGCGGTGCTGACGGACGACCTGGTGCGGCCCGGTCCCGCCACCGGCCGCCCCCGGGTGGCCGTCACGCTCGGCACCGTCGCCACGGGCCTGACCGGGCTCGGTCCGGTCGCGCGGCTGCTCTCGGTGGCCGACCAGGTGGACGCCGAGTTCGTCGTCGCACTCGGGGACGCCGACACCAACGGCCTCGGCCCCGTGCCGGACAACGTCCGGCTGGCCGGGTGGATACCGCTCGACGCGCTGCTGCGCACCAGCACCGCCCTCGTGCACCACGGCGGCGCCGGGACGACACTGGGGGCCCTCGTCGCCGGTGTCCCCCAGCTGGTGCTCCCCAGCGGGTCCGACCGGTACCTCAACGCCGCCGCCGTGCGGGACGGCGGGGCGGGCTTGTCCGCTGCTGAGGCGGACCTGGACGCCGAACTCCTCACGCGGCTGAGCGAGGACGGGGACCTCCGTCGCCGCGCGCAGGAGGTGCGGGCGGAGATCGCCGCGCTGCCGTCGCCGGTGGAGGTCGCCGAGCGGGTGATCGATCTTGTGCGGTGACCCCCGGGCACGGTTTCCGTGTCCGGGGGCCGGGTTCCGCCGTCAGTGGTTGATCTTGAACCAGGGCTGGGCCCAGCCGAGGTAGGTCTGGCCCCACTTCTGCTTGATCTCGGCGATGGTCGTCTGCGTGTAGGTCCCGGCGCCGTGGATGTCGTTGGACAGGAACTGGCCGTTGCCGATGGAGATCATCGTGTGGCCGGCGCCGCCGTTGCCGAAGTAGGCGAGGCCGCCGGCGGGCACCTCGGTGTCGCCGGGGTGCTTGTACGAGGCCGGGATCTGCGTCCAGTGGATGTACGCGGTGTTGGAGCCGCTCGCGCTCCAGCCGTAGTTCTGGGCGTTGATGCGGTCGCACCAGCCGTCGTAGGAGGAGTCGTAGTCGGTGTGGACGCGGGACTTGGCCTTGGCCACCGCCTGCGCGCAGGTGTTCGGGTTGCCCAGGCCCGATCCCGAGCACGTCTGCGTGGTGCCCGAGCAGTCGGGTGCCACGCGGCCGTCGGAGCCGGTGTAGACGTAGGCGTCGCTGATGTAGCCGCCGCTGGCGGGCACGTGGTCCCAGATGTCGGTGGTGCCGTACTTGCCGCTGACCGTGTCGCCGTTGGTCTGGCAGTCGATCGTCACCGACTTGCCCTCGGCGATGGTGCCCACCGCACCCGCGCTGGTGCTGGGCGACGAGCGCACGGTCAGCGGGGCGCCGGAGTCGGTGTGGACGGTGCCGGTGGCGGCCATGGCGGGTGCGGTGCCCAGCAGGACGGCGGTCGCGGCGATGCCGACCGCGCCCGCGACGCGTCGCAGGATCTTCATGGGGTCCTCCCTGATGTCTCCTCGGCTGTGCGGTCAGCGTGACGGGCCGGGATACAAGGGACGTACAAACGCGGGCGCTCGGCCGGTTGGGTGACGGTGTCACGACGCTTCGCGAGCGGCGATTTCCCCGGTGTCCGGCAGAGGGGAGAGTCCGATGAGCACGGCGACAGCGGTGACGGGGCGCGGGTTCCTGGCGGCGTTGCGGGCGCCGCACCTGCAGCAGTGGCTGCGGCGGAAGGTGGTGGCGGTGTGGCTCAACGCCCTGATCGTCCTCACCGCGGCGGCCGCCGTGGTGGTGGCCGGGTTCCTGGCGCACCGCAGCTGGCCGCGGACCGCGGAGTGGGGGCCGGGCGCGCTGAAGCTGTTCGTGCTGTGGTGCCTGTCGTTCCTGCCGGGCTGGTTGTACGTGCGGTTCCTGTACGTGCGGGCGCAGGCGGTGTGGCGGGAGTACGTGCTGACGTTGCACCGGCTGGGCTGGGACCGGCCGGAGCACCTGCCGGAGCCCGCCGAGAACTCGTCGTACCACGTGGCGTGGGCGGCGGGGCCGCACCCCCGGGACGAGATCTACCGCGAGAAGTTCGAGGCCTACTACGGGCGGCTGCGCAGCGGGCGGTCCGCGGACGAGCCGGTGGTGAGCGCGGAGTCGCTGTTCCCGGTCTTCCTGCTGACCACGGTGCTGGCGGCGGGCTGGTCCGCGGTGTTGTGGGACACGGGTTTCCTCACCTCGCCGGGGCTGGTGTGGGACGTGCTGAAGTACGGGTTCATCGGGGCCTACGCGTTCGTGACGGGCATGCTGGTGCGGCGGTTCTTCCAGACGGACCTGCGGCCGAGCGCGTACACGTCGGCGGTGCAGCGGATCGTGCTGGTGCTGCTGGTCGTGGCCGTGGTGCACCAGGTGGTGCGCGGGATGGGGGCGCCCGCGGTGTCGGCGGAGCTGGCGCTGGCGTTCGTGATCGGGTTCTTCCCGCTGGCGGGGCTGCAGCTGATCCAGCGCGTGACGGCGAAGGTGTTCGGCACGGTGATGCAGCCGTTGAAGCCGCAGTACCCGCTGGACCAGCTGGACGGGCTGAGCCTGTGGTACGAGGCGCGGTTGCTGGAGGAGGGTGTCGAGGACATGCAGAACCTGACGAGCATGAACCTGGTCGACGTCATCCTGCACACGAAGGTGCCGCCGGGGCGGGTGATCGACTGGCTGGACCAGGCGTTCCTGCTGATGCACCTCGACGCGGCGGAGCGCGAGGACCTCAAGCAGGCGCAGCGCGCACAAGCCGTCCGGCACGATTCGCAGCCGCTGGCCGGCCCCGCGGCGCGGATCGCGTTGCGGCGCTTCGGCATCCGCACCGCGACGGACCTGCTGAAGGTCTTCACCCGGGACGGCGCTTTCACCGTGCCCGAGCACATCGACTGCCTGCCCCTGCCGGAATGCCAGCTGCGGATGCTCGTCGGCGTGCTCGCCCAGGAGGCGAAGCTGAGCGTCATCTGGAACTGGCAGCGCAACGACACCCGCGCGTACTGATCACCGCCGCCGCAGCAACCCCCGGAGCCGGTCGATCACCCCACGTCGCGGTTCGGGCCCGGCGTAGGCGCGCTCCTCGCGGTGGGGTTGGCGGGTCTGGTCCGGGTGGGGCATCGGTGGTTGCTCCGAACGGGGGTCGGAGTGGTGGGGCGGGGTGTCTGGGGCGCCCGCCGGTGGGGCGGGGTGCTGCTGGGTGGGTTGGGGGTTCGCCGGGGCTTCGGGGTGCTCGCGGGTCGCGTGGGCCTCGGATTGTGCGGTCGGCTGGTTCGGATGCTGCTGCGGGTTCGCCGTCTCGGCAGGGGTGGGGTGGCCTGCTGAGTGCGCCCGGGCGGGGTCCGGGGCGTGCTCAGCCGTAGCGGGGTGTTCCCAAGCGGCCTGAGAGCCCGGCGCTCCCGCGGCCTGGCCTGCGGGTTCCCGAGTCACCGCCACCTCGGCGGGCGCGGCGGGCTGGTGCTGCGGGCTCACCGGTTCCGCAGCCTGGCCGCCTGACTGCCGCTGAGCGGCCTCGGTCCTGGAGGGGGCGCCGAATGGCTCCCAACCCGGCTGAGGAGCCGCCACAGGCTGGCCGACCGACTGTGGCTGAGTCGCCTCCGGCTGCTGCCAGCCCGACTCAGGAGCCGCCGCAACCTGGCCGCCTGACTCTGGCTGCGTCGCCTCCGGACCCGCCCCGGAGGGGGCACCAAACGGCTCCCAACCCGCCTCAGGAGCCGCAACCTGGTCACCTGACTGCTCCCGGGGTGCCTCCATCTCGGCCCCCGAGGGAGCACCAAACGGCTCCCAACCCGCCTCAGGAGCCACAACCTGGCCACCTGACTCTGCCCGAGAGGCCTCCGGCCTCACCTCCGAGGTCGCGCCAAACGGCTCCCAGCCCCCTTCAGACGCCGCAGCCTGGTCACCTGACTGCTCCCGGGGTGCCTCCGCCCCGGAGGGCGCCCCATGATCCACACCCGCAGCGGCCTGCTCCTCGGCCGCGGGGCTGGACGACTCCCACTCGGCCGTCTTGTCGAAGAGCTCCGCGGGCTGCTCCCCCGCCGTCTCGAAGTCGTACGGGGCGGTGGGCTGCGTCCGCCCGTTTCCGCTACCCGCAGCATGCCTCCCCGGGTCACGATCCCATTCACCGTCGCGAGAACCGGAGGCTTCCGGACCCGACTGGCCGCTGTCACCGGTCCACGGGCTGAGCCCCTGGGGCGCGGACGGTGCTTCCACCGGGAAATCGTCGTCATCTTCGAGGAGGCGGTGGCGGCCCGGGCGATCGGTCACCGGCGTCTCGGCGCGGGTGTCGACGGCGGTCGCGGGCAGCACCTGACCGGCGAACACACCTTCCGCCGGGGTGGTGCTGCCTTCCGGCACCGCGTCCTCGCGCAGCAACTCGACGCGGGCGTGGTGCTGCACGTGGGGCACCGTGAACTGCGGATCGTCCTCGGCCCACGCCCGGGCCGCCCCCACGCTCGCCGTTTCGCGCTCGGGTTCCTCCCGGCTCGGCGGGACGGAGCCCGGCCAGTCCGACTCCTGTCGCGCCGCCGGGACCTCGACCTCCGGCTCCCCCAATCCGGAACCCGTCCAGCCGCCCCACGAGGCCGCGCCGCCCGAAAGCGGGTGTGGCTCGCCCGGCTCGGTCTGTTCGGGGCGGTAGCCTCCATCCTGCGGTGAACCCCAGCCCGGCGACTCCGCAACCGAACCCCAGGCATCCTCCTCATGCGAGTCCGGCACCGCAGCGCCTGGCCGCTCCCACTCAGGCACCCCACCGCCAGGGACCGCGCTCCCCCAGCTCACGGGCTCCGGCCGGGCCTCCGCACCCGGGAGCGCAGAACCGCCCACCGGCTCGGGCCGCGCCTCCATCCCCGGCGCCGCAGCACCCGCCGCTCCGGCACTCCCCAAAGCACCCGGCGTCCCGATAGCACCCGGCGCCCCGGCCGCCCCCACGGCCCCAGGCCCACCCGGAGCGCCGGCCATCCCCCCGAGCGCGGGCAGCACGGGCGGCGTCGGCGTCATGTCGGTGAACGGGACGGGCGGCTGATTCACCTCCGGGTAGCGCTCCAGCGGGTTGTCCGGCTCCCGGGGCGCGAGCAGCCGCAGCAGTCCCAGCAGGCCGGCGAGTCCCACGAGTGCCACCAGGCCCCACGCGCCGCCGTCCAGACCCCAACCCGCCATACCGGCCGTCACCGCCCCTCGTTCGCCCGGAGCCCCTCCCCGGGTCCCCCAGAGGCGTACCCAGCCCGATCCGACAGCGACGCCCGCCGCCGTTCAACCACTGGATCGAGTGACCCCGGCCGAGCTAGGTGAGCGCCGTCGCCCCCTTGCCGAGCACCACGATCCCGCCGGGGCTGACGTGGTAGTGCTGCCGGTCCCGCTCGAGGTCCACCCCGATGTGCGCGCCCGGCGGCACGACGACGTTCTTGTCCAGGATCGCCCGCCGCACGACCGCCCCCGAGCCGACGCGCACGCCGTCCAGCAGCACCGAACCCTGCACCACCGCCCCGTTTTCCACCACGACGTCCGGCGACAGCACCGACTCGACCACCTGCGCGCCCGAGATGATGCAGCCGTTGCTCACGATGGACTGGTTGGCCGTCCCGCCCTCGACGAACTTCGCCGCGGCGCGCTGCGCCGGGTGCGCCAGGATGGGCCACTTCCGGTTGTAGAGGTTGAAGATCGGGTGCGTCGAGATCAGGTCGCAGTGCGCCTCGAAGTAGTTGTCGATCGTGCCGACGTCGCGCCAGTACCCGTGGTCACGCTCCGTCTCACCCGGCACCTCGTTGGTGCTGAAGTCGTACACGGCCGCGTCCCCCTGCGCCACGAACGCCGGGATGATGTCGCGCCCCATGTCGTGCTTGGACTCCGGGTTCCCCGCGTCCGCCTTGAGCGCGTCGATGAGCGCCTGCGTGGTGAACACGTAGTTGCCCATGGACACGTACGTCTCGTCCGGCGAGTCCGGCAGGCCCGGCGGATCGGCCGGCTTCTCCAGGAACGCGTCGATGTGCGTGCCGTCGGTCGTGTCGATGACGCCGAACGCGCTCGCCTCCTGCCGCCGCACCCGGATGCCCGCGACCGTCACGCCCGCGCCGGACTTGAGGTGGGCGTCGAGCATCTGCCGCGGGTCCATCCGGTAGATGTTGTCCGCGCCGAAGACCGCGATGTAGGCCGGGCACTCGTCGTAGACCAGGTTGAGGCTCTGGTGGATGGCGTCCGCGCTGCCCTGGAACCAGTGCGGCCCCAGCCGCTGCTGCGCGGGTACCGGCGTGACGTACTCCCCGGTCAGCGACGACAGCCGCCACGTGGTGCTGATGTGCCGGTCGAGCGAGTGCGACTTGTACTGCGTCAGCACGCAGATCCGCCGCACCCCGCCGTGCACGAGGTTCGACAGCACGAAGTCGATGAGCCGGTGCACCCCGCCGAACGGGACGGCCGGCTTGGCGCGGTCCGCCGTGAGCGGCATCAGCCGCTTGCCCTCCCCGCCGGCGAGGACGATGCCCAGCACGTCTGACACGTCGTTCACGAAGACCTCCCGCTCGCTTGGTAGATCCCGACCGTCCGGGCGGCGATGGCAGCCCAGCCGAACTCCTCGACGGCCCGGCGCCTGCCCGCGGCACCCATCTCGGCGGCCCGCTCCCGGTCGCCGACGAGCTCGTTGATCCGCGCGGCGAGGCCGGCTTCGTAGCCGGCGGCGTCCTCCTCGGCGTAGTGCACGAGCAGGCCGGTCACGCCGTCTTCGACGACTTCCGGGATGCCGCCGACGTCGCTGGCCACGACCGCCGTGCCGCACGCCATCGCCTCCAGGTTCACGATGCCCAGCGGCTCGTACACCGATGGGCACGCGAACACCGCGGCGTGCGTGAGCAGCTCCACGAGTTGTTCGCGGGGCAGCATTTCCGGGATCCAGAACACGCCGTCACGCCTTGCCTGCAGGTCGGCGACGAGGCCGCGGAACTCCGCGTCCAGCTCAGGGGTGTCGGCACCGCCGGCGCACAGCACCACCTGCACCCCCGGCTCCAGGGCGGCGGCCGCGCGGACGAGGTGCGGCACGCCCTTCTGCCGCGTGATGCGGCCGACGAACAACACGTACGGCCGCGCGGGGTCGATTCCGTGTGCCCGCAAGGCATCCGTACCGGAAACGGGTTGGTAGAGCTTGGTGTCGATACCGTTGTGCACGACGTGCACGCGTTCCGGTGGCACCGCCGGATAGGTGGCCAGCACGTCGCGCCGCATTCCTTCGCTCACCGCGATGATGGCGTCGGCGCTTTCGAACGCGGTGCGCTCGATCCACAGCGAAACCCGGTACCCGCCACCGAGTTGCTCGGCTTTCCACGGCCGCAGCGGTTCCAGCGAATGCGCGGTGAGCACGTGCGGGATGCCGTGGGCGAGCTTGGCGAGGTGCCCGGCGAGGTTGGCGTACCACGTGTGGCTGTGCGCGAGGTCGTGCCCGGCGAGCGCGTCGGCCATCGACACCGCGATGTCCATGGTCGCGAACGCGGGCTGGGCGTAGCCGTGGGGATCGCGGTGCCCGTGCGCGCCTTCGCGGTCGGCTCCCCAGCAGTGGACGTCGAGATCGACGAGGTTCCGCAGTTCGCGGGCGAGGAACTCGACGTGGACGCCGGCTCCGCCGTAGACGTCGGGCGGGAACTCGCGGGTGAGCAGACCGACTCTCATGCACCGACCCTACGGCCAGAAGCGGGTCGGGCGCAGTGCGTTGTCCGGGCGAATGTGAACCGGACAACCCGCAGGTGTACGCCGGGTTTCCGGCGGCCGCCGCCGGGGTGGGCGGCGGCTTGCCGGAAAGCGCTTCACGCCGGGCCTCCCCGTCACCGGGAAGGCCCGGCGCGGGCGTCACCAGGCGCGGCCCACGGTGTAGGAACTCGTCCAGATGGTCTGCAGCTTGACCACGTCACCGGATTCGGGCGCCGCCCACATCCGGTTGCCGCCGGCGAAGATGCCGACGTGGTACACGCGCCCGCCGTTGCTGAAGAAGATCAGGTCGCCGGGGCGCGCGTCGGCCTGTGCCACGCCGCGGGCCGCGGAGCGCTGCTGGCTCGCCGTGCGCGGCAGGCTGATCCCGGCCTGCCGGTAGGCGTACTGCGCGAGCCCGGAGCAGTCGAAGCTGTCCGGCCCGGAGCCGCCGGCCGCGTACGGTTTGCCCGCCTGCGCGGCGGCGGCGCTCACCACGCGGTCGCCCGTCGTGGGTTCGGCCGCGGTGGCGGCGGGGGCCAGCAGGCCGGCGGTCGCGACGGTGCTCAGCGCCGTCGCGGCCGCCAGCGTCCGCAATCGAGTGGGCACGATGTGGTCCTCCTCGGGAAATCTATTCGAACTCCTCGTCTCGAATGGGCCCCCGGCTATTCCGGGAGCCGCCGCCCGATTTCCCGGGGCGCGGATCACAAAACAATAAATACTCCTTCCGGTGATTCATCTCACCGGCGGGAGAAAGGCGTCAGACCTGGCCGAGCCGCTCGTCGCCCTCGGGCAGCGGGGTGAGCGTGCGCACCTCCAGCGGCCGCGCCAGCAGCCCCTTGAGCACGCCGCCCAGCTCGGCCAGCGCGGGGGCCTTGCCGTGCGTGGCCAGCGCCTCCGCGGACGCCCACTTCTCGACCATCACGAACGTCGAGGGCGAGCGCGGGTCGCGGTGCAGCGCGTAGAGCAGACAGCCCGGCTCGGTGTGCACGGCCCGCACGGCCTTGCGGAACGCCTGCTCGACCTCGTCCTCCTTGCCCGGGCTCGCCTCGGCGGTGGCCACCACCACGACGGGGTTCTCGCTGGTCATCTCACTCCTCGCGTCGGTTCGAGCTGTCCCGCCGATCATCGCACCCGTCACTCGATCGTGTGGTCTGGCCGCCGGCGGCGTCCCGATCGCGGGTTCCGCCCCTCCAACCCTGCGGGCAGGTCACCACAGCGGCGCCACGCTCGGTGCGCCTGTCCTTCCGGGTAGCCGGCCCGGTCGCGTCAGCCCCCCGAGCGACCGGACCGGCCCACCCGCGCACGAGCCGGGAGCCGGGCTCGCGCCCCGGTAGGGTCGCGGACCATGCGCATCCTGATCTCCGCCGACATGGAGGGCGCCACGGGCGTCACGTGGACCGACGACGTGATCCCGGGCACCGAGCAGTGGCAGCGCTTCCGGCGGTTGTTCACCGGGGACGTCAACGCCGCGATCGCGGGGCTGCACGAGGGCGGCGCGAGCGACGTGCTGGTCAACGAGGCGCACTCGTCCCAGCGCAACCTGCTGCTGGAGGACCTCGACCCGCGCGCCCGCATGCTCACCGGCCGCCACAAGCCGCTGTCGATGATGCAGGGCATCGACTCCGGCGTGGACGGCGTGGTGTTCCTCGGCTACCACGCCGGTGCCGGCGGTGACGGGGTTTTGTCCCACACGTACCTGGAAAACCAGATCACCGGAGTCTGGCTCGACGGCGTGCCGGCCAGCGAGGGGCGGCTCAACGCGGCGCTGGCGGCCGAGTACGGCGTGCCCGTGCTGATGGTCACCGGCGACGACAAGACGTGCGACGACGCCCGCGACTACGCGCCCGAGGCGATCGGTGTCGCGGTGAAGGAGTGCGTGAGCCGCTACGCCGCGATCTGCACCCCGCCGCAGCGGACGGCCACCGCGCTGAAGGTCGCCGCCGAGCGCGCGATGTCCAGGGCGGGCCGTGGTGACGCGCGGCGGCACCCGCACCGCATCGAGGTGGAGTTCGACGCGAGCCACCTCGCGCAGGCCGCCGCCGTGGTGCCCACGGTGGAGCAGACCGGGGTGCGTAGGGTCGGCTTCGAGGCAGCGGACATGACCGAGGCGATGAAGGCGTTCAAGGTGGTCACGGCGATCGCCGCGGGCGCGGTACAGGGGATCTATGGCTGACGTGGTGGAGTTGTGCGCCCAGCTGGTGCGGTTCGACACGACGAACCGGGGGCACGGGGACTCGGAGGGCGAGCGCGAGGCGGCGGAGTTCGTCGCGGGGGTGCTGTCGGAGGCGGGCATCGAGCCGAAGATCCTGGAGTCCGCGCCACGGCGGGCGAACGTGCTGGCGCGCGTGCCGGGCACCGACCCCGCGTTGCCGCCGCTGCTGATCCAGGGCCACCTCGACGTGGTGCCCGCGGACCCGGTGGACTGGTCGGTGCACCCGTTCTCCGGCGAGGTCCGCGACGGTTTCCTGTGGGGCCGCGGCACGGTGGACATGAAGGACTTCTGCGCCATGGTGCTGTCGCTGCTCTCCGACGGGCTGCGCCCGCGGCGGGAGCTGGTGCTGGCGTTCGTGGCCGACGAGGAGGACCGCGGCGAGTGGGGCGCGCACTGGCTCGCCGCCGAGCACCGCGAGTTCTTCGACGGCTGCGCCGCCGCCATCAGCGAAACCGGCGGCTACACCTACCGCGCGCCGGCGGCGGACGGGCGGACCGTCCGGCTGTACCCGGTGGGCACCGCCGAACGCGGGACCGCGCACATGCGGGTGACCGCCCGTGGCCGCGCCGGGCACGGTTCTCGCCGCAATGACGACAACGCCGTCGTGCACCTGGTCGACGCGCTGCACCGGATCGCCGCGCACCGCTGGCCGGTGCACCTCACCCCGACCGTCGAGGCGTTCCTGCGGCGGGCCGGCGAGGCGCTCGGCGTGGCCGTCGATCTGTCCGATGTGGACGGCACGCTCGCCAGGCTGGGCCCGGCCGCGGCGCTGGTGGAGAACGCGGTCCGCAACAGCTGCACGCCCACGATGCTCGACGCCGGGTACAAGGTGAACGTGATCCCGAGCGTGGCGCAGGCGCAGCTGGACACGCGGGTGCTGCCGGGCAGCGAGGAGGACCTGTTCGCGACGATCGACAGCCTGCTCGGGCCGCACGTCGAGCGTGAGTTCGTGGCGCACCAGCCGCCGGTGCAGGCGCCGGTGGACTCGCCGTGGTTCGAGGCGATGGCGGCGGCGCTGCGGGCGGAGGACCCGGAGGCCGTCGTGGTGCCGTTCTGCATGGGCGGCGGCACGGACGCGAAGGCGTTCAGCCCGCTGGGGATCGACTGCTACGGGTTCGCGCCGCTGTGGGTGCCGGAGGGCTACCCGTACAACGCGATGGCGCACGGCGTCGACGAACGGGTGCCCGTCGAGGGCCTCCGGTTCGGCAAGCGCGTGCTGGGGCACCTACTTTCGTCGGTGTGACCGGCCTGTCCTGTTTCGGCCAGGTTTCGCCGGAATCCTTGACGCACCAGGGGTTGCCGCGCTGAGCTTCGGCTCATGGTCCGAACCAGCGCAGTGTTCGTGGCGTGTGCCGCCCTCGTGGCGGGGCTGGCCGCCGTGCCCTCGGCGGCGGCCGCCCCCGCGATCGCGAGCTTCTCCTCCTCCTTCGAGCCCGGCGACCCGCAGCCCGCCGTCGACACGGCCGAGCGCGCGTCGGGGGTCAACGGCGCCAACGGTTCCGTCGTCCCCGGCGACGTCAGGGGCAAGATCACCCAGGTCACCGCCAGCGACGAGAACACCGGCGGCAACGAGGTCGCGGTCAACCTCGTCGACGCGAACCCCGACACCAAGTGGCTGGCGTGGGAACCCACCGGCTGGGTGCGGTTCCAGTTCTCCGAGCCGGTCTCGATCACGCACTACGCGCTCACCGCGGGCAACGACGCCCCCGAGCGCGACCCGAAGGACTGGACGCTGCAGGGCTCCGCCGACGGCCAGACCTGGACGACGATCGACCAGCAGTCCGGGCAGAGCCTCGGGGAACGCCTGGAGACCCACACCTACCAGCTCGGCGGTCCGGTCACCTACCAGTACTTCCGGCTGGAGGTCACCGCGAACAACGGCGGCCCGATCCTGCAGCTGTCGGAACTGCTGCTGGCCAACGACGAACCGGCCCCGCCGCCGCTGCCGCACATGCGCAGCTACCCCGACGGCGGCCCGGCGAGCGGGTACAGCAACAAGCCGCGCGCGGGCTACACGGGGCTGCACGCCTTCCACTACACCGGCACGCAGACCAGCGAGGGCCGCGGCTACTCGTACAACACGATGTTCGACGTGCACATCCCGGTGCGCCCGGACACCGAGCTGTCGTACAAGATCTTCCCCGAGTTCACCGGGGCGGACCTGAAGTACCCGAGCACGAACGTCGCCGTCGACCTCGCGTTCACCGACGGCACGTACCTCAGCGACCTCGGCGCCACCGACCAGTACGGGTTCACGCTGTCCCCGCAGGGCCAGGGCGCCGGGAAAGCGCTCTACACCAACCAGTGGAACCTGATCCGCGCGCAGCTGGGCAAGGTCGCGCGCGGCAAGACGGTCGACCGGATCATCCTCGGCTACGACAACCCGGACGGCCCGGCGAGCTTCAACGGCTGGGTCGACGACGTGCAGATCGCACCCGTGCCGCAGCGCCCGGCCGCGCGGCTGTCGGACAACGTGCTCACCACCCGCGGCACCAACGCGAACGGCAACTTCTCGCGGGGCAACAACTTCCCCGCCACCGCCGTGCCGCACGGGTTCAACTTCTGGACCCCGATGACCGACGCGGGCGCCGACAACTGGCTCTACCGCTACCAGGAGTCCAACAACGACCAGAACCTGCCGACGCTGCAGGCGTTCGGGCTCAGCCACGAACCGAGCCCGTGGATGGGCGACCGCCAGACGTTCCAGGTCATGCCCTCGGCGACGGCCGGGGTGCCGGACGGCAACCGCACGGCGCGGGCGCTGCCGTTCAAGCACGAGAACGAAACCGCGCGCCCGTACTACTACGGCGTGCGGTTCGAGAACGGCATCCGCGGGGAGATCGCGCCCACCGACCACGCGGCGATGTTCCGGTTCACCTTCCCCGACGGGAACGCGAACCTCGTCTTCGACAACATCCGCAACGACGGCGGGCTCACGCTCGACCCCGCGACGAGCTCGCTGTCCGGCTACTCCGACGTGAACGCCGGTTCCGCCGGTGCCACCCGGATGTACGTGTACGCCACGTTCGACCAGGCGCCCACCACCGGCGCGATGCTGCCGGGCGACGGCCGGGACAACGTGCGCGGCTACCTCAAGTTCGCCTCGAAGACCGTCACGATGCGGATCGCGACCTCGCTGATCAGCCTCGACCAGGCGAAGCGGAACCTGGCGCTGGAGATCGCCCCGCGGGCGTCGTTCGAGTCGGTGAAGGACGCCGCACAGGCGGCGTGGGACCGGCAGCTCGGCGTGATCGAGGTCGAGGGCGCCAGCCAGGACCAGCTGACCACGCTGTACTCCAACCTCTACCGGCTGTTCCTCTACCCGAACTCGGGCTTCGAGAACACCGGCACCGCGCGGCAGCCGAAGTACCAGTACCAGAGCCCCGTCAGCTCCGGGGTGAAGGACGGCACGATGTACGTCAACAACGGGTTCTGGGACACCTACCGGACCACGTGGTCGGCGTACGACCTGCTCTCGCCGGACATGGCGGGCAAGATGATCGACGGGTTCGTGCAGCAGTACCGGGACGGCGGCTGGATCTCCCGCTGGTCCTCCCCCGGCTACGCCGACCTGATGACCGGCACCAGCTCCGACGTCGCCTTCGCCGACGCCTACCTCAAGGGCATCGACAACTTCGACGTCCGGTCGGCCTACGACGCGGCGGTCAAGAACGCCACCGTGCTCCCGCCGAACGACGCCGTCGGCCGCAAGGGGCTGGACACCTCGATCTTCCTCGGCTACACCCCCACCACCACGGGCGAGGGCATGTCGTGGGCGCTCGAGGGCTACATCAACGACTTCGGCATCGCGAACATGTCGAAGAAGCTCTACGACCAGGCGCGGCCGAACGACCCGCGCAAGCAGGAGTACCTGGACAACTACACCTACTTCCTCAACCGCGCCCAGAACTACGTGACGATGTTCGACCCGAGCGTCGGCTTCTTCCAGGGCCGCAACCCGGACGGCAGCTTCCGGCTGCCGGCGGGCCAGTACGACCCGCGCAACTGGGGCGGCGACTACACCGAGACCGACGGCTGGGGCATGGCGTTCACCGTGCCGCAGGACGGGCAGGGCCTGGCGAACCTCTACGGCGGCAAGCAGGGCCTGGCGAACAAGCTCGACCAGTTCTTCGCCACGCCCGAAACCGCGACCTTCCGTGGTTCGTACACCGGCATCATCCACGAGATGCGCGAAGCGCGGGACGTGCGGATGGGCCAGTACGGGCATTCGAACCAGCCCTCGCACCACATCCTCTACATGTACGACTACGCCGGTCAGCCGTTCAAGACGCAGGCGAAGGTGCGGGAAGCGCTTTCACGCCTCTACGTCGGCAGCGAGCTGGGCCAGGGGTACCCGGGTGACGAGGACAACGGCGAGATGTCGGCCTGGTACATCTTCAGCGCCCTGGGCTTCTACCCGCTGCAGATGGGCAGCCCGAACTACGCGGTCGGCTCCCCGTTGTTCACCAAGGCCACGCTCCACCTGCCCGGCCGCGACCTGGTGATCAACGCGCCGAAGAACAACGCGAAGAACGTCTACGTGCAGGGCCTGCGGGTCAACGGCAGGCCGTGGACCTCGACGTCGCTGCCCGCGGACCTGATCTCCCACGGCGGCACGCTCGACTTCGACATGGGCCCGAACCCGTCGAAGTGGGGCACCGGCCCCGGCGACGCCCCGGCGTCGATCACCAAGGGCGACCAGGTGCCGCAGCCGCTCGCCGACGTGACCGGCCCCGGCAAGGGCACCGGCTCGGACGCCGCGTTGTTCGACAACACGTCGAAGACCGAGGCGCAGGCCACGACCGTGACCTACCAGCTGGCCGCGCCGGGGAACCCGGTGTCGTCGTACACGCTGACCTCGGGCAAGCAGGCGGGGGCCGACCCGGCCGCCTGGGTGCTCAGCGGCTCGAACGACGGACAGCACTGGACGACGCTCGACAGCCGCAGCGGCCAGTCGTTCCAGTGGCGCGACCAGACGCGGCCGTTCCAGGTGGCGCACCCGGGCAGCTACACGAGCTACCGGCTGCAGTTCACCGGCCAGGTGACCCTCGCGGAGGTGGAGCTGCTGGGCAAGGCGCGCTGAACGAGCGCGGACCCGGTCACCGGCGGGCCGCCCTCCCCTGGGCCGCGACCAGCGGGAGGCTGACCAGCCAGGTGTCCGGGTCCTCGCTCTTCCGCCGCCACTGCTCGTACCCACCGCGGCCGTGCACCTGGATCGGGTGGCCGCCGCGGATCAGCTGATCGATGGAGAGCCGGAGCCACTCCAGCCCGGACGAGCCGCCGGGGACGATCGGCGCCTCGACGACCGCGGAGACGTCCTCCAGCCCGCGCGCCCGGAACAGGGCGGGCAACTTCCGCCCCCACTTCGCCGTGAACCCGGCGGTCTCCATCGCGGCCAGCGCCGCCAGCACGACCTCGCGGTGCAGCCCGTCGCCCATGCCGTGGAAGGGAAACTCCTCGGCCTCCTCCACCAGCAGCCAGCCTCCCGGCCGCAGTGCCGCGACGAGCGCATCGAGGACCCGATCGCGCTCCGGGAGGTGGCCGAGCACCAGACGGGCGTGCACCAGGTCGAACTCCCCTTCGGGCGGCCGCTCCGAGCGGAGGTCCAGCTGCCGGACCTCCACGTTGTCCAGGCCCTCCCCGGTGAAGAACGACGTGTCGAGGTCGGCCGCGAGCACCCGGCCCGCCGGGCCGGCCCGGTGGCTCAGCCAGCGGGCCACCGACCCCGCTCCGGTACCCACCTCCAGGCAGTGCCAGCCGGCGCCCACCCCGAGCCGCTCCAGCCTGCCGACCGTCCCGGGGTCGTAGCTCTCCTCGAGCGCGCGGAGCCGCCGGGGGACGTCCGCCACGTGCCTTCCGTTGAAGATGTACTCGTTCCCGAGTTCGGTGGACATGGGCTTCCTCTCCGTGGTTTCCTCCAGGTTTTCGATCTTTCTCCCGCCGGACGCGCCGCCTGGCCGTGCCGGGGCACCACGACCCGATAGGACGGGTCAGATACCTCGCCGGGCAACCGGAGCGGGTTACGGTAGGGCCGTGATCGCCGACCGGTTCTTTTCGTCCTTCGAAGAGGGGGATCCCGTTCCGCTCGCCGGGGAGATCGGGGCCGGGCCCGCGGAGTCGCCCACCGCGAAGGCGGGTGTGGGGTTCACCGGGCTGCGGGCGCTGCGGTACGACCGGCCTGGCCGGGTGCGGCTGTTCGACGTGGACGTCCCGGCTGGTGAGCACACCGAGCTGTCCTATGTGGTCTTCCCCGAGCGGGGCACCTCCGTGGCGCTGGACGTGGAGCTGGACGACGGCAGCACCCTGACGGACGTGCTCGACCCGAAGGCGCTCTACCCGGACCAGTGGAACCTCGTCCGCCGCCCGCTGCCGCCGGGGCGGGTGCGGGCGATCGTGCTCGCGGGCGGGGACGACGCGGGCTGGATCGACGACGTCCGCATCAGCGACCGGCCGCCTCGGCGGTGGGATCCGGTGGACTGGGTGCGCACCACCCGCGGCACCCATTCCAGCTCGGAGTTCTCGCGCGGCAACACGTTCCCGGCCACCGCGGTGCCCCACGGCTTCAACTTCTGGACCCCGGTCACCGACGCGTCGTCCACCACCTGGCTGTACGAGTACCACCGCCGCAACGACGCCACGAACCGCCCGCGCCTGGCGGGTTTCGCGCTCAGCCACCAGCCCAGCCCCTGGATGGGCGACCGGCACACCTTCCACGTCATCCCCGAAGGCGATCTCGCGTTCACGCGCGAGCACGAGACCGGCCGGCCGCACCACTACGGCGTGCGGTTCGACAGCGGGCTCACCGTCGACCTCGCGCCGGCCGACCACGCCGCGGTGTTCCGCTTCACCTTCCCCGGCGAGGCGAAGATCCGGTTCGCCTGCAGGCGCGGCGGGATCCGGCTGGACCCGAAACGCGGCACGGTCACCGGCTACACGTGGGTACGCAGCCGCCTGTCCGTGGGCGCGCGCCGGATGTTCGTGCACGGCGCGTTCGACCGGCCGGGCCGCCGCGACGGCAAGGCGCTCGCGTTCGGCACTGCCACCGTCCAGCTGCGCATCGCGACGTCGCTGATCAGCGCGAAGCAGGCCCGGCGCAACCTCGACGCCGAGATCCCGGCCGGTACGACGTTCGAGCAGGTGCGGGAGGACGCGCGGCAGGCGTGGCAGGACCTGCTCGGGCGGATCGAGCTGGACGGCGCGACCGAGGACCAGCTGACCACCTTCTACTCGGGCCTCTACCGGCTGTTCCTCTACCCCAACTCCGCCCACGAGGAGACCCCGCGCGGCCGGCGGCACGCGAGCCCCGTCGTGCGTCGCTGGTGGCCCAGCACCCGCCGCCGCACCGGCGCGAAGGTCGTCGACGGGCCGATGTCGGTCAACAACGGCTTCTGGGACACCTACCGCACCTGCTGGCCCGCGTATGCGCTGCTCACGCCACGCAAGTGCGGTGAGCTGATCGAGGGTTTCGTGCAGCAGTACCGCGAAGGCGGCTGGATCGCGCGCTGGTCCTCCCCCGGCTACGCCGACCTCATGACGGGCACCAGCTCCGACGTCGCCTTCGCCGACGCCTACCTCAAGGGCGTGCGGAACTTCGACGTCGAAGCCGCCTACGACGCGGCGCTCAGGAACGCCACCGTCGCCCCGCCGCGCCGGGGCGTCGGCCGCAAGGGCCTGCACGAGTCGATCTTCCTGGGTTTCACGCCGCTCAGCACCCACGAGGGCCTGTCCTGGGCACTGGAGGCGTGCATCAACGACTTCGGCATCGCCAACCTGGCGGCCGCGCTGGGACGCGCCGACGACGCGGCCTACTTCCGGCAGCGCGCCCTGCACTACGTCCACCACTTCGACCCGCGGACCGGGTTCTTCCAGGGCCGCCACCGCGACGGCGCGTGGCGCTGGTCCCCGCAGGACTACGACCCGGCGCGCTGGGGCTTCGACTACACCGAGACCAACGGCTGGAACACGGCGTTCTCGGTCCCGCACGACGGGCAGGGACTGGCGAACCTGCACGGCGGCCGCGCCGCACTGGAGTCCAAATTGGACGCTTTCTTCGCGACGCCCGAGACGGGGCGCAACCCCGGCTCCTACGGCGGGATCATCCACGAGATGACCGAGGCGCGCGACGTGCGGCTGGGCCAGTACGGCCATTCGAACCAGCCGTCACACCACATCCCCTGGATGTACGCGTACGCGGGTGCGGCGGCGAAGGGCCAGGCGGTCGTCCGCGAGGTGCTGACCCGCTGCTACCTCGGCAGCGAGATCGGGCAGGGCTACCCCGGCGACGAGGACAACGGCGAGATGTCCGCCTGGTACGTCTTCGCCTCCCTCGGCCTGTACCCGCTCGCCGTGGGCAGCCCCGGCTACGTCCTGGGCGCGCCGCTGTTCCGGCGCGCGGAAATCGCACTGGAGAACGGAAAGCACGTGGTGATCACGACGTCCGGCAGCGGGCCGTACGTACGCCGCCTGCGGGTCGACGGCGAGCCGCACGAGCAGGCGTGGCTGTCGCACGACCGGCTCGTCACGGGCGCGACGCTGGAGTTCGAGCTGGCCGCGGAACCGTCCGAGTGGGGCACCCCGCCCCCGTCGCTCACCGAAGGCGACGCCCCGCCGCGCCCGCTGGCCGACCTGCCCGGCCGCTCGACGCATCCCACGCTGTCCGACGACACGAGCCGCACCCAGCTCACGTTCACCTCGCCACCGGCGATCGAGTTCACAGTGGACGGTCCACCACGGCCCGTGGAGCTGTACACGCTCACCTCGGGCGCGCACGGCTCCCCCACCGCGTGGGTGCTGGAGGGCAGCGAGGACGGGCAGACGTGGCAGGTGCTCGACGAGCGTGCGGGCGAGACGTTCCGCTGGCGCCGCCAGACGCGGCCGTTCGCGCTCACGGCATCGGCCGCCTTCCCGCGCTACCGGTTGCGGATCACGGCGTTCTCCGGGCGGCGGTTGTCGCTGGCCCAGTGGGAACTGCTGGCCGGGGAGCGCTGATGGACACCCTGCGGATGACCGCCGAACGGCTGCGTGACCGGCTCGTGGCCGCCGACCCGGGGCTGCTGCGGCTGCACCGCGCGGGCCTCGCGGTGGGCGGCATCGTGTTCGCGATCGCCGTGCTGGGCCTCGCGGGCCGCCCCATCCCGACGATCATGGTGGCGGCGATCGGCGCGATGCAGTCGGCCTTCACCGTCAACGACAAGGAACCGCGCGCGCAGGCCGTGACGCTCGTGCTCGCGTTCTGCTCGGGCGCGCTGTCGCTGACCGTCGCCGCGTTCGGGATCACCAGGCCGCCGTTGGACAGCGTACTGTTCATCCTGCTGATCTTCCTGGCGGTCTACGCGCAGCGGTTCGCGCCGCGCGGCCCCGCGCTGGGCGCGCTCGCGTTCTTCATGTTCTTCTTCTCGATGTTCCTGCAGATCCACCTCACGCAGCTGCCGCAGTACCTCCTGGCGCTGGCCGTCGGGCTCACCGGCAACGCCGTGATGCGGTTCCTGGTGCTCCGGCGCAACCCCGGACGGGAGCTGACGCGGGTGCGCAGGGCGTTCCGGGCCCGGCTCGGCAGGCACGCGGCCGCCGCGGCGGCCTACCTCGCGAGCGGCGGCACCGAGCGCCGCCGCAACCAGCTGCGCCGCGCGGACTCCCGGCTGCACGAGTCGGTCCTGATGATCGAGGACGCCATCAACGAGGTGATGGACCCGCCCGCGTCGGAACTGCTGCGGCGCCGGGCCATCGAGATCGAGATCGCCGCGCAGTGGCTGTCGCTCGTGGTGCGCCGCACCAGCACCGAGAAGCTGCCCGACGAAGTGCGGGACGAGCTGGTCGGCAGCCTGCTGCGGTTCGAGCACCTCATCGAGCACGACCCCCGCGAGCTGCCGGTGATCAGCGACACCGACGAGTTCAGCAGGATGCTCGTCACCGGCAGCCGCCTGCGGGACAAACCCGAGCCCGGCGACGAGCTGCGGCGCGCCATCGCCGAGCTCGCGCTCGCCGACGTCAACGCGCAGCGCATCGCCGAGCACGACTACTCCGCCGAAGCCGAGCTGCCCGAGCCCGATGAGCCGGAGCCCAAGCGCTTCTTCGCCTTCGACAACCAGGCGCGCGCGGCGCTGCAGGCCATGATCGGCGGGGGTCTGGCCGTGCTCGGCGGCGAACTGGTGTCGCACCAGCGGTGGTACTGGGCGGTGCTGACGGTGTTCGTCGTGTTCCTCAACACCTCGACCACGGGCGCCACGTTCGTCAAGGGCTTCCGGCGGGTCGTCGGCACGCTCGTCGGGATCTTCGGCGGGATGCTGCTGGCGCTGCTCGTCACCGGCAACCTCGCGCTCACCGTCGTGCTGATCCTGGTGTGCGTGTTCTGCCTGGTCTACACGGCGCGCGTGTCGCAGCTGGTGATGTCGTTCTTCATCACCTGCATGCTCGGCCTGCTCTACAGCATGCTCGGCACGTTCACCATCGACGTGCTGTGGCTGCGGGTGGCGGAGACCACGGTGGGCGCCGCCGCCGGGATCATCGCGGCGGTCGTGGTGCTGCCCGTGCGCACCAGGACGGTGCTGCGCTCGGACCTGGAGGCGGTGCTGGGCGACGTGCACGAGTTCCTCGACGGGGTCGAGGCGCTGCTGTCCGGCCGGGAGAACATCAACGTCATCGAGCTGTCGCGGGAGCTGGACCGGTCGATCGAACAGGTCCGCACGACGGTCGAACCGCTCACCCACCCGATGAGCCTGTCCAGCCGCCGCGACTTCGGCGCGAGCGTGCTGTCCGCGCTCGACCGGATCTCCTTCCGGGCGCGCCACATCGCGGCCCGCGCCGAGCCCGGTCTGCTCGCCGGGGACGACCGGCTCACCGGGCTCGCCGACCGGATCAGCCACAACCTCGACGTGCTGACCGAGTCGGTGCGGGGCGGCACGCAGGACAAGCTCGACCGGGACCCTGAGACGGCGGTCACGCGGGAGTCCGACGACCGGCACGTGCGGTCCGTGCTGACCAGCCTGAGCCGCCTTGACGAGGGGATCATCGCGCTGGGGCGGGTGTTCGGCGTCCCGGCAGCGGAATCGGTCAAGCCGGATGTGGGGCGACGCACCCGGTCGGCGGGACCGGAGGCCGATAGAGTTCGCACTACAAGCCAAGAGAACGTCCGCAGGAGTACGCAATGACCCAAGCCCCCGTCAACGTCACCGTCACCGGCGCCGCCGGCCAGATCGGCTACGCGCTGCTGTTCCGCATCGCGTCCGGTCAGCTGCTCGGCGCGGACACGCCGGTGAAGCTGCGGCTGCTGGAGATCCCGCAGGCGGTCAAGGCGGCCGAGGGCACCGCGATGGAACTCGAAGACGGCGCTTTCCCGCTGCTCGCGGGCACCGACATCTTCGACGACCCGAAGCAGGCGTTCGAGGGCGCCAACGTGGCGCTGCTCGTCGGCGCCCGCCCTCGCACGAAGGGCATGGAGCGCGGCGACCTGCTGGAGGCCAACGGCGGCATCTTCAAGCCGCAGGGCGAGGCGATCAACGCCGGCGCGGCCGACGACATCAAGGTGCTCGTCGTCGGCAACCCGGCCAACACCAACGCGCTGATCGCGCAGTCCAACGCCCCCGACGTGCCCGCCGAGCGGTTCACCGCCATGACGCGCCTCGACCACAACCGGGCGCTGGCCCAGCTGGCGAAGAAGCTCGGCGTGTCCGTGGCCGACATCAAGAAGATGACGATCTGGGGCAACCACTCCGCCACCCAGTACCCGGACCTGTTCCACGCGGAGGTCGGCGGGAAGACCGCGGCCGAGGCCGTGAACGACCAGAAGTGGCTGGAGGAGGACTTCATCCCGACGGTCGCCAAGCGCGGCGCGGCGATCATCGAGGCCCGTGGCGCGTCGTCGGCGGCGTCGGCCGCTTCGGCCGCGATCGACCACGTGTACACCTGGGTCAACGGCACCGCCGAGGGCGACTGGACCTCGATGGCCGTCCCGTCGGACGGCTCGTACGGCGTGCCGGAGGGGCTCATCTCGTCGTTCCCGGTGACCACCCGTGACGGGAAGTGGGAGATCGTGCAGGGCCTGGAGATCGACGAGTTCTCGCGCGGCAAGATCGACGCTTCGGTGGCCGAGCTGGCCGAGGAGCGGGAGGCTGTGCGGAAGCTCGGGTTGGTTGGCTGAGTTCTGCTTTCGGTGTTCGGCTCGACGCCCCGGCCTGGCGGCCGGGGCGTCGTTGCGTTCGGGGGTGGGTTGGGGCCCTTCGCTTTTGAGGGTTTTACGCGCGGAGGGGGCGCGTCAAGAGCGCCTTCGGCGTCGCTTCGCGATGGCTTCGCCACTCTTGGCCCGCCCCCGGCCGCGCGCAAAGCGGGCTGGGGGCGAAGGGGCGGGAGGGGTGTAAGGGCCTGGGGCCGTTGGGCGCTGGCGCGCCCTCGGCCCTGGGGTGCGGGGGTGGGGGTGGGTGCTGGGGCGTTCGCCAGCACCCGGCGGGGGCCTTCCGGCTGGAACTCCCGCGCAAACCCCGCCACGTCAGCACCGGGGCGTCCCCGGCTCCCGCCGCGGCGGGGCCAACCCCCGCTTACACTCCCGTCAGACCCCGGCGTTTCAGCAGTGGCGTGATCTCCGGGTCCCGGCCGCGGAACGTGCGGAACGCGGCCATCGAGTCCGTGCTCCCGCCCTTGCTCAGCAGCTCCTTCCGGAAGTGGTCCCCGTTCGCCCTGGTCAGGCCGCCGTTTTCGCGGAACCATTCGACCGTGTCGGCGTCCAGGACCTCGCTCCAGATGTAGGAGTAGTAGCCCGCCGAATAACCGCCGCTGAAGATGTGGGCGAAGTACGTGCTCTGGTACCTCGGCGGCACCACGGGCAGCGCCACCCCGGCCTTCTCCAGCGCCGCCGCCTCGAAGCCCGCCACGTCCCGCACGTCGTCGTCCGGGGAGATGGTGTGCCACGCCTGGTCCAGCAGCGCCGCCGCCAGGTACTCCGTCGTCGAGTAGCCCTGGCCGTACTGGGCCGCCTCCTGCAGGCGCTCCACCAGCCGCTGCGGCAGCGGCTCCCCCGTCTCGTGGTGCTTCGCGTAGTTCGCCAGCACCTCCGGCCACAGCATCCACATCTCGTTGACCTGCGACGGGTACTCCACGAAGTCCCGCGGCACGTTCGTGCCCGAGAACGTCGGGTACCGCACGTCCGACAGCAGCGCGTGCAGGGCGTGCCCGAACTCGTGGAACGCCGTTACCACCTCGTCGAACGTCAGCAGCGTCGGCTCACCCTGCGGCGGGCGCGCGATGTTCAGGTTGTTCACCACGACCGGCCGCTCCCCCAGCAGGCCCGACTGGTCGACGAACGTGTTCATCCACGCGCCACCGCGCTTGGAGTCGCGCGTGTAGTAGTCACCCAGGAACAGCCCCAGCGGCGAACCGTCCGCGTCGAACACCTCGAACACCCGCACGTCGGGGTGGTACGCCGGCAGGTCGTGCCGCTCCGTGAAGCTCAGCCCGTACAGCTTGTTCGCCGCGAAGAACACGCCGTCCCGCACCACGCGGTCCAGCTCGAAGTACGGCCGCAGCGTGGCGTCGTCCACGTCGTACCGCGCCTTGCGCACCCGCTCGCCGTAGAAGGCCCAGTCCCACGGCTCCAGCGTCGCGCCCGGCACGTCCTGCTCCAGGTACCGCTGCAGCTCCTCGGCGTCCCGCTTCGCGTTCGCCACCGCGGCCGGGGCGAGGCGTTCCAGCAGGCTCATCGCCGCCTCCGCCGTCCCCGCGGTCTCGTCCGAGATCACGTACGCCGCGTGGTGCGGGTGGCCCAGCAACGCCGCCCGCTCCGCCCGCAACGCGGCGATGCGCGTCAGCACCTCGCTGTTGTCGTTGTCGTTGCCCCGCTTGCCGCGCGAAACCGAGGCGCGGAACAAGCGCTCCCGCACCGCGCGGTTCTCCAGCGACGCCAGCAGCGGCTGCGACGTCGGCAGGTTCAGCGTCAGCAGGAACTTCCCCGTCAGCCCGCGTGAGTTCGCCGCCTCGCGCGCCGCGGCCACCGCGTCCGCCGACAACCCGGCCAGCTCCCGCTCGTCGTCCACCACGACGGCGAGATCATTGGTGTCCCGCAACAGGTTCTCCTGGAAGCGGGTGCTCAAAGTGGACAGTTCCGCGTTGAGCTCACGCAGCCGCTCCTGGTCGCCCTCCGGCAGCCCGGCACCGGCCCGCTGGAAGTCGGTGTGCACGCGCTCCAGCAGCCACGCCGACTCCGCGTCCAGGCCCAGCGACTCCCGCCGCTCGTACAGCTCCCGCACCCGCCCGTACAACCGCGGGTCGAGGTGGATGGCGTCGGAGTGCGCGGCGAGCTTCGGCGCGACCTCGGCCTGCAGGTCCTGCAGCACCGGGTTCGTGTCCGAGGAGGTGAGGTTGAAGAACACCGACGCCACGCGCGACAGCAGCCGCCCCGACTTCTCCAGCGCGACGATCGTGTTGTCGAACGTCGGCGGCTCCGGGTTCGCGGCGATGGCCTCGACCTCGGCGGCGTGCTCGGCCAGCCCCGCCTCGAACGCGGGCGCGTAGTGCTCGTCGGCGATCCGGTCGAACGGCGGCAGCCCGTAGGGCAGCTCGCTCGGGCTCGCGAACGGGTTGTCCGGAGAGAGCTGAGAGTTCACTGACGGCCCCTTCGTCCTGTGGAACCTCCGACCTCCGCGTCGGAGGATGCCTTCTTCCTACCCCGCTTCGGCGGCGGGGGCACGATCCCGGCGAAGTCCGTGCCGTGGTCGTTGACCCGCAGCACGAACGGCCGCGTCTCGGTGTAGCGCACGACGGAGATCGACGCCGGGTCGACCACGATCCGCTGGAACGCGTCCAGGTGCTGGCCCAGCGCGTCGGCGAGGATCGCCTTCAGCACGTCGCCGTGGCTGCACAGCAGCCAGACCGCGTGGTCGCCGTGCTCGGCGCTGATCCGGGCGTCGTGCTCGCGCACCGCCGCCACGGCCCTGGCCTGCATGCTCGCCAGGCCCTCGCCGCCGGGGAAGACCGCCGCGGACGGGTGCGCCTGCACCACCCGCCACAGCGGTTCCTTGACGAGCGTCTTCAGCTCGCGCCCCGTCCACTCGCCGTAGTCCACTTCGGACAGCCGGGGCTCGACGGTGCGGTCGAGCCCCCGCTCGGCGAGCAGCGGGGCGACGGTCTGCTTGCAGCGCAGCATCGGCGACACGACGGCCTCGGCCAGCGGCACGCCGGCCAGCCTGCCCGGCAGTGCGTCGGCCTGGCCGCGGCCGGTGTCGTCGAGCCCCACCTTGGGGGTGCGGCCGGCAAGCACGCCCGAACCGTTGGCGGTCGAGCGGCCGTGCCGCAGGAGGATCACGGTAGCCACGGCCGCCACACTACGTCAGAAGTCCGGACCGGCCTTCGGGTCCAGCGTGCCCACGGCGATCAGCACGAACAGCGCGATGCCCAGCGCCACCCGGTAGATCACGAACGGGACGTAGCTGCGTGTCTTGATGAACCGCATCAGCCACGAGATCACCAGGTAGCCCACGCCGAACGAGACGAGCGTCGCGAGGATCGTCGGCCCCCACTCGGGTCCGCTGCCCTCGCCGATCTTGCTGACCTCGTAGAAGCCCGAGCCGAGCACGGCGGGCACGGCGAGCAGGAACGAGTACTCGGTCGCCTCGGCACGCGTGTAGCCGAGCAGCAGACCGCCCGTGACGGTGCCGCCGGAGCGCGACACGCCCGGCACCAGCGCGAGCGCCTGCGCGATGCCGAAGGTGAGGCCGTGCGGCACGGTGAGGTGGTCCAGCGTGCGGTACTGGCGTCCCACCCGGTCGGCGATCGCGAGGATGATGCCGAACACGATCAGCACCGTCGCGGTGATCCGCAGGTCGCGGAACGTCGAGTGGATGGAGTCCTGGAACAGCAGGCCCAGCACGACGATCGGGATCGAGCCGACGATCACCAGCCAGCCCATCCGCGCGTCCGGGTCTTGCCGCCACTCGCTGCGGAAGATCGACAGGAACCAGGCGCGGATGATCCGGCCGATCTTGCGGCCGAAGTAGAGGATCACCGCCAGCTCGGTGCCGATCTGGATCACCGCGGTGAACGCGGCGCCGGGGTCCTCCCAGCCGGCCAGCGCGGCGGTGATGCGCAGGTGCGCGCTGGAGGAGATGGGGAGGAACTCGGTCAGGCCCTGCACGAGGCCGAGGATGATCGCTTCGATCCAGCCCATGGTCACCGGGCCTTTGTCGGGTTGAGTCTGATTTGCACGGTGCCGAAGGGTATCGGCAGCGTTGATCACCGGACCGTCGGGCTTGAGTCCGTGCAGGGCAGTTACTCTCTGTGGCATGGAGAAGCGACAGCTGGGCCGGTCGGGACTGCGCGTCTCCCGGATGGCGCTCGGCACGATGAGCTGGGGCGGGGAGACCGACGCCGACGAGGCGGCGAGCCAGCTGGTCGCGTTCGTGGACGCCGGCGGCACGCTCGTCGACACGGCGGACATCTACGCCGAGGGCGAGTGCGAGCGGATCCTGGGCGGGCTGCTGGCGGACCTGGTGCCCCGCGAGGACGTCGTGATCGCCACGAAGGCCGTCGCCCGGCGCACGGACGGCCCGTTCGGCGGCGGCGCCTCCCGCGGCGCCCTGCTGTCGGCGCTCGACGGTTCGCTGCGCAGGCTCGGCGTGGACCACATCGACCTGTGGCAGCTGCACGCGTGGGACGACACCGTCCCGCTGGCCGAGACGCTCTCCGCCCTCGACTACGCCGTGACGTCGGGCAAGGTCCGCTACGTCGGCGTCTCCAACTACTCCGGCTGGCAGCTGGCCACGGCCGCGGCGAGCAGCACGCTGCCGCTGGTGTCGGTGCAGGCCGAGTACTCGCTGGTCGAACGCGGGGTCGAGCGGGAGGTCGTGCCCGCCGCGCTGCACCACGGGGTCGGGCTGCTGCCGTGGGCGCCGCTGGGCCGGGGCGTGCTGACCGGCAAGTACCGCACGGGCACCCCGGCGGACTCGCGCGGCGCCTCCCCCACGTACGCGGGGTACGTCGAGCAGCACCGCACCGACCGCGCGGCCCGCATCGTGGAGGCGGTGTCCACCGCGGCGGACGGCCTCGGCACGTCGCCGCTGGCGGTCGCGCTCGCGTGGGTCCGGGACCGGCCCGGAGTGGTCGCGCCGGTGGTCGGGGCGCGGGACACGGGGCAGCTCACGGGCTCGCTCGCGGCGGAGGAGATCGTGCTCCCGAACGCCATCAAAGCCGCGCTGGACGACGTCAGCGCGATCGAGTTCGGTTACCCGGAGCGGTGGCCGAGGTGACAAGCAGGTGACACAGACGTGACGTGGCGGGCATTGTGGAGGATGCTGGGGCGCAACGTCGGAAGGTCCGGAGGTCGGGTGCGGAGGTCCGCCGTGGTGGCAATGCCGGTCGCGTGCGCGCTGCTCGTGGCGGGCTGCTCCTCGGACACCGGCAAGGGCGACGACGAGCTGCAGATCGTGAACAACCCGGTCGCGGCGACGGCCGCCGTTTCCCCCGCCCCCGCTGTGACGCCCGCCGGCACGGTGCTGGCGTCGCCGGCGGTGACGGCGATGGCGGCGGATGCGGCGTCCCGGACGCTGGCCGTGGCGGTGGACCAGCCGCCCGCGGTGCTGCTGTACCGGCTGGATGAGCCGAGCGCGCAGCCCGTGCGGGTCGCGGTGCCGGGTGCTGTCGAGCAGCTGAGCTTCGGGGCCGGGCAGGTGCTGGCCAGCATCCCCGGGCGCGGGACCGTGGCGAACATCCCGGTGGGCGGTGGCCAGGCCGGTGAGCTGGGCGTGCCGGGCCAGCCCGCGGACGCCGTCGCGGCGGGCGCGGACACGCTGGTGGCGGTGCGGGACCGCAAGGCCGTCGAGGTGTACCAGGGCGGGAAGCTCGTGAAGACGATCACGGGCGGGCTGTACAGCGCCGACGAGGTGGTGAGCTCCGGGGACCACACGGTGGTGCTGGACCGGCTGCGCACGGCGGTCTTCACGGTCGACGTGCCGGGCGGTGCGATCGGTGAGGGCCTGCGGGCGGGCGACGGCGCGACCAACGCCGTGGCCGATTCGTACGGCCGGGTCCTGGTGACGGACACGCGGGCGGGGGCGCTCCTCGCGTTCTCGATGGATCCGCTGTTGTTGCGCCAGATGTACCCGGTGCCCGGCGGCGTGTACGGCATCGCGTACGACGCCCAGCGTTCGATGGCGTGGGTGACGCTCACGGAGCGCAACGAGGTGGTGGGCTTCGACGTGCGGGGTGGGGAGCCCGTGGAGAAGTACCGGTTCCCGACGGTGCGCCAGCCGAACTCGGTAACGGTCGACGCCCGGACCGGCAAGGTCTACGTCGGCTCGGCAACGGGAGAAGGGGTCCAGGTGATCCAGCCATGACAACCTCGTCCGAGGCGGTGGTCGACGGAGACTGGGAGTACCGGCGGCTGCAGCTGCCACCGGGCGTCTCCCGGCGTGCGGCCGCCACGCAACTGTCCATCCACGCGGAGTTCGCGGGCTGGGAACTGTCCACGGTCCGCCTGTACTCCGACGGCACCCGCAGGGTCTGGCTCCGCAGGAAGCGCCGCCCAGCAGATGTGAACTACCTGGCCTCGTAACAACCGCAGGCACGGGATGACCGCCCACACACACCGCCACCCGGCGACGCGAAGCGAGCGGCCACACCGCCCACACCCACCCCCGCCCCGATCCCCAGCCGCACTTACGGCCGATCCGGCGGGTCAAGGGTGGGCGAAGCCATCGCGAAGCGACGCCGTCAGGAAGCTTCTATGTCAAGTGGTGGTGGTCGGTGTGGAGTGCGTGGT
>NZ_BAABIB010000089.1:0-48774 GCF_039542405.1 Amycolatopsis dongchuanensis
GATCAACAAGCACAACTTTCATCCAAGAAAACTGAGCCAGATTCTTGACGCGGGACAGTTGGGGCGCTGGGGGTGGGTGGCCGCTTCGGCTGGGGGCAGGAATCGGCATCGGTTGGCGGGCGGGCGCGGCGCGGCTTGGTCCCCGCGGGCGAGCGGGTGGGGGCGTGGCCCGGACCCCCCGGCAGGCGAGCGGACGAGGCGCTGCCCGGCCCTGGCTGGCAGCCGGGCGGGACGGGGCGCGGCCCTGACTGCGAGCGGGCGGGGCGGCCCGGCCCTGGCTGGCGGCGGGGCAGGGCGGGGCGCGCCACGGCACGGGCCCCGGCTGCCCCGGCTCGATCGCGGCTGGATCGCGGGGCTTGTTCTTGGTTTCGCTGGGCTTGCCTGGTCGCTGGTTCCGCCTTCTGTTCCTCGCCTTTTCCTTGGCTCGTGTGCCCGGGTACCGGGGTTCACCGGGCGCTGCGCGCCCTGCTTGAGCGGCCCCACCCCCGCCCCGATCCTTGAGTGTTCACGGCCGATCGAGGCGCGTAAAGAGCGCCTGCGGCGTCCCTTCGGGATGGGCTTCGCCCACTCTTGACCCGCCGGAGCGGCCGTAAGTGCGGCTGGGGATCGGGGCGGGGGTGGGTGTGGGCGGTGGGGCCGCTCGCTTCGCATCGCCCGGTGCGGTGTGTGGGTGGTGCTGCCTGGCGGCCCCAGCGCCAGCCGTTAGGTGCCTGCGGTGATGCCTGGGATGCCCTTCAACTCACCCATCAGCATGGAGCTGACCTTGACCGGGTAGTCGTACAGTGCGAAGACCGTCTCACGTTGGCGGCCGATCAGCTTGAGGCGCACGGGGGTTTCGCCTCGGTGGGCGAGCAGCGTGGACTTCAGCTCCCCCACCACGCTCTTGTCCAGCTTCTCCGCCGAGCAGTGCAGCATCAGCGGCGGCTCGTCCTCACCGTTGCCGACCTCCGACAGGTCCAGCGGCACGAGCCCGCCCCCGAAGACCGACATCTTGTCCTCGCGCCAGTTGACCCTGCCCTTCACCAGCACGGCGTTGTCCTCCACCAGATCCGCGGCGAACATGGCGTACGACTTGGGGAAGAACAGCACCTCCAGCGACGCGTCCATGTCCTCGACGGTGCAGATGGCCCAGGGCTCGCCCTTCTTGTTGACCCGCCGCTCCAGCGACGTGATCAACCCGGACACGACCAGCTCGCCTTCCTTCGGCGGGTTGTCCAGGATCGCGGCGATCGGGCGCGGCGCGTGCTTCCGCAGGATCCGCTCGGCGCCGTCCAGCGGGTGCGCCGACACGTACAGACCCAGCATCTCCCGCTCGTAGGCCAGCAGCTGCTTGCGCGGCCACTCCTCCTCGCTGAACTTCAGATGCGCCAGCGGCGACGACGACGGCGCCGCCTCACCCGCATCGTCCGCCGAGCCGAACAGGTCGAACTGGCCCATCGCCTCCTGGCGCTTCAACGGCACGACCGCGTCGACCGCGTCCTCGTGGACCTGGATCATCGACAGGCGCGTGTTGCCCAGCGAGTCGAACGCACCGGCCTTGATCAGCGATTCCAGCACGCGCTTGTTGCAGGCCACCAGCTCCGACTTGTCGAGGAAGTCGGTGAACGAGGAGTACTTCCCCTTCTCCTCACGCGTCTTGATGATCGAATCGACCACGTTCGCGCCGACGTTGCGGACCGCGCCCATCCCGAAGCGGATCGCGTCCCCGACCGCGGCGAAGCGCGGGCCGGATTCGTTGACGTCCGGCGGCAGCACCTTGATCCCGAGCCTGCGGCACTCGGACAGGTACACCGCGGACTTGTCCTTGTTGTCCCCGACCGACGTGAGCAGCGCGGCCATGTACTCCGCGGGGTAGTTCGCCTTGAGGTACGCCGTCCAGTACGACACCAGGCCGTACGCGGCCGCGTGGCTCTTGTTGAACGCGTACCCGGCGAACGGGAGGATCGTGTCCCACAGGGCCTTGATGGCCTCGTCGGAGAACCCGTTCTCCTTCATCCCGCTGTGGAAGCCCTCGAACTCCTTGTCGAGGACCTCCTTCTTCTTCTTCCCCATGGCGCGGCGCAGCACGTCCGCGCGCCCCATGGAGTACCCGGCCACCTTCTGGCCGATGTGCATGATCTGTTCCTGGTAGACGATCAGGCCGTACGTGTCGGCCAGGATCTCCTTCAGGGGCTCTTCGAGCTCGGGGTGGATCGGCTTGACCTGCTGGCGCCCGTTCTTGCGGTCCGCGTAGTCGTTGTGGGCGTTCATGCCCATCGGGCCGGGGCGGTACAGCGCGCCGACCGCGACGATGTCGTCGAACACCGTCGGCTGCATGCGGCGCAGCAGGTCCCGCATGGGGCCACCGTCCAGCTGGAACACGCCGAGCGTGTCACCGCGGGAAAGCAGCTTGTACGTCTCCGGGTCGTCGACGCCGAGCGTGTCGAGGTCGATGTCGATACCGCGGTTGGCCTTGATGTTGTCGATCGCGTCACCGATGACGGTGAGGTTCCGCAGGCCCAGGAAGTCCATCTTCAACAGGCCGATGGCCTCACAGGACGGGTAGTCCCAGCCCGTGATGATCGACCCGTCGTCCCGCTGCCACAGCGGGATCGCGTCCATCAGCGGCTCGCTGGACATGATGACCGCGCAGGCGTGCACGCCGGCGTTGCGGATCAGGCCCTCCAGGCCGCGGGCGGTCGTGAAGATCGTCGAGACCTCTTCGTCGGTCTCGATCAGCGTGCGAACCTCGGCGGCCTCGCCGTAGCGCTCGTGCTGCGGGTCGACGATGCCGGACAGCGGGATGTCCTTCGCCATGATCGGCGGCGGCAGCGCCTTGGAGATCTTGTCGGCGATCGCGTAGCCCGGCTGGCCGAAGTGCACGCGCGCCGAGTCCTTGATCGCGGCCTTCGTCTTGATGGTGCCGAAGGTGATGACCTGGGCGACCTTGTCCGCGCCGTACTTCTCGGTGGCGTAGCGGATCATCTCGCCGCGGCGGCGGTCGTCGAAGTCGATGTCGATGTCGGGCATCGAGACGCGCTCGGGGTTGAGGAACCGCTCGAACAGCAGCTTCTGCGGGATCGGGTCCAGGTTCGTGATACCGAGGACGTACGCGACCAGCGAACCCGCGGCGGAACCACGGCCGGGACCCACGCGGATGCCCACCTTGCGCGCGTGGTTGATGAGGTCAGCGACGACGAGGAAGTAGGCCGGGAAGCCCTTCCCGATGATGACGTCGAGCTCCATCTCGATGCGCTCGCGGTAGCCCTCCGGCGCGCCGTCGGGGAACCGCCACTTCAGGCCGCGCTCGACCTCCTCGCGCAGCCACGAGGCCTCGTTGTGCCCCTCGGGGACCGGGAACACCGGCATCCGGTCCTTGTGGGTGTAGACGTCCTCGTAGGACTCGACGCGCTCGGCGATCAGCAGCGTGGTGTCGGCGGCGCCGGGGACCTCGGAGTCCCAGTACTCGCGCATCTCCTGCGCCGACTTGAGGTAGTAGCCGTCCCCGTCGAACTTGAACCGGTTCGGGTCGTTGAGCGTCTTGCCCGACTGCACGCACAGCAGCGCCGAGTGCGAGTCGGCCTGGTCCTTGGTGACGTAGTGCGAGTCGTTGGTGGCCAGCGGTTTGAGGTCGAGCAGCTTGCCGATCTCCAGCAGGCCCTCGCGCACCGAGCGCTCGATGGGCAGGCCGTGGTCCATCAGCTCGAGGAAGAAGTTGTCCGCCCCGAAGATGTCCTTGTAGTCCGACGCCGCCTGGATGGCCTCCTGCTTCTGGCCCAGCCGCAGCCGCGTCTGCACCTCGCCGGACGGGCAGCCGGTGGTGGCGATGATGCCGCTCGCGTTCTCCGCGATCAGCTCGCGGTCCATGCGGGGCTTGCGGTAGTAGCCCTGGATCGACGCCAGCGACGACAGCTTGAACAGGTTGCGCAGGCCGGTCGCGTTCTGCGCCAGCATCGTCATGTGGGTGTACGCACCGCCACCGGAGACGTCACCGCCCTCGCCGAACTCGTCCGAGCCGCGCTGCGACGCCTGCCCCCAGAACACCGGCTTCTTCGTGAAGCGCGACTCGGGCGCGATGTAGGCCTCGATGCCGATGATCGGCTTGAGGCCCGCCTTCTTCGCCTCCTGGTAGAACTGGTCGGCCCCGTACATGTTGCCGTGGTCGGTCATGCCGACCGCGGGCATCTCCAGGCGTTTGGCCTCCGCGAACAGCGGAGCGATCTTCGCCGCACCGTCGAGCATCGAGTACTCGGTGTGCACGTGCAGGTGAACGAAGGAATCGTTCGACACCGGCGAAAACCTCCCCATAGCGGTACTGCGGGTCCCTGAGACGGCCAGCCTAGCTCCCGGCACCGACAGTTTCGCGAAGGCGTGCCGGACGCGGGGGCGGAGGTAGGGTCGCGATCATGCGCAACGAGGACGTGCTGCGGTACCGGGCGGAAACCCCTGGCTGCGCCGACGTCGTGCACTTCAACAACGCCGGTTCGGCGCTGCCGCCGGAGCCGGTCGTGGATGCGGTGGTCACGTACCTCCGCGACGAGGCGCGGCGTGGCGGGTACGAGCTCGCGGACGCGGAGGCCGACCGGGTCGAGGCCGTGTACGGCTCCGTCGCGCGGCTGCTGAACGCCCAGGCCGACGACATCGCGCTGACCGACAACGCGACGCGCTCGTGGCAGGCCGTCTTCTACGCGATGCGCTTCGAGCCGGGCGACCGCATCCTCACCTGCCGCTCCGAGTACGCGAGCAACGCCATCGCGTACCTCCAGGTCGCGCGGCACACCGGTGCGGTCGTCGAGGTCGTGGACGACGACGAGACTGGTCAGGTGGACGTCGCGGACCTGCGGCGCCGCCTCGACGAGCGGGTGAAGCTGATCTCGATCACCCACGTGCCCACGCAGGGCGGTCTGGTCAACCCCGCCGAAGAGATCGGGGAGGTCGCGGCGGAGGCGGACGTGCCGTTCCTGCTGGACGCGTGCCAGTCGGCCGGGCAGCTCGACCTCGACGTCCGGCGCCTGCGCTGCGACGCGCTCAGCGCGACCGGCCGCAAGTACCTGCGTGGCCCGCGCGGCACGGGTTTCCTCTACGTCTCCCCGCGCCTGCGCGACCGGCTGGAGCCCGCGATGCTCGACCTGCACTCCGCGACGTGGACCGCGCCGGGCGAGTACGAGGTCGAGAAGACGGCACGCAAGTTCGAGGTGTGGGAACGCAACTTCGGCCTCGTGCTGGGGCTCGGCGCGGCCGTGGACTACGCGCTCGAGGTGGGCCTGCCCGCGATCGAGGGGCGCGTCACCGCACTCGCCGCCACCCTGCGTGAGCAGCTGCGGGCCCTCGACGGCGTCACGGTGCACGACCAGGGCAAGCGGCAGTGCGGCATCGTCACGTTCAGCACCGACCGCCTCCCCGCGGCCGACGTCAAGGACCGCCTCGCGCTGGCGGGGATCAACACCTCGGTCAGCCGCCGGACGTCCGCGCAGTACGACTTCACCGGCCGGGACCTGCCGGACCTCGTCCGCGCGTCGGTGCACTACTACAACACCGAGGACGAGGTCCGGCAGCTGACCGGGGAGCTGGCGCGGTTGCTCAGCTGACGACGACGGGCGTCGTCAGCACGCGGTCCGGCCCCACTTCGCGGGCCGGACCGGTGATCTCGAACGAGCCGGTGCAGGGCAGGTCGGCCGCCGAACGCCCGACGAACACCTCGAACGCGCCCGGTTCCACGATCCGGCGCAGGTCGAGCCCGGTGAAGCTGGTGCGGTCGGCGTGCACCTCGAACGTCACGCGCCTGCTCTGCCCCGGCTCCAGCGGCACGCGGGCGAACCCGGTGAGCGCGAGCACCGGCCGGGTCACCTGCGCCTGCACGTCCCGCAGGTACAGCTGCACGGTCTCCTCGCCGGCGCGCTCGCCGGTGTTGCGCACGTCCACCGAGATCGACACCGTTCCGTCAGCCGGGATCTCCTGCGCGCTCACCGAAAGCCCGGAGTACTCGAACGCGGTGTAGGAGATGCCGTGGCCGAAGGGGAACAGCGGCGTGGGGTCGAGGTTGCTGATGCCCTCGCTGTTCCCGCCGAGCGGCGGGTGCAGGTAGGTGTTCGGCGAACCGCCCGCGACCCGCGGCACCTGCACGGGCAGCCGTCCCGAGGGGTTGACGCGCCCGGTCAGCACACCCGCGAGCGCCGGGCCGCCCTCCTCACCGGGCATGAACGCCTGCACGAGCGCGGCGGCGGAGGCGTGCCGCCCCAGCGCGTACGGCCGCCCGGACACGACCACCACGACGACCGGCTTCCCGGTCGCGAGCAACGCGCTCACCAGCTCGTCCTGCACACCGGGCAGGCTCAGGTCCTCGGCGTCGCAGCCCTCACCCGACGTGCCCTCGCCGAACAGGCCCGCCCGGTCGCCGACGACCGCGACGCACAGCTCGGCCTCCTCGGCGGCCGCGACCGCCGCCGCGATACCGGACCGGTCCTCGTCGCGGATCGGGCAGCCCTCGTGCAGCGAGATCTCCGCGTCCGGCAGCTCGCGCCGCAGGGAGTCCACAAAGGACGGAACGTCGACGCCGATGCCGAACTCGGGGAACCGCGGCAGCACGTGGTTGGGGTAGGAGTAGCAGCCGAGGAACGCCAGCGGGTCGTCGGCGCACGGGCCGACCACAGCGATCCGCCGGGCGTCCAGCGGCAGCACACCGTCGTTGGCCAGCAGCACGATCGACTTCTCGGCGATCTCCCTCGCCAGTTCCCGGTTGCGGGGCGAGTCGAGGTCGACCGCGGCCGCCTGCGGCTGCCAGTCCGCGTCGAGCAGACCCAGCTCGGCCTTCTGTCGCAGCAGCCGCTGCACCGAGCGGTCGACGAGCTCCTCGGACACCTCGCCCGAACGCACCAGCTCGATGAGTTCCTTGCCGTAGCACAGGGTGTCGGGCAGCTCGACGTCGATGCCGGCCGCGAGCGCGAGCGCTCCGGCGTGCCCGACGGTGTCGGCGACGCGGTGCATGCTCTTCAGGAACGCGATGGCCCAGTAGTCGGACACCACGACGCCCTCGAAACCCCACTCCTCGCGCAGGATCCCGGTCAGCAGCGGGGTGTGCGCGGCGACGGGCACGCCGTCGAGGTCCACGTAGGCGTTCATCACCGAGCGCGCCCCGCCTTCGCGGATGGCCATCTCGAACGGCGGCAGGATGACGTCACGCAGTTCGCGCGGGCCGATGGACACCGGCGCGTGGTTGCGCGCCGCGCGGGACGCGGAGTACCCGGCGAAGTGCTTGAGCGTGGCGACGATCCCCGTCTTCTCCAGCCCCCGCACGTACGCGGCGCCGAGCGTCCCGACGAGGTACGGGTCCTCGCCCATGGTCTCCTCGACGCGGCCCCACCGGTAGTCGCGCACGACGTCGAGCACCGGCGAAAGCCCCTGGTGCACGCCGCCCGCGCGCATGTCCTCGGCGATGGCGGTCGCCATGCGCTCGACCAGCCCGGGGTCGAACGTCGCGGCCCACGCGAGCGCGGCCGGGTAGACCGTCGCGCCGAGCGTGGTGAACCCCGTCAGGCACTCCTCGTGCACGATCGCGGGGATGCCGAGCCGCGTCTCCTCGACGATTTCCCTTTGCAGCGCGACAACCCGGGCGGCGCCCTCCTCGGCGGTGACCGGCGCGGTGCCGAACACCCGCGTCAGGTGCCCGATCCCGTCGGCGCGGACCTGCTCGAACGGCACCCCGCCGCGGGCGAACACGTCCTGCATCGGCGCGACGTTCCCGTTGAGCTGTTCGTTGCCGGGCCAGGCGCTGCCCAGCTGCGCCACCTTCTCCTCGAGCGTCATCTCGGCCCGGAGCGCCTCGGCGCGCTCGTCGGGGGAAAGCGACTTGTCCTGCCAGCGGGTCATCGTGCTCCTCGGTCGGCGATGGGGGCCGTCGAGCCGCGGACGACGAGGTTCGTCGCCAGCTCGACGTGGTGGGAGTCCAGGGTTTCGCCCGCGATCAGCCGCAGCAGGGTGCGCAACGCGACGCGGCCCATGTCGTGCAGCGGCTGGCGGACGGTGGTCAGCCCGGGCGTGGCCAGTTCGGCCAGCACGGTGTCGTCGAAGCCGACGACGCTGAGGTCCTCGGGGACCCGCATGCCCCGGCGGCGGGCGGCTTCCAGCACACCCAGCGCCGTGGCGTCGTTCGCGGCGAAGACCGCCGTCGGCGGCCGCGGCAGCGACAGCAGGCGGGTGCCCATCTCGAGGCCGGATTCGAACTGGAAGTCACCGTGCAGCACCAGTTCCGGGTCGGCGGGCACGCCCGCGTTCTCCAGCGCCGCGCGGTACCCGTGCAGCCGGGCCTGGCTGCACGACGCGGGCAGCGGGCCGCCGGCGAAGGCGATCCGGCGGTGGCCGAGGCTGAGCAGGTGCTCGGCGGCGGCGAGGCCACCCGACCAGTTCGTCGCGCCCACGCTGGTGACCTCGACGCGCGGCAGGTTCAGCGGGTCGATCACGACGAGCGGCAGCCCGGCGCGGGCGAACCCCTCGACCTGCGCGAGGCTCAGCTCCGAGGTGACGACGATCAGCCCCTGCCTGCCACTGCTCTTGAGCCGCTGCGCCCAGCTGTGCTCCGGTGCGAGCGGACCCGCCGGTTCCGCGGCGGGCACCTTGCCCACGACCACGTCGACACCGATCTCCGCGCCCGCTTCCGTGATGCCGCGCAGGATCTCCAGCGAGTACGGGCTGCGCAGGTCGTCGAACACGAGGTCCACCACGCGCGTCGGCACGGGCAGCCGTCTGCCGGTCTGCGGCACGTAGCCGAACTCGCGCAGCGCCTCCTCGACCCTGGCGCGCGTCGCGTCGGAGACGTCACCCCGCCCGTTGAGCACTTTCGAGGCCGTCGGCAGCGAGACACCCGCGGCCTCGGCCACCATGGCCAGGGTCGCCCGCTTGCCCGAACCAGCCGGCACCGCAACCTCCTATCGAAAAATTTCGGCTCACTGTAGCCCCAGTTTGACCGATCCACCAGGCCTTGACTAGGGCTGTACGCGGGCCTATCTTCCCTGCCACACCATAGTGTTTCCGAAAGTTTTCGGAACCTTCGATGGGGAAGGCACGACGATGACACTGGGCAAGCGCCGCACGGCGCTGATGGCGGCCGGCCTGGCCGCACTCCTCTCCTTCACGGCCGCGTGCGGCAGCAGCGGCCCGTCGGGCGCGGGCAGCGGAGGCGTCACGGCCTGGGGGCTGACCGGCGGCGACGAGCAGACCATGCGCAAGTCGTTCGAACAGGCGAAGATCGACGGCCAGTTCTTCGGCAACGACGCCTACAAGCAGAAGATCCGCTCCGCCGTGGGCGCCAACCAGGCCCCGACCCTGCTGTTCAGCTGGGGCAACGGCGGCATGCTCAAGTCCTGGGTGGACGCCGGCAAGGTCATGGACCTCACCCCCGAGGTGCAGAAGGACCCGACGCTGGCCAGCCGCTACCTGCCCTCGGTCGCCGAGACCGGCAAGATCGACGGCAAGACCTACGCGGTGCCCAACAACGGCATGCAGCCGGTCGTGATCTTCTACAACAAGGACCTCTTCAACCGGATCGGCGCGCAGCCGCCGAAGACCTGGGACGAGCTGATGGCGCTCGTGCCGCGGTTCAACCAGGCCGGCATCGCGCCGTTCTCCATCGGCGGGCAGAGCAAGTGGCCGCTGCTGATGTGGGAGGAGTACCTCGTCGACCGCATCGGCGGGCCCGAGGTGTTCAACGCGGTCGCGGCGAACAAGCCGAACGCGTGGTCCGACCCCGCGATCATCGAGGCCAACAGGAAGATCCAGGAACTCGTCAGCGCCAACGGGTTCATCAACGGCTTCAACTCCATCGCCACCGACTCCAACGCCGACACCGCGCTGCTCTACACCGGCCGCGCCGCGATGTACCTGATGGGTTCGTGGGCGTTCCCGACGATCAAGAAGGCCGACCCCGGCTTCATCACCGACGGCAAGCTCGGCTGGACCACCTTCCCCACCGTCGCCGGCGGCAAGGGCAACCCCGACGACATCGTCGGCAACCCGGCCAACTACTGGTCGATCTCGGCGAACGCCACGGACCAGCAGAAGCAGGCCGCGGTCGACTACCTGCGCACCGGCGTGATGAACGACAGCTACGTCGACAGCCTGCTGGCCAGCGGTTCGGTGCCGCCGGTCAACGGCATCGAGAGCAAGCTGGCCAAGACCGAGGACCCCGAGTACCTCTCCTACGTGTACGGGCTGGCGAGCAAGGCGCCGAACTTCCAGCTGTCCTGGGACCAGGCGCTCTCGCCCGGCCAGGCCGACGCCCTGCTCAACAACCTCGGCCAGCTGTTCCTCAAGCAGATCACGCCGGAACAGTTCTCCGCGAACATGAACGCCACGATCGGCAAGTGATGGACACTCCCACGATCGCCCCCGGTGCCACCGGGGTCGGGAAGACGGGCGTGACGGCTCCCGGTGCGCGGCGGTCCCCGCGCACCGGGCCGCCGGCCCTGATGGCCGTGCCGGCACTGGCGTTCTTCGCCGTGTTCGCGCTGCTGCCGCTGGGCGGGGTGGTGGTGCTCAGCCTGATGCACTGGGACGGTATCGGCGCGTTGTCGTGGGAGGGCGTCGGCAACTGGGCGGCCGCGCTGTCGGACCCGGCCACCTACCACGCGATCTGGCTGAGCGTGCAGGTGATGGTGGTCAGCTGGCTGTTCCAGACGCCGATCTCGCTGCTGCTGGGTGTGCTGGTGGCGGGGCGCGGGCGGTACCGCGCGGTGCTGGGCGTGCTGTACTTCCTGCCGCTGCTGCTGTCCGCGGCCGCGATCGCGATCGCGTTCAAGGCGCTGCTGGACCCGAACTTCGGACTGAGCAGGGCGTTCGGCGTGCAAGCGCTTTCCCAGGACTGGCTCGGCAGCCCGCACCTCGCGCTGTACGTGGTGATCTTCGTGATCGCCTGGCAGTTCGTCCCGTTCCACACGCTGCTGTACCAGGCGGGGGTGCGGCAGATCCCGCGGCAGCTGTACGAGGCCGCGGAGATCGACGGCGCGGGCCGCGTGCGGCAGTTCTTCTCGATCACGCTGCCGCAGCTGCGGTACACGATCATCACCTCGTCGACGCTGATGCTGGTGGGCTCGCTGACCTACTTCGACCTCGTGTTCGTGCTCACCGGCGGCGGTCCCGGCAACGCCACCCGCTTCCTGCCGCTGGACATGTACCTCAACGGTTTCTCGAACAACGACATGGGCCGCGCGAGCACGCTGGCCGTGCTGCTGGTGGTCGCGGGACTCGCCCTTTCGCTGGGGTTGTCCAGGCTCGCCGGGTTCCAGCGCGGCTCGCAGCTGGAGGGAGCCTGATGGCCCGCACCCGTCCCAACGTGCCCGGCGGCGTCGCCGGGTTCCTCTGGCTCGTCGTCGTGCTCGTGCCGGTGTACTACGTGGTCGTGACGAGCCTGCGCAACCAGCGCGGGTTCTTCGAGGCCAACCCGCTTTCGTTCCCCACGAGCCCGACGCTGGACAACTACGCGCTGGTGCTGCAGAACGACTTCCTGCGCTACTTCCTCAACAGCGCGATCGTCACGCTGGGCACCGTCGCGATCACGGTCGCGGTTTCGCTGATGGCGGCGTACTACGTCGTGCGCAGCCGGACGCGCTTCTCCGGCCTGACCTACCGGGCGTTCCTGCTGGGGCTGGCGATCCCGCTGCAGGCCACCATCATCCCGGTCTACTGGCTGATCACGCGGGCGCACCTGTACGACACGCTGCTGGCGGTGATCCTGCCGTCGGTCGCGTTCGCGATCCCGCTGTCGGTGGTGATACTGGCGAACTTCCTGCGTGACGTGCCGAACGAGCTGTTCGAGTCGATGCGCGTGGACGGCGCCGGGCACTGGCGGATGCTGGTGAGCCTGGTGCTGCCGCTGGTCCGGCCCGCGGTCGTCACGGTCGCGGTGTACGACGGGCTGAACGTGTGGAACGGCTTCCTGTTCCCGCTGATCCTCACGCAGAGCTCGGACCAGCGGGTGCTGCCGATGGCGTTGTGGGCCTTCCAGGGGCAGTTCGAGGTCAACATCCCCGCGGTGCTCGCGGCGGTGGTGCTCTCGACGTTGCCCGTGCTGGCGCTGTACATCCTGGGCAGGCGGCAGCTCGTCACCGGCCTGACCGCCGGTTTCGGGAAGTGATCAGCGGCCCACGACCGCTCCCGGGTTCCGGTGCGCCGAGGGAGCACCGAGAGCCCGGGAGATCGCCCGCGCGGTGGCGCTCATGACGGGCACCAGCGCGCGGGGTTCGTATTCGTCGACGTGCACGACCAGGCCCAGTGCGGCGACCACCTCGTCCGCCGCGCCGCGGATCGGCGTCGCGATCGCCACGCCTTCCAGGGTCAGCTGCTCCTCGGCGACGGCGATGCCGGTGTGCCGGACCTCCGCGAGGATCCGGCGCAGGGCTGTCGGGTCCGTGACGGTCTTCGCGGTGTACCGCTTGAGCGGGCCCACCAGGACGTCCTCCTGCACCTCGCGCGGCGCGTGGGCGAGCAGGACGAGGCCGGTGCCGGTGACGTGCAACGGCCAGCGTTGCCCGAGACGGCTGAGCACGGTGACCGCGCCGCGGGCGCGCAGCGTCTCGACGTACACCACCTCGGCCCCGTCGCGGACGGCGAGGTGCACGTGGGCGCGCGTGGAGTGGAACAGGTCCTCGAGGTAGGGCTGCGCGAGTTCCCGCAGCTCCAGGCCACGCGGGGCGAGCGCGGCGAGCTCCAGCAGGTGCAGCCCGATGCGGTAGCGGCCGTCGGCGTCGCGTTCCAGCGCACCCCAGTTCACCAGCTCCCCGGCGAGGCGGTGCGCCGTCGTGAGGGACAGCCCCGCGCGGCGGCTGATCTCGCTCAGCGTGAGCACGCTGCGACCGGGGGCGAACGCGTCGAGGACGGCGAGCAGTCGGCCGGCGGCGGTCATCGGGGTGGGGGCGTGCGAAACGGCCCTCTCCATGGCGGCTCCTCTGGTCTGCGCTGACCGGAACACCGCCAGGCTACGCGATTTGCGGGGGAAGCAGAACCTGTCCATTGTGGACTGCGACCGCCTGGTTTTTGATCACGGTTTTCAGGCGGACCGGGGAAATGATTCACGCTGGAGGCGCGGGCTGGCTGATCAGCTGCCGAAGGTGTCGGGATCAGGGCCGGTGCGGCGGTTCCGGTCCAGCCCGCCGATCGCGGTCATGTCCTCTTCGGACAGTTCGAAGTCGAAGACGTCGATGTTCTCCCGGATCCGCTCCGGCGAGGAGGACTTGGGGAACACGATGTTGCCCAGCTGGATGTGCCACCGCAGCACCACCTGCGCGGCCGACTTCCCGAGCCGCCCCGCGATGCGGGTCAGCACCTCGTCGTCCAGCACCTCGCTCTGCGCGATGGGGCTCCACGCCTCGGTCGCGATGCCGTGCGCGCGGTGGTACTCACGCAGTTCGGCCTGCTGCAGGTACGGGTGCAGCTCGATCTGGTTCACCGCCGGGGTGGTGCCGCTGTTCTCGGCGAGCGCGTCGAGGTGCGCCGGCTGGAAGTTCGACACGCCGATCGCCCGCGCCTTGCCGGCCTTGAGGATCTCCTCGAACGCCTGCCACGTCTCGACGTAGCGGTTGCGCGCCGGGAGCGGCCAGTGGATCAGGTAGAGGTCCACGTAGTCGGTGCCGAGGCGGCGGAGGCTGCCTTCGAGCGCGGTGATGGCGTTGTCGTGGCCGTGGGCGTCGTTGGCGAGTTTCGTGGTCACGAACACGTCCTCACGCGAGAGCCCGGACTGCCGGATGCCCTCGCCGACGCCCTCTTCGTTGCGGTACATCTGCGCCGTGTCGATGTGCCGGTACCCCGCCTCCAGCGCCACGCGGACCGCGTCGGCGGTGTCGGCCGGCGGGATCTGGAACACGCCGAACCCGAACTGCGGGATGACCACGCCGTTGCCGAGTTCGATGCCGGGTACGTCGGAAGTCGCCATGGCCCCGAGCTACCCGACGCCGCGCCGGGGCAAACGCCGGTCAGATCCCCCGGCCGAGTGCCTTCACGCGCTCGACGGCCGCGGCGTCGCCCTCGAACTCGACCCGCACCTCGTCCCGCCCGAACACGAACAGCAACAGCTCCACGGGCGCGCCGACGAGGGTCACGGTGTCGGGCCCGGACTTGACCTCCGCCTGCCGCCCGTCCGGGGTGCGCAGCACGATGCCGACGGGTGACTTGCGCAGCCCGAACTTCCCCATCCCGCGTGCCGCCCGCCACGCCGCCGCGTCCCGATCCGGGTCCGCCGGGCGGGGTTCCCACCCCGGTTGCGCGCGCCGGACGTCCTCGTGGTGGACGAGGAACTCGCTGCCGTTGGCCGCCTCGTCGATGCCGGGCAGGCGTGTGGGCCAGAACTTCGCGGGCCCGGACCGCACACGCGAGACGAGTTCGGCCCACGGCAGGTTCGCGTACCGGTCCTGCACCTTCTTCGTGTACCCGGCCAGCGCGGGCACGACGATCCCGGGAGCCGCGTCCGGCCGCCGCTCTCGAACCACGAGGTGCGCGGCGAGGTCCCGCGTCCGCCAGCCCTCGCACAGGGTCGGCGCGTCCGGCCCCACCTGGTCGAAAAGTGCGCTCAGCTCGCGGCGTTCGTCAGCGGCAACACCCATGCGACCGACACTACCCGGAAGTCGGCGTACCACCGGTGGTCGGCCTCGTTCGGCACACTGGAGCCATGACCGAACGCAAACCGCGCGGCATGGGTGCGGAGACGTGGGTCGAGCGGCAGATCCGGCAGGCGCAGGAACGGGGCGCCTTCGACAACCTGCCCGGCGCCGGGAAACCGTTGCCGAACCTGCACAAACCACGCGACGAGATGTGGTGGATCAAGCAGAAGCTGGACGAGGAGGGCCTGTCGGCGGACGTCCTGCTGCCGGAGCCGCTACGCCTGCGCAAGGAGGTCGAAGGGCTGCGCGAGGCGGTCCGGCCGCTGCCGGCGGAACGCCAGGTGCGGGACGCCGTGTCCCGGCTGAACCGCCGCATCGCCGAGTGGTTGCGCGCCCCGTCCGGCCCGCCGGTGCACGTGAGCCCCGTGGACGCCGACGAGGTGGTCCGGCAGTGGCGCGAGGACCGGCAACGGCGGGAGGACCGGCTCGCGGCGCCTGAGCCCGAGGTGAAGCGCCGCCGCTGGTGGCGGCGGTAGTTCACCCCGCTCAACCACGGCACACCGCACGAGCCACGGAACCACCCGCCGACCGCATCCACCGATCGGTCGATGCCGCGGTGGCCCGATCCGGCGGCCGATCCCGCCTTCGCGCACGATCCGACACCGCAGCGCCGGCCCGAATACTCGCCGTGTGACACGAACTCCCCTCGGCCGGCGAGCGTTCCGCACCCTGAAGTGGCTCGCCGGCGCCTACCTGTCGCTCGGTGTGCTCGCGCTCGCCGCCATCGTCCTCCTGCGCGGTGATCCGGCGCAGGTCAACGACGCGGTCTGGACCCGCGCCCTCATCGTGCTGATCACCGCCGTCGTCCTGGTCCTCCTGACCAACCGGGCGGCGCGTGGGTCGGCCGGGGCGCTGCGGCGGCTGCGGATCATCGCCGTCGTCGTGCCGGTGGCCATCGCGGTGCTCGTCGCGCTACCCGGGTTGTTCCCGCTGTGGATGCGGCTCGAACAGGGCCTGTGCGGGCTGGTGATGGTGGGTTACGCGATCGTGGTCCACGGCGGGCGGCGGTGAGATCATCGGTCCGGTGAGCATCGCCGACCCGTGGCAGGCCCGGCTCGACCGCATGCGGCGCATCGTGCCGCTGCCGCTGCTCGCCGTGTCCACCGCCGCGTCGTTCGCGGTGCCGGGCCCGTCCCGGTTCGCGCTGGAAGCGGTGTTCGTCGGCGCCGCCGCCGTGTGGTCGACGGTCGTCAGTGCCCGGCTGGCCGTGACGGCGCCGCGGTGGCAGCGGCTGGTCGCGTACGTCGTCCACACGGCGCTGGCGGCCGTGCTCGTGGGGATCAACCTCTGCTTCGGGATCTTCGCGTACTCGGGGTTCCTGTTCGCCTACCCGCTGGGCCGCCGTTGGCGCGTCGCGGGTTTCGCGGCCACCGCGCTGATCGTGTCCGCGTCGTTGTCCGGGGGCTACCCCACCGCGTTCGACGGGCACGGCCTCACCTACTTCGTCGTCGCCGCGGTGATGCTGGTGCTCGTGCTGAACTCGGCGAGCATCACCAACCACGCCGTGGCGCAGAACGAGGAACGCGGCCGGATCATCGCGGAGAACGCGCGCCTGCACGAGCAGTTGCTGACCCAGGCGCGGCACGCGGGGGTCGTCGAGGAACGGCAGCGCCTGGCCGGGGAAATCCACGACACGCTCGCGCAGGGGCTGACCGGGATCATCGCCCAGCTCGCGGCGGCCGAGCACGTCCGCCACGATCCGGCGCGGTTGTCCCGGCACCTGGAGCTGGCCCAGTCGCTTGCGCGCGCGAACCTCGCCGAAGCACGCCGGTCGGTGCGGGCGCTGCGCCCGGGGCAGCTCGAGCAGGCGAACCTCCCGGAAGCGCTGGCGGAACTGGTGCGCGAGTGGTCGGGACGTTCGGGGATCGCCGCGGAATTCCGCGAAACCGGTGGACCGTGCCGGGTGGCGGGTGAGGTGGAAACAGTTCTTTTCCGGGTGGCGCAGGAAGCGTTGTCGAACGTGGAAAAGCACTCCGGTGCGGGCAAGGCGAACGTCACGCTGACCTGTCTGGACGACGCGGTGCTGCTCGATGTGCACGACGACGGCACGGGTTTCGACCCGGGCGCGGAGTACGAGGGGTACGGCCTGCCGGGCATGCGGCGACGGCTGGCCGGGGTGGGAGGAACGTTGACGGTCGAATCCGCGGCGGGCTATGGCACGACGCTCAACGCCTCGGTGCCGTTGCGGTGAGCGCGATCCGGCTGCTGATCGTGGACGACCACCCGATCGTCCGCGATGGCCTGCGGAGCCTGTTCTCGGGTGATCCGGATTTCGTGGTGGTCGGTGAGGCGGGCGACGGCGCGGAGGCGGTCCGGCTCGCGCGGCGCACCGAGGTGGACGTGATCCTGATGGACCTGCGGATGCCGGGAATGGGCGGCGTTGAGGCGATCACGGCCTTGCGCGACCACCCAGCGCGCGTACTGGTGCTGACGACGTACGACACGGACCGCGACGTGCTGCCGGCCCTCGACGCGGGCGCCACGGGCTACCTGCTGAAGGACGCCCCGAGGGACGAACTGGTGCGCGCGGTGCGGGCGGCGCACGCCGGGCGTTCCGTCCTGGCGCCGTCGGTGGCGAGTGCGTTGATCGGCAGGGTGAGCGGTGGTCAGGAGATGCTGAGCCCGCGCGAACTGGAGGTGCTGCGCCTGGTCGCGGACGGCGCCACGAACCAGCTCGCGGCCCGCCGCCTCCTCATCAGCGAGACGACGATCAAGACGCACCTGCTGCACATCTACACGAAACTCGGGGTCCGGGACCGGGCGTCCGCCGTCGCGGTGGCGTACAAACGGGGACTGCTGGAGTGATGATTTCGCAAGCGTTTCACGCGGTCAACTGCGCTATCCGGTCAGTGGTCCAAGTCCGGATCTGGTTCACGACGTCGAGTTCCGGTCGTCCTTGCCGCGCAAGGTCGTGGGAGGTTCTGAATTCGTCCCACAACGCTCTGGCAGTCGCCGGCACAGCGCCGGGGTAAAGCACTTTTTCACAGGAAACCCTGACGCGGTCGATCGCACTCTGCCCGTCGTCCCAATCCGCCAGGCGCGCCGCCCGATCGTCGGGTTCGACGGAATAGCCGGTGGAAATCCGGTCGGTTTCGGCGCGGAGTTCCACAACCGCTTCGAGGCACACCCGCTTGCGTTCTCGTTCCTGGGCATCGCTGTCGATCCTGAGCGGAACCCAGACGCTGGCGACACCCACCACCACGGCCACGAGCAGATTGCTGACGCCCACGACGAAATCGCGTTTACCCGGCGCATTCCGGCTCAACATCGCCGTTCCACCTGGATGGTGGACGTACTGCGTTTGGTGCCGTTCTTCGTGACGACCGCGACCGTGCCGGCGAGCGAACCGGTTTCGCAAGGCAGTCGTGCGGCTTCAGCGTCGACAGTGGCGGTGAACATCAGGGACATCACAGCGTCGGGAGCGTAGGAGCCGACGTTGATCCCGTTCGCCGAGAGGTCGTCGCTCTCGATGGGGCGCCATTGGCCGTCGCTCGCGGAGTTGGCGATCTTCGTACTGCCCGGGACGTAGGCCAACCCTGCCGGTAGTTCACTCCTCACGGCCACGTCGTTCTGCTCAGTGGTACCGGTGTTCTGGTAACGGATCTTGAAATCGACCGCCTCGCCCTGGGCAGCGGTGGCGGAGGCAGACCAAGCCCCGCTGCCGGAAGGTGCAACCCATTGGTCGACGGTGAAGTTCGGTTGATCGGCGAAGAACCGGAAGGTCACGTAGCCCGCACAGCCGTCACCCCCGGGTAGCAGACCGTCAGGTTGCCCGCAGCCGATGGGGGTGCCCTGCATCGAGAAGAGTTCGTCGACGGGCAACGCGGTTCCGGTGGTCGCGTCGTCCCGGTACAGCCAGGCCGAGCCCGGCACGATACGGACCGCGACCCCGTCATCCGGTGAAGTCGCGAGGACGACCCCCTTCCACACCCGCGGTGGACTGGCGTTGGCCGAGGTGATGGTCGCGTTCAACCTCTCCCGCCCCATGACGGCGGAAGGCAGGGTCACCGCCATCCGGGTGTTCCGGCTCGCCGCCTCGGCCGACCGCGCGTCGTTGCGGAAGTAGATCCAGGCTTCGTACTCGGTCCTGGGCTGGATCTGGACGAGGCCGTACTCGGCCGCGGCGGGTTTTCCGGTGGGGCGCACCATCACAAAGCTGCGCTCGTCGCCGTGGCGCGGGTTGTCGACCACCGAGTTGAGGACCGCACCGGCCGGCCGCTCGGCTTCGGTGTACGTCGGCCTGTCAGGCCCCCACCCCGCCTCGGCGGAATTGAGGTCGACCCCGTGGCCCGCCTCCGTCCCGCAGGCGGAAACCATGGTCACCACGGCGGCAAGCAGGCACACCACGAGCCGGGAACGCACCATCCCGCCTCGGCTCACAGAGTGGAAGATCGGCTTCAGGGGCCCGGCTGTTACGAGCAGCCGACGCTGTCCGGCGTGAACCTGTCGGAGACGGTGTACGTGTCGCTTGAAGTGTCCATCACCGCGAGGCACACCAGCGTCAGCGCGCAGGTGATGCGGCAGAACCTCTTGTCGCCCCCCTTTCCTGAGGTCCTCGTCCGTGACGTCTCCCGGTTCTCGCAAGGCGGGATCGATCGGATAGTCCTCGACGAGGGCGAACACTTCCCTGAGCGCACGCGAGAACTCAGCGTCCAGCAAGTCCTCCTGCCCGAGCCACGCGCGGCGCGCCACCAGCCAAAGGCATTGATGAGCCGGATCTTCTCGGCCAAACCGTTCCGCCACTTCGAGCAAGCTCGGATACAGCTGCCCCAGTATCCGCGCGTCACGGCGGAAGCGGAGACGAGTGTGGTCGACGTCCACCGGAATCGCGGCGGCGAGGAACTCCGCCGTCCCGCCAGGAGCGCATACGGCTCCCCCGTGATCAGCAGCGCCCCGCTCAGCCCCGGTACGACGAGCAAGGTCCCACCGCGCGGACACAGGGTGCGCAGGTCCATCTGGTCGACATCGACCACGTCCGGAAGTTCCTCGTCAGCCCCGGACCCGCGTCGCCGTCCTCGCCGGAGAAGCACTGTCCGAACAGGACTCCGAGATGCCCCCTGCGCCCCCGCGGGACGACACAACCGGCCTTCACCGCTGATCATTCGCTCGGGAAGGAGCCGGCACCCCTGTCGCGATCCCGACGAAGGCGCGTGTAGCGCCGACCCCACCTCGACGGCACTCGCCACGGTCGCCACCACCGCTCCCGTCAGCGTTGCCGGGATCGAATCGGGATGTGGTGGCTCGATCCGCATGCCGTCGAGCCTCACACGCCGGCCGCTTGGCCGCATGCCACCGAACGGAGCAACCGATCATGCCCGCGAGGCGTGGTCAGGCACCCCTGAGCCGCAAAACCCTGGGTGGGCGCAGCTGGGTTCGAACCAGCGACCCCTTGCTTGTAAGGCAAGTGCTCTTCCGCTGAGCTATGCGCCCTCGCCCGGTGGCGCCCCGCTGGGCACCACCGGGACGAGATCAGGCAGGCAGTTCCGAGACCGCCTTCTTCCAGGCCGACTGGTCGCGCGCCTCGCCGGGCTGGTTGACCTCCGCGAACCGCACCACGCCGTCCTTGTCGATGAGGAACGTGCCGCGCAGCGCCATGCCCGACTGCTCGTTGAACACGCCGTACGCCTTCGCCACCTCGCCGTGCGGCCAGAAGTCCGACAGCAGCGGGAACTGGTAGCCCTCCTGCTCGGCCCACGCCTTGAGCGAGAACGGCGTGTCGACGGACACACCGAGGACCTGCACGCGGCCGTCGTAGTCGTCGAACTCGTCGCGCAGCTGGCACAGCTCGCCGGTGCAGATCCCGCTGAAGGCGAACGGGTAGAACACCAGCAGCACCGGCTTCTCACCGCGCAACGACGACAGGCTGACCTGCTGCTTGTTGTAGTCACTGAGCGTGAAGTCCGGGGCCTGGGAACCGACCTCTACCGCCATGCTGGCACACCTCTCCCGTCTCGCCTGAAGCTTCGCGCCCCAACCTTACCTGTCAGCGCTTCGACTTCGATTTGGGCGAGACCAGTTTGGTGCCCGCCCAGTTCGCGCCCACGCTGATGTTGGACGTCTGGGCGAGCCCGACCGTCGGCACGGCCTCGGCGATCTCGCTGGGCTCGACGTGCCCCGGCTGCCCCGTCTTCGGCGTCAGGACCCAGATCACGCCGTTCTCGTCCAGCGGACCCCTGGCGTCCATGATCGCGTCGACCAGGTCGCCGTCGTCCTCCCGCCACCACAGCAACACGACGTCGATGACCTCGTCGGCGTCCTCGTCGAGGAGCTCGCCGCCGATATGTTCTTCGATGGCGGCACGCAGGTCGTCGTCGACGTCCTCGTCCCAGCCGATCTCCTGAACCACCATGTCCGGCTTGATGCCGAGCCTTTCGGCGACGCTGCTGTAGTCAGCGTCTCCAGCGGCGACCACTGCTTTCACTCCTCCAACTACGACGGGTGACCGGCTGGTCCGGGCACTCGGATACACGGATGGGGCTAGCGAACACGTCCGCGGCCCGCGGCGCAACCGTCCACACCGGATCTCTCCCAAGTCGTTTCCCACGGTAGGAGCCTTCGAACCCTCCCGGCACCCCCTTTGACCCGGCATTTCACCACGCGCGGAGAGCGTGACCTAGGGTGGAGAGGTCTCGCGCGCGTGCGCGCGTCTGCAGTATGCGAATCCGATCGCGGGACAGGCAAACGTTACCGCCGAGTAGCGATGACGGAGGCCCTGAAAAAGACGACGATGTCAGCAGGAACCCGCCGCCAAGCGGGTTCCTGGACGAGAAGTGACAACTGGCGAGGAGATCCCTTGGCCCCCCGAAACGACCAGGCCGCAAGCCCTGGTGCCCAGCCGGCACCGGCACGGGTACGCGTCATCCGCGACGGATTGGCCGCGCACCTGCCCGACATCGACCCGGAGGAGACCGCCGAATGGCTGGACTCCTTCGACGAGGCGCTCGCCCGTGGCGGACAGCAGCGGGCCCGTTACCTGATGTTGCGGATCCTGGAACGTGCCCGTGAGCGCAACGTCGGCGTGCCGCCGCTCACGGCCACCGACTACGTGAACACCATCCCCACCGAGAACGAGCCCTGGTTCCCCGGCGACGAGGAGATCGAGCGCCGCTACCGGGCCTACATCCGGTGGAACGCCGCGATCATGGTGCACCGCGCGCAGCGGCCGGGCGTCGGTGTCGGTGGCCACATCTCCACGTACGCCTCGTCGGCCGCCCTGTACGAGGTCGGCTTCAACCACTTCTTCCGCGGCAAGGACCACTCCGGCGGCGGCGACCAGATCTTCATCCAGGGGCACGCCTCCCCCGGCATCTACGCGCGCGCCTTCCTCGAGGGCCGCCTCACCGAGCAGCAGCTCGACGGGTTCCGCCAGGAGCTGTCCCACGCCGGCGAGGGCGGCGGCCTGCCGTCGTACCCGCACCCGCGCCTGATGCCGGACTTCTGGGAGTACCCGACCGTGTCCATGGGCCTCGGCCCGATGAACGCGATCTACCAGGCGCGGTTCAACCGCTACCTGCGCGACCGCGGCATCAAGGACACCTCCGACCAGCACGTGTGGGCGTTCCTGGGCGACGGCGAGATGGACGAGGCGGAGTCCCGCGGCCTGATCCACGTCGCCGCGGGCGAAGGCCTCGACAACCTGACCTTCGTCATCAACTGCAACCTGCAGCGGCTCGACGGCCCGGTGCGCGGCAACGGCAAGATCATCCAGGAGCTCGAGGCCTACTTCCGCGGCGCGGGCTGGAACGTGATCAAGGTCATCTGGGGCCGCGAGTGGGACGCGCTGCTGTCGGCCGACCGCGACGGCGCGCTGGTCAACGTCATGAACACCACGCCCGACGGTGACTACCAGACGTACAAGGCGAACGACGGCGCGTACGTCCGCGAGCACTTCTTCGGCCGCGACCCGCGCACGAAGGAGCTGGTCAAGGACCTGTCCGACGCCGACATCTGGAACCTCAAGCGCGGCGGCCACGACTACCGGAAGGTGTACGCGGCCTACAAGGCGGCGATGGAGCACCACGGCCAGCCGACGGTGATCCTGGCGCACACCATCAAGGGTTACGGGCTGGGTCCCTCGTTCGAGGGCCGCAACGCCACGCACCAGATGAAGAAGCTCACGCTCGACGACCTCAAGCTGTTCCGCGACGCGCAGCGGATCCCGATCAGCGACGAGGAGCTGGAGCGCGACCCGAAGCTGCCGCCGTACTACCACCCCGGCAAGAACTCGCCGGAGATCGAGTACATGATCGGCCGCAGGCGCGCGCTGGGCGGGTACCTGCCGGAGCGGCGCGGCAACCGCGCCAAGGCGCTCGTGCTGCCGGGTGACAAGGTGTACGAGGCCGTCCGCAAGGGCTCGGGCAAGCAGGAGGTCGCCACCACGATGGCGTTCGTCCGGCTGGTCCGCGAGCTGGCCAAGGACGCCGAGATCGGCAACCGGATCGTGCCGATCATCCCGGACGAGGCCCGCACGTTCGGCCTCGACTCGATGTTCCCGACCGCCAAGATCTACAACCCGCACGGCCAGACGTACACGTCGGTCGACGCGAACCTGATGCTGGCGTACAAGGAATCCGAGCACGGGCAGCTGCTGCACGAGGGCATCAACGAGGCCGGCTCGACGGCGTCGTTCACCGCCGTCGGCACGTCGTACGCCACGCACGGCGAGCCGATGATCCCGATCTACATCTTCTACTCGATGTTCGGGTTCCAGCGGACCGGTGACGGGCTGTACGCGGCGGCCGACCAGATGGCGCGCGGCTTCGTGCTCGGCGCCACGGCGGGCCGCACTACGCTGACGGGTGAGGGCCTGCAGCACGCCGACGGGCACTCGCTGCTGCTGGCGCACACCAACCCGGCCGTGGTGTCGTACGACCCGGCGTGGTCGTTCGAGATCGCGCACATCGTCAAGGACGGCCTGCGCCGCATGTACGGCGAGACCGGCCCGGACCGCAACGGCGAGAACGTCTTCTACTACCTGACGGTCTACAACGAGCCGTACCAGCAGCCGGCCGAGCCGGAGAACCTCGACGTGGACGGCCTGCTCAAGGGCCTGTACCGGTACGCCGAGGCGCCGCGGGGCGACGGGCCGCAGGCCCAGATCCTGGTGTCCGGCGTGACGATGCCCGACGCGCTCAAGGCGCAGCGGATGCTCGCCGACGAGTGGGGCGTGCGGGCCGCGGTGTGGTCGGCGACGTCGTGGTCGGAGCTGCGCCGCGAGGCCGTCGAGGTGGACCGCGAGAACCTGCTGCACCCGGAGGACGAGCCCCGCGTGCCGTACGTGACGCGGAAGCTGCAGGGCGAGCAGGGCCCGGTCGTGGCGGTGTCCGACTGGATGCGGGCCGTGCCGGACCTGATCCGGCCGTGGGTGCCGGGCGACATGATCACCCTGGGCACCGACGGGTTCGGCTTCTCCGACACCCGGCCGGCGGCGCGGCGCCACTTCCTGGTGGACGCCGAGTCGATCGTGGTCGCGACGCTGACCGGGCTGGCCCGGCGCGGCGAGGTCGACAAGGCGCAGGTCGTGGAGGCGACGCGGAAGTACCGCCTTGACGACGTGTCCGCGGCGGGCCCGCAGCTGTCCGACTCCGGCAACGCGTGATCGAAGGCGGGCGGGGCACCCGGCGGGGTGCCCCGCCCGTCCGTTTTCCCGAGGAGAGGTCTTGACGAAAAGGCGGCTGCCGAGGCCCGCGGAGCTGCGGGAGATCCTGCGGCCGAAGCCGTTCGTGGCGGACCCGACCGAGCGGCGGCTCACCGGGGCGCACACGATCGCCGATCTCCGCGCGATCGCACGCAGGCGGACGCCCCGTGCGGTGTTCGACTACGCCGACGGTGCCGCCGAGCTGGAGGACAGCCTGCGCCGCGCGCGGCAGGCGTTCCGCAGGGTCGAATTCCACCCGAACGTGCTGCGCGGGGTCGCCGACGTGGACACGAGCACGACGGTGCTCGGAAAGCGGTCGGCGTTGCCGTTCGCCTTCGCGCCCACCGGTTTCACCCGCTTGATGCACCACGAGGGTGAGCGCGCGGTCGCGCACGTGGCGCAGCGCGAGCGCATCCCGTTCTCGCTGTCGACGATGGGCACGACGTCGATCGAGGACGTCGCGGCCGCCGCTCCCGAGGCCCGCAAGTGGTTCCAGCTGTACGTGTGGCGCGATCGCGGCGCCGGGCTGGAGCTGATGCGCCGGGCACACGAGTCGGGCTACGACACGCTCCTGCTGACCGTGGACACGCCGGTCGCGGGTGCGCGCATGCGGGACGTCCGCAACGGCCTGACGATCCCGCCCACGCTGACGCCGCGCACGTTCCTCGACGGCGCGACGCACCCGGCGTGGTGGTTCAACCTGCTCACCACCGAACCGCTGAAGTTCGCGTCGCTGTCGGCGTGGGGCGGGACGGTAGCGGAGCTGATCAACAAGCTGTTCGACCCGACGCTGAACTTCGACGACCTGGCCTGGGTGCGCGAAAACTGGCCGGGCAAGCTCGTCGTGAAGGGCATCCAGAACTCCGACGACGCGCGGGACGTCGTGAAGCACGGCGCGGACGCGGTGGTGCTGTCCAACCACGGCGGCCGCCAGCTCGACCGCGCGCCGACGCCGCTGGAGCTGCTGCCCGCGACGCTGGACGCGCTGGGCGGGGACACCGAGGTGTGGCTCGACACGGGCATCCTTTCGGGCGGCGACATCGTGGCGGCGGTCGCGCAGGGCGCGAGCACGTGCCTCGTCGGGCGGGCGTTCCTGTACGGCCTGATGGCCGGTGGCGAGCGCGGCGTGCAGCGGTGCGTGGAGATCCTGCGCGCGGAGATCGTGCGCACCATGCAGCTGCTGGGTGTCCGCACGATCGACGCGCTGCGGCCGACGCACGCGACACTGCGCTGAAAAAAGGGCCCGGGCTGTTCGCCCGGGCCCTGCGTGCGTCAGTTGGTCAGCTGCTTGCGCTGCTCACCGCCGCTGATCTCGATCCGCCGCGGCTTCGCGTGCTCCGCCACCGGGATGCGCACCGTCAGCACCCCCGCCTCGTACGCGGCCTGGATGCGCTCGGCGTCCAGCGCCTCGCCCAGGTACAGCCGCCGCTCGAACGTGCCGTACGGGCGCTCGGCCACCTGGCGCTCGGCCGTGTCGGGGCGCTGCCGCTCCGCCTTGACGGTCAGCACGTCGCGGTCGACGCTGAGGTCGATCGCCGACGGGGCGACACCCGGCAGGTCGATCTGGACCAGGTACTCGTCGCCGGACCGGTACACGTCCAGCGGCATCCCCAGCGTGCCGGCGGTACCACTCCAGCTCCCCAGCACCTGCTGGGCCAGCCGCTCGAAACCGGTGAACGGATCCGTCCGCATCAGCATCGATACCACCTCCTGGAACTTCCTCTGAGCGGGTTCCCCGCACTCTTGACAACGACCGGCTCAACTTCTGTGTTCCCACCCTGCGCAAGTATGCGGCGAAAATCGCTCCTGGCCGCCCATCTCGGTGAGCGGAACGTCCGGCTTGACCCGGGACGCGAAGCTCCTCATCCTGCCCTAGCCCGTACGGAAAGCGGCTTCCGCATCGTGGAATCGAGGTCGGCATGTTCGTGCAGGAGCTCGCCCCGCTCGCCGGTTCGCTCGCGCTGTCCGCGCTCGTCGCGGTCCTGCCGCTCGCGACGGTGCTCGTCCTGCTGGGCGGGGTGCGCATGCGGGCACACCACGCGGCGCTGCTGGGGTTGCTGGTCGCGCTGGTCGTCGCCGTCGTGGTCTACCGGATGCCCGTCGTGCAGGCGGTCTCCAGCGGGCTGCAGGGCGCCGCGTTCGGCCTCTTCCCCATCATGTGGATCGTCGTGAACGCGTTGTGGATCTACCGGATCACGGTGCGCACCGGTCACTTCGACGTGCTCCGCCGCTCGTTCGGCCGGGTTTCCGACGACCCGCGCATCCAGGCCCTGCTGATCGCGTTCTGCTTCGGCGCGCTCATGGAGGCGCTCGCCGGCTTCGGCGCGCCCGTCGCGATCAGCTCGGTGATGCTCGTCGCGCTCGGCTTCACGCCCGTGCGCGCCGCCGTCCTCGCCCTCGTCGCGAACACCGCCCCGGTCGCGTTCGGCGCGATGGGCACCCCGGTCGTGACGCTCGCGCAGGTCACCGGCATCCCGCTGGACACCGTGTCCTCGATCGTCGGCCGCCAGACCCCGCTGCTGGCCCTGTTCGTGCCCCTGCTGCTGGTGATCATCGTCGACGGCAGGCGCGGGCTGCGGGAGACGTGGCTGCCCGCACTCGTCTGCGGCATCGCGTTCGGCGCCGTGCAGTTCGCCGCGTCGAACTACGTTTCCGCGCAGCTGGCCGACATCGGCGCCGCGCTCGCCGGGGCGGCGGCGCTCGTCGCGCTGCCCGCCACGCGCAAACCCGCCCGCGAGGAGGTGCGGGCCGCCGTGCTCACCGGCGTGGCAACAGAAACGCTGGACCGGCCCGAGGACCGCGGCGAGATCGTGCGCGCCTACCTGCCGTACGCGCTGATCATCGTGATCTTCTCGCTGGGGCAGGTGCCGCCGGTCAAGCGGCTGCTGGACTCGGTGACGTGGAAGTTCCACTGGCCGGGCCTGAACGTGGTGGGCAGCAACGGAAAACCGGTCTCGGGCAACACGTTCTCCCTGCCGTTCCTGAACACCGGCGGGACGCTGGTGCTGATCGCGGGGATCCTCACGGTCGTCGCGCTGCGCGTCGCCGCGCGGGACGCGGTGCGGGAGTGGGGCGCGACGGTGCACGAACTGCGGTTCGCGATCCTCACCGTCATGGGCGTGCTCGCGCTCGCGTACGTGATGAACCTGTCCGGCCAGACGACGACCATCGGGCACCTGATCGCCGGAGCCGGTGCGGCGCTCGCGTTCCTCTCGCCCGTGCTGGGCTGGTTCGGCGTCGCGGTTTCGGGCTCGGACACGTCGGCGAACGCGTTGTTCGGCGCACTGCAGGTGACCGCCGCGCACCAGGCCGGGCTGTCACCGGAGCTGCTGGCGGCGGCGAACAGCTCCGGTGGCGTGCTCGGCAAGATGATCTCCCCGCAGAACCTCAGCATCGCGTGTGCCGCCGCGATGCTGCCCGGCGAGGAGGGGACACTGTTGCGGAAGGTGCTGCCGTGGAGCCTGGGGCTGCTGGCGGTGATGTGCCTGATCGTCGTGGGCCAGAGCACGGTGCTCAGCGGAATGCTGCCCTGAGCGACGAGTTTCCGGCGCTCGCGCGGTCTGCACCGGCATGAGCGACCTGGACGAACGATTCACCGCGGAGTTGCGCAAGAGCCCGGCCAAGGGCGGCTGGACCTACGTCGTGCTCCCGGGTTCCGCCGAGCTGTTCGGCACGCGCGGCCTGGTGAAGGTGCGCGGCACCATCGACGGGCTGCCGTTCCGCGGCTCGTTCATGGCGCTGGGCGACGGCACGCACAAGCTGCCGGTCAAGGCGGACCTCCGGCGCGCGCTCGGCAAGGAGGCCGGCGCGCGCGTGGAGGTCCACCTCACCGAACGGCTGGGCTGACCCGCGCCTTCGCGCGCGTGGCGGAGCGGTTCCAGCTCCACCAGCCGTGGATCACCAGCGCCGCGAACACCACGTAGATCGCCGCGGAGAAGTACAGCCCGGAGGCGATCTGCAGCGGCACGCCGACCGCGTCGACGGCCAGCCACACCAGCCAGAACTCGACCAGCCCCAGCCCCTGCGCGGCGAACGCGACGAGGGTGCCGACGAAGATCGCGGCGTCCGGCCACGGCGCCCAGGACGCGTTGAGCGCGTCCAGGAGCAACGCCATCCCGACCGTGCCGGCGACGAAGACACCCACCATGCTCAGCCGTTCGGCGAGCCTGCCGCGGCGCACCACCACGCCGTACACCGGGTCCTTCCGGCGCGTCCACGCCCACCAGCCGTACAGCGAGATCAGCAGGATCGCCACCTGCCGCGACGCCAGCCCGCCCAGGTGGGCACTGGTGTAGACCGCGAACAGCAGCACGGTCGCGCCGACCTGCACCGGCCACGTCCAGAGCGTCCGCCGCTCGGCGAGGAACACCACAGCCAGGGCGCAGATCTGCCCGACCAGCTCGGCGATCGAGATCCACTGCCCGAAAACCGTCACCCCGTGCTCCAGCAAGAAGTTCACGTGGTCGTCAACCCCGGGAGCCCGGCCGGGATTCCCCGTCCGGGTCCGTCTCACGTCCTGGACGCCGCACGATCGGGTGAGCAGGGTAGCGGTGAAAGATCCACAAGGTCCATAGTGGACCTACCGGTGGGGACCGGGGAGATGAGGCCGCCCGGCGCAGCGCAAACCGCAAGCGCCGGGCGGCCTCGCATTTCCGCCTGTTCGCGCTTTCGCGCTCCCGAGCGGCGCGAGTCCGCGTATCACCCGGGGGCCGAGCCCCCGGACCCCCACGGTGCGAGCTCCTCCCGACCCGGCGTGGTGTTGTTGGTGAATTACCAGCATGCGATTTGGGGTTCTACTGGGCGTGGCCTCCGGAGAGGTTTGCGAAGACGCCGGTGTTGCCTTCGGCGGCGGGGATGAAGTCGTCCGCACCCGTGGGCTGTGCTTTCGCGGCGCCCACGCAGGCGCGGTAGTCGTAGGCGGGTTCGTAGCCCAGGTACTTCCGCGCCGCCTCGATGCTGATCTCCAGGTTCCACGTCAGGGGCAGCCGCACGGTCAGCGCCGGCACGCCGAAGACCTCCGAGACCGCCGCCGCGCCGTCGACCGACGACGTGGGTTCCGCCGCGGCGATGTTGAAGGCCCGGCCCACCGCTCCCGGCTCGGTGAGCGCCAGCCGGGCGCCCTGGGCGGCGTCACGCACGTCCACCATGCTCAGCGTCCACGGCCCGTCCGGGCCGACGAGGCTGACCGCGGTGTCCTCCGGGGCGTCACCGACCTGTTCGTCGAAGAGCTCGACCAGCTTCGGCTGCCCCTCGAAAAGCGGCCACAGGGTGTTCTTCCTGCCCCTCTCCTGCTGGAACCGCAGCCAGCCACGGCGATATCCCAGGCGATAAAGGGTGGCGGCTTCATCGGGACTGAGCACGGTGCCGAACCGCACTGTCGAAAACGGTATTTGAAACTGCTCGGCCCGGTTCCGCAGGATGATCTCGCCCAGCAGTTTGCTGGTGCCGTAGTAGTCGGCGGGCTCCTGCGGCAGATCTTCGGTGAGCGGGGTCGCCGGCGGCCTGCCGGGCCGGTACGTCGAGTCGGTGCTCGCCAGCACGAACCGCTCGAAATCCGGGGACTCGTGCAGCACTCCTTCGAGCAGGCGGAGGGTGCCGAGCGTGTTGACGTCGTAGAAGTCGTCGATGGGCAGGTCGCCGACCACCATGCGGGCCGCGAGGTGCACCACGTGCGTCACGCCCCGGCAAGCCTTGCTCACCGAGCGCTGATCACGCAGGTCCGCCTCGACCACCTCGGCTTCCGCGACCGAGGCGAGCTTCGCGGCGTGCGTGCTGCCGGGCGTCACCATCGCCCTGACCTCCCAGCCGGACGAAACCAGTTGCTTCGTCAGGTTCGCGCCCACCCGTCCAGCCGCACCGGTGACGAGAACTTTCATGCGGAGACCCTCTTTCGGACGAAGAATTCCGTCGTCAATTCCGGATCGGCCGTGCCACCCGCCGCGGCGCTGTTCAACGAGCTGATTATCGCCGCACGTACGATCGGGGCACCATGACGCAGTCTGCGAAGCACCACGGGCTTTCCGACAAGACGTTGCGGCGGTTGGACCGCGCGTCGGGGCGGTTGGCGTCCGCCAGTGTCGCCGCGATGGAGCGGCGCCTGCCGTGGTTCACGCGCCTGCCCGCGGACCAGCGTGCGAGCGTGCTGATGATCACCCAGACCGGCGCGGCGGGCTTCGTCGACTGGCTGCGCGACTCCCAGGAAGCCCTCAAGCTCACCAGCGACGCCTTCCGCAGCGCCCCGCAGGAACTGTCCCGCTGGATCAGCCTCCGCCAGGCCGTCGGGCTCGTCCGCATGGCCATCGAGGTCTTCGAGGACGAACTGCCCGCGTTCGCCGCCAACGACGCCGAGCGCGCGGCCCTCATCGAGGGCATCCTCCGCTACGGCCGCGAGATCGCCTTCGCCACCGCCAACTCCTACGCCGCCGCCGCCGAAGCCCGCGGCGCCTGGGACGCCCGCCTCGAAGCGCTCGTCGTCGACGGGATCGTCCGCGGCGACGCCGAGGAATCCGTGCTCTCCCGTGCCGCGGCGCTGGGCTGGGACCCGGCCACGGCCGCGACCGTGCTGGTCGGCAGCCCCTCCTCCGACGACCCGCCCGCCGTCGTGTTCGAGGTGCGCAGGCTGGCCGCCCGGCTGTCCCGGCCCGTGCTGCTCAGCGTGCAGGGCTCCCGGCTCATCGTCGTCGCGGGCGGGCCCGAGGAGGACCTGGGCAAGCTCGCCGTCGTGTTCGGCGAAGGACCGGTCGTCGCCGGGCCGACCGTCGCCGACCTCGGCGAAGCCCACCGCAGCGCCGCCGAGGCGCTCTCCGGGCTGCGCGCCGTCGTCGGCTGGCCGGGTGCCCCGCGACCCGTCCGCTCGGCCGACCTCCTGCCCGAGCGCGCGCTGTCCGGCGACGCCGAGGCCGAACGCCTGCTCATCGAGGAGATCGCCCAGCCGCTGGAGGACGCCGGCCCGAACGTCCTGCAGACCGTCGAGGCGTACCTGGAGTCCGGCGGGGTGCTGGAGACCTGCGCGAAAACCCTGTTCGTGCACCCGAACACCGTGCGCTACCGGCTGCGGCGGGCCACCGAGCTCACCGGCCGCAACCCGCTCGACCCGCGCGACGCGCTCGTGCTCCGCGTTGCACTGATGGTCGGCAGGCTTGCCCGTGCCCGCGGTCTCTGGTGACAGAACTCACGCGCCGCACTGCCCGAACCATACAAGACATTTCCCCCGCGACGGGCTGTGAGAGCTGGATCTTTGGAGGGTTCCTCCAAAAACGCGGCACGGACTTGGTGACCCCCGGCATCCCGGTCACGGCGAGCGGACGTGTTCCCTGGACACCGTGACAGCTCTCCTCGCCCCCGGACAGGGCTCCCAGGCCCCCGGTATGTTCACCCCCTGGCTCGAACTCGACGGCACGCGCGAGCAGCTGCGGCGCTGGTCGGAGCGCGCCGGCCTCGACCTCGTGCACCTGGGCACCGAGGCCGACGCCGAGACGATCCAGGACACGGCGATCACGCAGCCGCTGATCGTGGCGCTGTCGCTGCTGGCTTCCGAGCAGCTGTCCGACCTCCCCGCCGACGCGCCCGTCGCCGGGCACTCCGTGGGCGAGCTGGCCGCCGCCGCCATCGCGGGCGTGCTCTCCGCCGAAGACGCCGTCGCGCTCGCGGCCGTCCGCGGCGCCGAGATGGCCAAGGCCTGCGCGGCCGAGCCGACCAGCATGGCCGCCGTCATGCTCGGCGACCCGGACGAGGTCGTCGCCTGGCTGGAGGGTCACGGCCTCACCGCCGCCAACCGCAACGGGGCCGGGCAGATCGTGGCCTCCGGTGCCGCGGACGCGATCGAGCGCATCGTCGCCGAGCCCCTGGAGGGCACCAAGGTCCGCCAGCTCAAGGTCGCCGGCGCCTTCCACACCGCCTACATGGCTCCCGCGGAGGAGGCGCTGCGCGCGCACGCCGCGAACATCACCGTCTCCGACCCGGTGCGCCCCCTGCTGTCGAACGCCGACGGCCAGGTCGTCACCAGCGGCGCCGAGTACCTGGACCGCCTCGTCAAGCAGGTCACGCGCCCCGTGCGCTGGGACCTGACGATGGACGGCCTCGTCGGGCTCGGCGTCACCGAGACCGTGGAGCTGCCGCCCGCCGGCACCCTCACCGGGCTGGTCAAGCGCCAGCTCAAGGGCACCGTGACCACGACGGTCGCGCTGAAGACCCCGGCCGACCTCCCGGCCGTGAAGGAGGTCCTGTGACCAGGTTGCAGCTCAAGCAAGGCCCGGCCGCCACGCGCGTCCTCGGCGTCGGCAGCTACCAGCCGGACCGGATCGTCACCAACGACGACCTCTCCCAGCTCATGGACACCAACGACCAGTGGATCCGCGACCGCGTCGGCATCATCGAGCGCCGGTTCGCCGAGAAGGACGAGCTGCTGGTCGACATGGCCGTCACCGCGGGCCGCAACGCGCTCGCCGACGCCGGGGTGGACGTGTCCGAAGTGGACACCGTGATCGTGCCGAACTGCACCATGCCGGCCCCGATCCCCAACGCCGCGGCCCAGGTGGCCGACCGCATCGGGATCAAGGCCCCCGGCGCGTTCGACCTCAACGCCGCGTGCGCGGGCTTCTGCTACGGCCTCGGCGTCGCCTCCGACCTGATCCGGTCCGGCTCGGCGGGCAAGGTGCTGGTGATCGGCGCCGAGAAACTCACCGACGTGGTGGACCCGGTCGACCGCGCGAACGCGATCATCTTCGCCGACGGCGCGGGTGCGGCCGTGGTCGGCCCGTCCGACGAGCCGGGCATCGGGCCGGTGGCGTGGGGCAGCGCGGGTGACCTCGTCGACACCATCTACATGCGCGACCACCGCTACATCTATCAGGAGGGCCAGTCGGTCTTCCGCTGGGCGACCACGCAGATCGCGCCGATCGCCTTGCGGGCGCTCGAACTGGCCGGGCTCGAACCGTCCGATGTGGACGTGCTGATCCCGCACCAGGCGAACCTGCGCATCGTCGAGGCCATCGCCAAGCGGCTGCGCGCCAAGGGCGCCCGCGAGGACATGGTCGTGGCCGACGACATCCGCTACTCGGGCAACACCTCGTCGGCGTCGATCCCGATGGCGCTGGACCACATGCGCAAGGCGGGCACCGTGAAGAGCGGGGACGTCGTGCTCATGGTCGGTTTCGGCGCCGGACTGTCCTACGCCGGACAGGTCGTCATCTGCCCGTGATACCACTTACCCCGGCGGGCGCCCGCCCGCACGGGGTGATCGAAGCCCGGACAACCAGGAAAGGGAAACCAACAGTGGCGGACAAAGAAGAGATCCTCGCCGGCCTCGCCGAGATCGTCGAAGAGGTCGCCGGTGTCGCTCAGGACGACGTGAGCTCCGAGAAGTCGTTCGTGGACGACCTGGACATCGACTCGCTGTCGATGGTGGAGATCGCGGTGCAGGCCGAGGACAAGTTCGGGGTCAAGATCCCGGACGACGAGCTGGCCAACCTCAAGACCGTCGGCGACGCCGTGAACTACGTCGCGGCGAACGCCAAGTAAGCATTTCCTGAACTCGATTCCTCGGGGAGAGGTCCACATGAGCAACATCGACGTCGTGATCACCGGGCTGGGTGCCACCACGCCGCTCGGCGGGGACGTCGCGTCCACGTGGGACGGCCTGCTCGCCGGCCGCAGCGGCATCCGGCGCATCGAGGCCGACTGGGTCGAGCGGTTCGACCTGCCGGTGAAGATCGGTGCGACTCTCGCCGAGGAACCGACGGAGACGCTTCCGCGCGTGCAGGCACGCAGGCTCGACCGGTGTGAGCAGATCGCGATCATCGCCGCGCGGCAGGCGTGGGCGGACGCCGGGTTCACCGAGCCGACGGACGAGCACAGCGACGTCGAGCCCGAGCGGCTCGGCGTGTCCATCGGCACCGGCATCGGCGGCCCGGTCACCCTGCTGAACCAGGACGACCTGCTGGAGGAGCACGGCATCCGCAAGGTGTCGCCGCTGACCGTGCCCATGCTGATGCCCAACGGCCCCGCGGCTCACGTCAGCATCGAGCTGAAGGCCCGCGCCGGAGTGCACGCGCCCGCGTCGGCGTGCGCCTCCGGTGCGGAGGGCATCGCCAACGGGTACCAGATGATCCAGAACGGCCGCGCCGACGTGGTGGTGGCCGGGGGCGCGGAGTCCTGCATCCACCCCATCACCATCGCCGGTTTCGCCCAGGCCCGCACGGTTTCCACGAACAACGACGACCCCGAGCACGCGTCGCGCCCGTTCGACGCCGCGCGCGACGGGTTCGTCCTCGGCGAGGGCGCCGGTGTCGTGGTCCTCGAGCGCGAGGACCACGCGCGCGCCCGCGGGGCGAAGATCTACGGCAGGCTCGCGGGCTACGGGATCACCTCGGACGCCTACCACATCACCGGCAACCACCCGGAGGGCATCGGCCAGGTCGCGGCCATGACCAACGCCATCCGGATGGCGGGGCTGACCGCGGAGGACGTCCAGCACGTCAACGCGCACGCCACCGCCACCGTCGTCGGCGACATCGGCGAGGCGAACGCGATCCGCAAGGCCATCGGCTCGCACCCCGTGGTGACGGCGCCGAAGGGCGCGCTCGGCCACCTCGTCGGCGGCGCCGGCGCGGTCGAGGGCATCGCGACGCTGCTCGCGATCTACCACGGCATCGTCCCCGCGACGCTGAACCTGGAGAACCAGGACCCGAAGGTCGACCTGGACGTGGTGTCCGGTGAGCCCCGCAAGGGCGACTTCACCGCGGCCGTCAGCAACTCGTTCGGCTTCGGCGGCCACAACACGGCGCTGCTGTTCACCGCCGCGTAGTTGGTTCTCGAGAAAGGCCGGTTCCCCACGGGGGGAGCCGGCCTTTCTCAGCAGCGGGACATCTCGGGGGTCGTGTACCCGGCGACGGCGTCCACGCGCCAGTGGCCCTGCTCCAGTGCCACGGGCAGGCCGAGCTTCCAGTGCACGCAGGTCGCGTCGGGCAGCTCGGCGGGCGCGGCCGTCGGGTCCTGGATGCTCGTGAAGCCCACCAGCACGCGCAGGTCCGTGGCCGTGACGGCGTCGATCCGGTACACGAGGATGCTGCCGTCCTTCGTCGAGTCGTAGTCCTCCAGCCAGCTCGCGCGCGGTTTCGCCTGGATGCGGGCCCTGGTGACCGTGGTCTTCCACTGGTCGTAGTCGCGGCTGTTGATCGCGTCGAAGTAGGTCTGCAGCAGCTGGGAGATCACCGCGTGCTGCGGGTGCGCGGCGGCGTCGGGCGTGAGCTCCACCGTGCCGGGGCCGGGCTGTTCCGCCGCCGGGCGCGCGGTGGAACTGGGCAGCGCGATCACGGCGTCCGGCGTCGACTCGGGGAGGCGGTAGACCTCCCTCGCGAGCAGACCACCGCCGACCATCAGCGAGACGACCACGACCAGGACGGGCAGCAGCCAGCGCTGGGAACTCGGCGGTACCGGCACGGCTGACACAACGGCAGCGTAGTGGTTAACGCCGTACTACGCGCGCGCCTCTCCCCACTTCGGGCCTGTCGGGCAGCCGCTCGCGGTGGGACGGGCCGGTCCCGGGGGTCCCGCCGCGGCGAACGGGGCACGTCGCCCGTGCGTCGGCGATGAACTCCTCGATGTCCTCGGGAGCGACGAAGACCCGGACGCGCTTCGCGCGGCTACCCCACCCGTCGCCCGGCCACCGCCCCCGGCGGACGCGCTTCGCGCGGCTCAGCCCACCCGGTGCAGCCAAGTCACCGGGGCGCCGTCGCCGGCGTGCCGGAACGGTTCCAGCGCCTCGTCCCAGTTGGTGGCCAGCAACTCGTCCACCTTGTGCGCGAACGCTTCACCCGCGCGGGCCTGGCTCACGAGGGCGCGCAACTGGTCCTCACCGACCACGATGTCGCCGTTGGCGCTGGTGCGGCCGTGCCACAGGCCGAGGCCGGGCGCGTAGCAGTAGCGCTCGCCGTCGACGCCGGGGCTCGGGTCCTCCGTGACCTCGAAGCGCAGCATCGGCCACGCCTTGAGCCCGGCGGCGAGCTTCGCCGCCGTGCCCGCGGGCGCGCTCCAGTTGCACTCGGCCCGGAGCTGCCCCGGAGCGGCGGGCTGCGCCGTCCACTGCAGATCCACTCGGGTCCCTAGGGTGCCCGAAATCGCCCACTCGACGTGCGGGCACACCGCAGACGGCGACGAGTGGACGTACACCACACCACGGGTGTTTCCACGGGTGCTCACTGCTGACCTCCGCTACTCGACGAGGGGCGTCTTCCCCTACGACCTCGCGAGCCTCGGGAGCCGGCAAATCCATGGCGTGGCTTGAGCACATTGTGCACTGCGATCACCCATTTGGCCACACGAACCTCAGGCGTCGCACACGCCACTTCCCGCGGAGGGCACTGCCGCGCCCGCGGCAGTGCCCTCGCGGACAGCTACCCGGCGGCGCCGAGCGACCGGGCGGCGGCCACGGTGTCGACCAGTCCGGCGCCCTTGTCGTACGCCGCAGTGTAGGGGCCGACGGGCTCGTACGGGGCCCCATCGGAGTACTTGTACGCGGTCGATTTGAGGGCGTTCTCGATGTCGGCTGGCGTCGCGGTGGGGTTCGCCTGGAACAGCTGCGCGACGATCCCGGTGATCTGCGGCGCGGCCATGGAGGTCCCGCTGATCACGTTGTAGGTCCCCAGATCGAGCGGACCGGGGCCGTTCTCGGGCTGCAGGCCCTGCGCGCAGATCACGAGGTACGGGCGGCAGGCGGACAGGATGTTCTCGCCCGGCGCGGAGATGTCGGGCCAGGTGGCGGAGTCGCTCGCCAGGCCGCGCGAGGAGTAGTCCGAGACCGTGCCGTCGCGGGTGCCGGTGCCTTGATCGTTGAAGGAGGCCACGGACAGCACGCCGGGCGTCGGGTCCTGGCCGGGCGGGTTGGACAGGTTCTGGCTGCCGTCACCGCCGTCGTTTCCGTTGGCCCACACCGTGACCACGCCTTCCGCGGCCAGTGCGCGCTGCAGCTGGACCGTGGCGGAGTTCGGGTCGAAGCTGCCGCCGCCGCTCGGCCCGTAGGAGTTGTTGATCACCTTGATGGGCGGGCAGACGCTCGCGGGCACGCCCGCGCCACACGGTGCTGCGTGGTTCTCCAGCACCCAGTTCAGCGCGGAGTCCGTGCCCAGCACGAGGATCGCGAGCCCGGTCGAGAGCGCGACGATCTTGGCCCCCGGCGCAGAACCCCCCACGCGGGTGCCGTCCGGCAGGGTGAAGGCGGCCCCGGCGGCGATGCCGGTGACGTGGGTGCCGTGGCCGCCGAGCGAGGTGGTGTCCGTGTCGAGGTTCGTCGGCACGTCGACGATGCACGACGTGGCCGTGCCGCTCGTGCACAGGCTCTTGAGGTTGCGCACGACGCGTCCCTGGAACGCCGGGTGCGTCGGGTCGACGCCGGTGTCGATGATCGCGACCGAGACCCCGGTGCCGTCGAGTGCGGTGCCGTTCGCGCCGGTGAGGGTGGTGCGGGCTTCGGCGCTGCGCGTCGCGGTGGTACCGGTGCTGCCGTAGGCGACGAGGGGGTCGTTGTTCTCGACGTAGGTGACGCCCGGGATCTGGCGGACGGCCCGGACCTGGGCGGCCGAGCCCCGCGCGGCGACGACGCCGATCTTGGCGAACCGCGTGATCTCCGTCAGCCCCGCCTGGCGGACCGCGCGTTCGGCGGTGGTCACGTCCGTCGCGTGGACGAGCGTGGTGAGCGTCGTGGTCGTGGACAGCAGGGGCGCCAGGGTGGCGGAGACGGGGGCGAGGGGTGCCGCCGAGGCGGGCGGAGCGAGGGCGACGAGGGGCAGTGCGAGCGCGGCGGCGAGCACCGGCAAGCGTTTGCGGGGACTGGGGCTACGGCGCATACGGCTTCTCCTCAGCTCGGATGGCCGTACTAACGAGTAGCACACGGTCGAGTGACGACGGTCACGCTGTGCTGAGACAGTCGCGCAGAGTGCACGGGATTTTCACACTGCTGGTCCATTCGGCCGTCACCGCGCGCTAGCGTAGGCAGCCAGCAGCCACCGTCAGGGGGAGGTTCAGGTGCGGCTCGTCCGCCTCGGGCAACAGCCGTCGCGCGTCGCCGACGACATCCGCGCGGCGCTCGCGTCGCTCGGCCGGGGCGCGACCGTCGTCGGCGGGGTCGCACTCGTCGGGGCGCGGCCGATCCCCTCGGTGCGCAGCGTCGACGCGATCGTCGTGCTGCCGCGGGGTGTGCTGATCGTGCTGGGGGTCGACCTGCCCGAACCGGCGATGAAACTCGAGGCGCCGCTGGCGGGGCCGTGGCGCGCGGACGGCTGGGCGGTGGCGGCGCCGGAGCGGGCGGTGAACCCGGCCGCGCCGAAGCTCGAACTCGCGGAGGCGATCGCGAAGCACCTGCGGCCGAAGGTGCCGGAGGCGCTGCCGATCGGGACGATCCTCGCGGTGGGGCCGTACGTGGACCAGGTCGACCAGCCGCCGGCGGATGCGGCGGGCGCGGTCCGGGTCCTGCACCCGACGGGGAAGCACATGCTCGCGGCGGCGGTTTCGCTGGCCGCCGCGCCGGAGCCGTGCTCGCTGGCGCAGGCACGCGCCCTGCTGAAGGCACTGGCCCCAGAAGCCCCACCCATCTCGGACGACGCGTTGCGGGCGGAGGGTTTCGGCGCGGGCCTGGGAGAAGAGCCCGAGCGGACGACGAAGCTGGACACCCCAGAGGCAACGGAGAAGCTCGACGGCCCGGGGGTCGGCGCGCGGGTTGGCGCGGCGGGGAAGGCCGGACGGGCTGGTGGGGCCGGGGCGGCTGGGGTGGCGCCTGGCTTGGCCGGGGCAGGCGCGGTCGGGCCGGGGGCGGCCGGGGCGGCGGGAGCGGGGGTTCCCGGGGTGGCTGGCGCATCGCCCGGCTTGGCCGGGGCAGGGGCGCCCGGCTCGGCCGGGAAGGCCAGCGCCGCGGCGATGGCCGAGGGCGCGACAGGCTCGGCCGGAGCAGGCGCGCCCGGCTCAGCGGAGAAGGCTGCGTCCGCGGCGAAGGCCGAGGGCGCGGCAGGCACGCCCGCCGGAACGGCGGGCAACTCACCCGCACCGAACGGCCCCGCACAGCCCGGAAACTCTCCCGCGCCAGGCGGCCCTGCGCAGCCGGGGAAGCCGGTCGCCTCGGGAGTCGGTGCGCCGGTCGGAGCCGCCGCGTCCGTTGCCCAGCCCGGAAACCCAGCCGCACCAAGCGGAACCGCGCCCGCCAACGCGGCACACCTACTCGGAGCCGCACCCGCCAAGCCGGGAACCGGGCACCAACCCGGAGCCGCCAAGCCCAGCGAGCCGGGGAATCCCGCCGCACTCGGTACTGCCGAGCACCCGCCCGCCAAACGCAGCGCACCCGGGAACCCCGCCACGCACGGCACCACCGCGCCCCCGGCCGCCGCGCCCGGTGAACCGGGAAACCTCGCCTCCTCCGAAGTCACCGAAAAGATGGCCCCACCGCCGCGGCCGCCGGTGAAGGTGCGGGCCGACGTGCCACCACCGCGGCCGATCGAGGTCACCACGCCCGTCCCCCGCATCACCGCCGCCGTGCCCGTGCGCGCGGCGGTTCCCGAAAAGTCGCGCACCGTGCGGTGGTTGCCGTTCGGCGCGATCGGGTTGCTCGCGGTGCTCCTCGTGGCAGCCATCGTGCTCGCGACGACCAGCGGGGCCGACGACACGCCCGCCCAGCCGGCACAGGTGGTCAACGGCATCCCGCTCACCCAGCGCGCCGCCGCCCGGGACGTGCAGTGCGCGGCCCACGCCGTCGGCGATCTGCAGGTGAGCCTCCAGCGCAGCGGCTGCGTGGACCTCCGCCGCGCGAGCTTCGAGGCCACCGTGGACGGCAAACCCGCCGCGGTTTCCGTGGCGGTGGTGGCGTTTCCCGACTCCGCCAAGGCGACGGCCTTCAAGAAGGCGGCGGACACGCCGGGCGGCGGCAGCGTCACCGACCTCGCCGCGGAGACCGGCAAGTGGCCCCGCACCCCGCACTTCGACGCGGCCGCCTACGTCAGCGCCACGGACGGCACCGCGGTGCGGCTGGTCCTCGCCGCGTGGTTCGACCAGCCCTCCACCGCCGACGACCCCGCCCTCCTCCGCGCCGCCGACGCCGCCCTCACCGCCCGCGTGCCCTGACGCTCACCGCCCGGCACACCTGAAGGCCCGCGCGACCCCGACCTGCTCCCCGCCGTCCGCATGCCCTGACGCTGACAGCCGGGCGCACCTGAAGGCCCGCGCGACCCCGCGCCACCGACGCCGCGCTCACCGCACGCGTGCCGGAACCGCCACCTAAAGCCCGTACGTCTCCAGCAGGCGCAGCCACACCTCGCTGATCGTCGGGAACGCGGGGACCGCGTGCCACAGGCGGCGCAACGGCACCTCGCCCACGATGGCGATCGTCGCGGCGTGGAGGAGGTCCGAGACGTCCTGGCCCACGAACGTGACGCCCACCAGCACCTCGCGCTCGGTGTCCACCACCATCCGCGCCTTGCCCGTGTACCCGTCGGCGTGCAGCGAGGAACCCGCCACCGCGATGTCGATGTCCACCACCCGGTGCGGCTTGCCCTCCTCCGGCCCGGCCAGCCCGACGGAGGCCACCTCCGGATCCGTGAACACCACCTGCGGCACGGCGTGGTGATCGGCCGTGCTCGTGTACTGGCTCCACGGCTCCACCACGACCTCGCCCGCGGCGCGCGCGGCGATCACGTCCCCGACCGCGCGGGCCGCGTACTTGCCCTGGTGCGTCAGCGGCGCCCGGCCCGTCACGTCACCCGCGGCGTACAGCCAGCCTCCCTCCACTTCGGACACCAGCCCCGTGTCGTCCACCGCCAGCGTGCTGCCCGGCTTCAGCCCGACCGCCTCCAGCCCGATGTCGTCCGTCGTGGGACGACGGCCCGTCGCGACGAGCAGCTTGTCCGCCGTCAGCGTCTCGCCGCCCTTCAGCTCCAGCTTCGCCGCTCCGTCCACTTCGGAGGCCCTGACCAGCCCCGAGTCCAGGTGCACCCGCACGCCGTCCGCCCGCAGCCCCTCGACCACGAGGTCCCCCGCGAACTCCGGGTACCTCGGCAGCGGCCGCGGCCCGCTCACGATCAGGTCGACCTGCGCCCCCAGCCGCGCCCACGCCTGCGCCATCTCCACGCCGACCACGCCACCGCCGAGCACCGCGAGCCGGGCCGGCACCTCGCTCGCCGACGTCGCCTCGCGCGAGCCCCACACGGGTACCTCGTCGAGCCCCGGGATGTCCGGCGTCCTCGGCACACTGCCCGTGCACACCACGACCGCGTGGTTCGCCCGCAGCACGCGGTCAGCGTCCACTGTGACCTCTCGCTCACCGGTGATCCGCGCGTGCCCGCGCACGACCTCGATGCCGGCGCCCCGCGCCCACTCGACCTGTCCCGAGTCGTCACCGCGCGAGGTGAAGTAGTCGCGGCGCTCGAACACCTTCGCCGGATCGAGTGCACCTCCCACCGGCACGCCCGGCAGCCTGCGGGCCGCGGCGAGCGCGTTTCCCGGGCGCAACAAGGCTTTGCTCGGGATGCAGGCCCAGTACGAGCACTCGCCCCCGAACCGTTCGTGTTCCACCAGCGCCGTCTTCAGCCCACCCCGCACCGCCCGGTCGGCCGCGTTCTCCCCCACCGGCCCCGCGCCGATGACCACCACGTCGAAAGTCTCTTCGGTCATGCGCCCAGCGCACACCAGGCAAGCGCCGGGCGCAAGCCCGAGAAGGTATTCTCAGCGGAGCATTTCGAGTACGGGAGGTTTCGGTGGCCAAGAACACCGCGGTGCAGTTACTGGACGACCTGAACGGCGAGCCGGCCCAGGAGCAGGTCCGGTTCGGCCTGGACGGTGTCGACTACGACATCGACCTCTCGGACGAGAACGCGGGGAACCTGCGCGAGATCCTGGCCCGCTACGTCGAGCACGGCCGCCGCACCGGTGGCCGCAAGCGCCAGCCGCGGCGGCTCGCGCCGCCCACGCGCGGTCGCAGGAAGCCCGCCGCTTCCCGTACCACGACGGCGAAAACGGCCGAACCCGCCACCCGCAAGCGGAGCACGGCCAAGTCGGCGGCGGCCGCCAAGCCGGCGCCGGCGAAGAGCACCGCGAGCAAGGCCAAGCCGGCCGCCGCGAAGAAGGCGGCTCCCGCGAAGAAGGCGGCCGCGACCAAGAAGGCCGCCCCCGCGAAAACGGCGGCGAAGGCCCCGGCCAAAACGGCGGCCAAGAGCACCGCCAAGAACACGGCCACGAAATCGCGTGCGAAGACCGCCGCCACGAAGTCGACGACGACGAAAGCCGCCGCGAAATCGACGAGCACCCGCTCCGCGGCCGCGAAGACCACCGCGAAATCGAGCGGCACCCGGTCCACGGCCGCGAAATCGACCGGCACCAGGGCCACCGCGAAGAAGCCCGCGGCGGCCAAGAAAGCCGCGTCCACGGAAAAGGCCCCGCGCCGCGCCACCCGCAAGGCGCCGCCGGTGGTGTTCTCCAGCGCGGGCGCCTGAGCTCTACAGGTTCTTCAGCTCTTCGACGATCTCCCCGACGGAGGTCTTGGCGTCGCCGAAGAGCATGGTGGTCCGTGGTTCGTAGAACAGGTCGTTGTCGATTCCCGCGAAACCGGAACTCATCGAGCGTTTCAGCACGATGACCGAGCGGCTCGCGCTGACGTCGAGGATCGGCATTCCGTAAATGGGTGAGCCGGGGTCGTTGCGGGCGGCGGGATTCGTCACGTCGTTCGCACCGATCACGAGTGCGACGTCGGTCTGCGGGAATTCGGAATTGACCTCGTCCATTTCCTTGAGCTGCTCGTAGGGCACGTCGGCCTCGGCGAGCAGCACGTTCATGTGGCCGGGCATGCGCCCGGCGACGGGGTGGATGGCGTAGGTGACGGAAATGCCCTTGGCTTCCAGCAGCTGCGCCATTTCCCGGACGGCGTGCTGGGCCTGGGCGACGGCCATGCCGTACCCGGGCACGACCACGACCTTGCTCGCGTAGGCGAGCTGGATCGCGGTGTCGGCGGCGGTGGTGCTGCGGACCGGACGGACCTCTCCGGAACCGGCCGTCACCGCCGTCGTCCCGCCGAACCCACCCGCCACGATCGCGGGAATCGAGCGGTTCATCGCCTTGGCCATGAGGTTCGTCAGGATCGAGCCCGACGCCCCGACGATCATGCCGGCCACGATGAGCGCGGTGTTCTCCAGCGCCAGCCCCATCGCCGCGGCCGAAAGCCCGGTGAAGGCGTTGAGCAGCGAGATGACCACGGGCATGTCGGCGCCGCCGATCGGCAGCACCACCATCACGCCGAGCACGGCCGCGGCGAGCAGCAGCACGATCATCAGCGGTTCCGCGTGCGCACCCGCGACCACCGCTGCCCCGCAGCCGACCGCACCCAGCAGCAGAACGATGTTCAGCGGCTGTTGCAGTGAGCGCAGGGTGATCGGCCTGCCCGGCAGGATCTCCTGCAGTTTCCCGAACGCGATGAGCGAACCCCAGAACGACACCGAACCGATGAGCGCGGCGAACAACGACGCGATGGCTACGTAGCGGGGTTCGTCCGAATACCCGTCCGTGGTGCGGAACTCGACCCACGCGATGAGCGCCACCGCCCCGCCGCCGACGCCGTTGAACAACGCGACCATCTGCGGCATCGCCGTCATCTTCACGCGCCGCGCGGCCGGCACGCCGACGAGCGCGCCGAGCAAGACGCCGAGCGCGATCAGGACCCAGTTGCTCATCCCCGGCGTGAGCAGGGTGGCGACCACCGCGACGACCATGCCCGCGGCGGCGATCCAGTTGCCGCGCACCGCGGTGCGCGGGCCGGTGAGCCCCATCAGGCCGTAGATGAACAACGCGAACGCGATGATGTAGAGGACGCCGATGAGATCAGTCATCGGCCTCGTCCTTCTTGTGCCCCTTGAACATCCCGAGCATCCGGTCGGTGACGAGGAACCCGCCGACGACGTTGATGGTGCCGAACGCGATCGCGATCACGAGCAGAACCTTGTTCAACACCCCGTCGGCGCCGAGCCCGAGCACGACGAGCCCGCCGAGCAGCACGATGCCGTGGATGGCGTTCGTACCGGACATCAGCGGGGTGTGCAGGGTGTTGGGCACCTTGGAGATCACGGTGAAACCCACGAATCCGGCGAGCACGAGCACCGCCAGGCTTTCCACCAGCATCAGGCCGCTCCCCTTTCCCGTCCGGCGACGCACGCACCGGCGACGATCTCGTCGGCGAAGTCGATCGCGAGCCCGCCGTCGCCGTCCACCAGCAGTTCGACCAGTTCGGTCAGGTTCCGCGCGTACAGTTCGCTGGCGTGGCCCGGCATTTCCGCGGGCAGGTTCAGCGGGGAGCAGATGGTGACGTCGTGCACGACGACGTCCTTGCCCGGCTCGGTCAGTTCGCAGTTGCCGCCGGACTCCCCGGCGAGGTCCACGACGACGGCGCCCGCCGGCATGCCGCGCACCGCTTCCTCCGTGACGAGCGTCGGCGCCTTGCGGCCGGGGACGAGCGCCGTGGTGATCACGACGTCGAACCGCGTGATGGCTTCGGTGAGCCTCCGTTGCTGTTCGGCGCGTTCCTCCTCGGTGAGTTCGCGCGCATAGCCGCCTTCGCCGACCGCTTCGATGCCGAGGTCGAGCCAGTTCGCGCCGACCGAGCGGACCTGGTCGGCCACCTCGGGCCGCACGTCGTAGCCGGTGGGGCGGGAGCCGAGCCGTTTCGCCGTCGCGAGCGCCTGGAGCCCCGCGACGCCCGCGCCGAGCACGAGCACGTTGGCAGGCGGCACGGTCCCGGCCGCGGTGGTGAGCATGGGGAAGAAGCGGATGAGCCGGTCGGCGGCCAGGAGTACGGCCCGGTACCCGGCGACGCTGCTCTGCGAGGACAGGGCGTCCATCGCCTGGGCGCGCGTGATGCGCGGGATGGATTCGACCGCGAACGCGGTCACCCCGGCGCGGTCGAGCGCGGCGATGCCGTCCACATCGGACAGCGGTTTCAGGAAGCCGATCAGGACGGCGCCGCGTTTCAGCCTGGCCACCTCGTCCGCGGTGGGCGGCGCGACCTTGAGCACTATGCCGGCCTGCCACGCGTCCCCGATCTCGGCACCGGCCTGCTCGAACACGGAGTCGGCGAGCAGCACGCCCGCACCGGCACCGGGTTCGACGACGACGCGCAACCCGCGCCGGACCAGCCGGTCGACCAGCCGGGGGACGAGTGCGACCCGCCGCTCCCCCGGTAACGACTCGCGGACGACACCCACCGTCAGAGGTGCGGATCCGACCACGCTGAACCACCTCCTGACGGAGCCGGGCGATCAACCCAAGTGGTAACAGCAAAGGGGGTCCCGCGAACGGGGTCAAGTCCTGCTGCGCCAGGCGGGCACCCCGAGCGTGATGAGTTTCAGACGCTTTTCGGCTGTCCGGACGATGCGTTCGTCCGCGCCGGGACGGGCTTCGAGCAGGTCGAGCACGGTCGCCTGCATCGCGGTGACGATCAGCTCGGCCATCATGTGCAGGTCCTCGTTCGACCATTCCCGCAGGTATTGGAACCGCGCGAGGTCGACGGCCAGCTCGCTGGAGAACAGCCGCAGCTCGGTCGCGACCGCGCGGGACACCGCGCCCGATCCGCCGTACCGCTCGCGCACGAGGAAGCGGAAGTGGTCCTCGTGGGCCCGGACCTGCTGGTGGAGGGTCTGCACCGAAGCGCGGATGATGTCGCTGGACGCCCGCCGGTCGGCGCGGGCCGAGCGGATCATGTCGCGCAGCGTGCGCATCGACTCCTCGACGAGCGCGACGCCCAGCTCGTCCATCGAGGCGAAATGCCGGTAGAACGCGGTCGGCACGATGCCCGCCCGCTTGGTGACCTCGCGCAGGCTCAGGCTGCCGAAACCACGGTCGGCCAGCAGGCCCAGTGCCGCGTCGAGCAGTGCCCGCCGAGTGCGTTCCTTGCGCTCGTGGCGCGTCGCCGGTTCCGCCGTCACGCTGATCACCTTACGACCCCCGGCCTTGCTCGTTCCGGCGCTGTCCGCCATCATTGGGTGTACAGGTGTTCACTGAAGGAGGTGCGGCATGGGCAGACTCGCATCGCTCGCCGAAGCGCTGCTCACCCCGCACGGCGTGGACCGCTACCTCGAACTGGTCGACCCGATGCTGGTCCGGCACGAGATCCGGGGTGAAGTGACGAGCGTGCGCCGAACGGCCCGCGCGGTGACGTTGCGAGTGCGGCCCAGCCGGGCGTGGCGGGGGTTCACCGCCGGGCAGCACGTGCGGGTCACGGTCGAGATCGACGGGGTGCGGCGCACGCGGTGCTACTCGCCGGCCAACTCGCAGTACTCGGACGCGCTGGAGTTCACGACCGCGCTGGACGGTCTGGTTTCGCAGTACCTGTACCGCAACGCGAAGCCAGGCATGGTACTGGGACTGTCCGAACCGGACGGACGGTTCACGCTACCGCGGTCCCGGCCGGAGCGGTTGTTGCTGATCAGCGGTGGCAGCGGGATCACGCCGGTGCTGTCGATGCTGCGCACCCTCGTCGACGAGGGGCACCGGGGCGAGGTGGTGTTCCTGCACTACGGGCGGGACGTGGCCTACGACCTTTCCACGCTGGAGCGGGAGAACGTGCACGTCGTGGACGGGCACGCCCTCGGCGGCCGGTTCTCCGCCGCCCACGTCGAGGCGGTCGCGCCGTGGTACGGCGAGGCGGAGACGTACGCGTGCGGTCCGGCGCGCCTGCTGGACGCCGTACGCGCGATGTTCGGTGAACAGGTGCACACCGAGCAGTTCAAGCTCGCGGTGGAGGCCGGGGACGCGACGGGGCGCGTGCGGTTCGCCCGCAGCGGGGTCGAGGTCGGCAACTCCGGGCAGGCGCTGCTGGAGCAGGCCGAGGCCGCGGGCCTGCGCCCGGAGCACGGCTGCCGCATGGGCATCTGCTTCTCGTGCACGCAGGTCAAGACCCGTGGCACCGTGCGGGACGCCCGGTCCGGCGAACTGTCCGCCGAGGAGGACGAGGAGATCCAGTTGTGCGTGTCCGTGCCCGTCGGTGACGTCGAAATCAACTGTTAGGAGCAGCCCTCATGACCGGTTTGCAGGACAGGCTGACGCCGGCGCAGGTCGAGGAGTTCGGCAGGGAGCTGGACGCGATCCGGCAGCGGATCGTCGAGGACCTCGGCCAGGCCGACGTCGACTACATCCAGAACGTGATCAAGACGCAGCGGGCGCTGGAGGTCACCGGCCGCGCGCTGATGTACTTCCCGCCCGCGTGGCTCGGCGGGGTCGCGGCGCTTTCGGTGGCGAAGATCCTCGACAACATGGAGATCGGCCACAACGTCATGCACGGCCAGTACGACTGGACGCGCGACCCGGCGCTGAGCTCCCAGCAGTTCGAATGGGACACGGTCGCGCCGGCGGCGAACTGGCGGCACTCGCACAACTACATCCACCACACGTTCACGAACATCCTCGACAAGGACCGTGACATCGGCTACGGCATCCTGCGGATGGACCCGGCGCAGAAGTGGCACCCGTACTACCTGGGCAACCCGGTGTACGCGGCGTTGCTGGCGGTGTTGTTCCAGTGGGGCGTGATGCTGCACGATCTCGAGGTCGACCGGGTGCTGCGCGGGGAGCGCACGTGGGCCGAGAACCTGCCGGTGCTGCGGCGGATCCTGCGGAAGGCGTCGCGGCAGATCGGGAAGGACTACGTGTTGTTCCCGCTGCTGACGGGCCCGCTCGCGCCGCTGACGTTCGCGGGGAACGCGTCGGCGAACCTGGTGCGCAACCTGTGGGCGTTCGCGATCATCTTCTGCGGTCACTTCCCGGCGGACGTGGAAAGCTTCACCGAGGAGGAGACCGAGAACGAGACGCGGGGGCAGTGGTACCTGCGGCAGATCCTCGGCTCGGCGAACATCACCGGCGGGAAGCTGTTCCACATCCTCACCGGGAACCTGTCGCACCAGATCGAGCACCACCTGTTCCCGGACATCCCGGCGCGGCGCTACCCGCAGATCGCCGACGAGGTGCGGGGCATCTGCGAGAAGTACGGCCTGCCGTACAACACCGGCCCGTTGCGGCGGCAACTGTGGAGCGTGGCGAAGAAGATCGTGCGGCTGGCGTTGCCCGTTTCGGGGCAGCAGGAGCCGGAGCAGGCCACTACGCTGGAGCCGGAACTCCGGGCAGCCTAGGGGAGAACATGGTGGGACAGTTCGAGCGCGGTAAGGACACGGTGCAGGTGCTGACCGAAAGCGCGGCCACCCACGTGGGCCGCATAGCCACGATCGTCACCGGCGCCGTCCGCGACGTCGCCAGGGAAGCCGGAGAGTGGCTGACCGAGGTGATCGAGATGCGCGAGGCAGCACAACGAGCCCGGAGGGACGAGGAGCGAGGGTCGTCAGACCCGACCACCTAGAGTTGGGTGATCATCCCGTCGCCTGATACCGGTGGATCACTTTGGGCCAGGGCCGCAACATGCGCCGGGTCCGGCGGCCGACTGATCAAGCTTGCGGCTCTGGGTCAAAGTGATATGCACAAACCGCAGGCGACGGGATGATCACTCAACTCGAC
>NZ_BAABIB010000090.1:0-102786 GCF_039542405.1 Amycolatopsis dongchuanensis
TGGTTCGTGGCCCCGCGCCGCCCGGTCTCCCTGGCGACGAAGAGAAGATTACACACCCGGAAAACGCCCCCGAACAGGGGGGTCCCCTAAACGAGAAACCCCAGGTCAGAGCAGCAAACGGACGCCACCCGTGGTCCGCTTGCCCCGGCGCACCACGAGCCACCGGCCGTGCAGCGCGTCGGACGCGGACGGCCGCCACTCCTCGTCGTTGATCTTCACGTTGTTCACGTACGCACCGCCCTCCTTCACCGTGCGGCGCGCGGCCCCCTTGCTGTCCACGAGCCCGGGAGCCAGCAGGAGGTCGATGATCGTGGGCTCCTCGGCCAGCCGGACCTCGCCGGAGGGCACCTCCGCCATGACGGCGTCGAGCGTCGAGGCGTCCAGCTCGCCGAGCTCCCCCCGGCCGAACAGCGCCTGGCTCGCGAGCGTCACCTGCCGGGTCTGCTCGGCGCCGTGCACCAGCGTCGTCAGCTCCTCGGCGAGTTTGCGCTGCGCGGCACGCAGTTGCGGCTTCTCCTCGGTGAGCTGGGCGAGTTCGTCGATCTCCTCGCGGCTGAGGAAGGTGAACATCTTCAGGTACGGGATGACCTCGGCGTCCCCGACGTTCACGAAGTACTGGAACCACGCGTAGGGCGAGGTCAGCGACGGGTCGAGCCAGACGTTGCCGCCGCCGGTGGACTTGCCGAACTTCCGCCCCTCGGAGTCGGTGACCAGCGGCGTCGTGAGCGCGTGCACGGCCGAGCCGTCGACCTTCCGGATGTAGTCGACCCCGCCGATGATGTTGCCCCACTGGTCGGAGCCGCCGATCTGCAGCTTCGTGCCGTACTTCCGGTGCAGCTGCAGGTAGTCGTAGGACTGCAGGAGCAGGTAGCTGAACTCGGTGTAGGAGATCCCGTCGGACGCCAGCCGGCGCTTGACCGTCTCCCGCGAGAGCATCACGTTGACCGAGAAGTGCTTGCCGACGTCACGCAGGAAGTCGAGTGCGGAGACGTCCTTGAACCAGTTGAGGTTGTTCTCCACGATCGCGCCGGACGGCGAGTCGTCGAACGTCACGAACTTCTCCAGCTGCGCCCGGATCTTCTCCAGCCGCGCCGCCGTGACCTCCCGGCTGACCATCGTCCGCTCCCCCACGTCCCGCGGGTCGCCGATCTGACCGGTGGCGCCGCCGCCGAGCACGACGGGCCGGTGCCCCGCCCGCTGGAACCGCGCCAGCGTCAGCAGCTGGACGAGGTGACCGGCGTGCAGGCTTTCGGCGGTCGGGTCGAAACCGCCGTAGAGCGTGAGCGGACCCGCGTCCAGATCCTTCCGCAGCGCGTCGAGATCGGTGGACTGCGCGATGAGCCCGCGCCAGGACAGTTCGTCGAGAATGTGTTCGCTCACGTCTCGATACTCCCGTACCAGGTCAACCGGCTTTCTGCCGGGTCGCCCGGCCTCCGCGGCGGTACGCGGAGACGGCGGGCGAGTCGATCCAGAACCGCCAGGGGACGTCCATCGCCGCGGCCACACCCACGCGAGGCCCCGTGTGGATCCGTCCCACCGGCTCGCCCACCAGCAGGCGCACCGGCGAGGTGGGGTCGGTCAGGTCGGCACCGTTGTGCTCGGGGCCGATCCGCAGCGCCGACGTCAGGCGCGCGGGCCCCTGCGCGAGTTCGTGCTCGCGGCGGGCGGCCTTCCGGCGTGCCTTCGCCAGCTCGACACCCGAGGTGATCTCGGCGGCGCGCAGCAGCACCGCGCCCGCCTCCCCGTCCTCCCGGCCCACCACGTTCGCGCAGAAGTGCATGCCGTAGACGAAGTACACGTACAGGTGACCGGCGGGCCCCCACATCACCTCGTTGCGCGGGGTGCGCCCGCGGTAGCAGTGCGACGCCGGGTCGTCTTGGCCGCGGTACGCCTCGACCTCGACGAGGCGGGCGGCGACCGCTCCTTCGGGAGTCGTCGTCTCAATCACCGCTCCGAGCAGCACCCGGGCGAGATCCAGGGGGTCGACGGCGAGCTCCTCGCGCGTGAACTGCCTCACCGCAGCACCACGCTGCCCTTCGGCGTGGCCAGTTCCGCTTCGAGACCGGGGCGCTCGCCGCGCCGCACCTCCAGGCTTTCCCCGAGCGCCGCCACCTCGCGCGCCAGGCGATCGGGATCGGGGTGGACGCCGTGGAACGACACCAGGCGAACTGAGTGGTCGAGGCTCTCGGCCGGATGGGGCGAGCCGTGCCAGTCGATGAGGAACGGCACCAGCCCGTCACCGCCCGGCGGGAACGCCAGCTCCCATTCGAGCAGCACACCGTCCAGGCGGCGGCGGGACATCGGCACCGGGCCGAGCAGCTCCCGGTCCGGGAAACCGGACACGCGCGCGGCCCACGTCACCAGGCGCGGGGCCGTCAGGTCATCGATGCCGAACGGGCGGGGCTCCTCCGGTTCGGGCTGCTCGGGATCAGGGCCGATGACCTCGAGGTACGTGCCACCGCCCAGCCCGGCGAGGTGGTTGCGGGTGCCGCGCCCGACGTGTGGCCCGCCGGGCACCAGTGGCACGCCCTGCGCACGCAGAGCCTCCACGGTGCCGGCGAGGTCCGGTGTGGCGTACACCAGGTGGTCGATCGTCACAGCTTCACTGTGTACCTGAGCTTGCCGACGCCGTGCGCGCCGAGGCGTTCGTAGAACCGCTGCCCCGCGTGGTTCTCCCGCGGCGTCTGCCACTGCATCCGCTCGGCGCCCAGTTCACGGGCACGAGCGGCACCGGCGTCGAACAGCTTGCGGCCGACCGCCCGGCGCCGCACGCCCTCGCGCACGTACAGGCAGTCGAGCAGGACGTAGCGCTCGCCGCGCCACGTGGACGGGACCCAGCAGTACGACGCGTAGCCGACGAGCTCGTCCCCGAGCGCGGCGACGAGGCACCACATCGCGGGCGTGGGACCGAAGATCTGGCGCCGCAACCGTTCCGCGAGGTCGTCCGGCAACGGCGGGATCGGCTCGCCGAGCCCGCGGTCGAACTCGGCGTGCTCACGGCACAGGACCGCCAGCTCGCCCAGCTCTCCCGGCTCGACGTCCCGGATCCTCAGGAGATCCATTCGCGGTACCCCGCGACCCGGTCCTCCAGCCGCGCGAGCTGCTCCACGACCCGAGCAGGGGCTGTACCGCCCCGCGCATCGCGGGACGCGACCGAACCCTCGACGGTCAGCACTTCGCGCACCTGCGGGGTGAGCGCGGGCGAGATCTTCGCCAGCTCCTCGTCGGTCAGGTCCTCCAGCCCGACGCCCCGCGACTCGGCGACCCGCACGCACTCCCCCGCCGCCTCGTGGGCGACGCGGAACGGCACGCCCTGCCGCACCAGCCACTCCGCGATGTCCGTGGCGAGGGTGAACCCGGCGGGCGCCAGCTCGGCGAGCCGCTCGGTGTGGAAGGTGAGTGTGCCGAGCATGCCCGCGATCGCCGGGAACAGCAGCTCCAGCTGCTCGACGGAGTCGAAGACGGGCTCCTTGTCCTCCTGCAGGTCGCGGTTGTACGCCAGCGGCAGCCCCTTGAGCGTGGCCAGCAGCCCGGTGAGGTTGCCGATCAACCGCCCCGACTTGCCGCGCGTCAGCTCGGCGACGTCCGGGTTCTTCTTCTGCGGCATGATCGAGCTGCCGGTCGCCCACGCGTCGTCGAGGGTCACGTAGCCGAACTCGGCGGTGTTCCAGATGATCACCTCTTCGGCGATCCGCGACAGGTTCACGCCGAGCATCGCGAGCGCGAAGGCGAACTCCGCGGCGAAATCCCGGGACGCGGTGCCGTCGATGGAGTTCTCGACGCTCGCGTCGAAGCCCAGCTCCTTCGCCACCGCTTCCGGGTCGAGCCCCAGCGACGAGCCGGCGAGCGCACCGGCGCCGTACGGCGACTCGGCCGTGCGGTCGTCCCAGTCCCGCAGGCGGCTCACGTCGCGCAGCAGCGCGTGCGCGTGCGCGAGCAGGTGGTGCGCTAGCAGGACCGGCTGCGCGTGCTGCAGGTGGGTGCGGCCGGGCAGGACCGCGTCCGGGTGCCGCTTCGCCTGGGACACCAGGGCGTCCACCACGTCCAGCGTGCCGGCGACGACGCGGCGGGCCGCGTCCCGCAGCCACATCCGGAACAGGGTGGCCACCTGGTCGTTCCGCGAACGTCCCGCGCGGAGCTTGCCGCCCAGCTCGGCGCCCGCCCGCTCCAGCAGCCCGCGTTCGAGGGCGGTGTGCACGTCCTCGTCCTCGATCGTCGGCGTGAAGGCACCCGAGGCCACGTCCTCGGCGAGCTGGTCGAGCGCCTTCAGCATCGCGTTCAGCTCGTCCTCGGTCAGCAGGCCCGCGTTGTGCAGCACGCGGGCGTGCGCCTTGGACCCGGCGATGTCGTACGGCGCCAGTCGCCAGTCGAAGTGGGTCGAGGCGGACAGCTTCGCCATCGCCTCCGCCGGCCCGCTCGCGAACCGGCCTCCCCACAGCTGCACCGGCTGGTTTCCCTCGGTCATAACCTCAGCTCTTCTGGTAGTTCACGTCTCGGTGGCCGACCGCCGCGCGAGCGCGGAGAACCGGTCGGCCAGTTCCTTGCCGGTCAGCGGTTCCCTGGCGATCACCGCGACCGTGTCGTCCCCGGCGATCGAGCCGACGACCTCCTCCAGCGCCGCCCGGTCGATCGCGCTGGCGAGGAACTGCGCGGCGCCGGGCGGCGTGCGCAGCACTGTCAGGTTGCCCGAGAAATCGGCCGAAACCATCAGCTCGGCCAGCAGGCGTGACAGCCGGGAGGTACCACCCTGCACGCCGCGCACCGGGCTGCCGTCCTCGGGGATGACGTACACCGGCGCGCCCGAATCCGCGCCCCGCAGTTTCACGGCGCCCAGCTCGTCGAGGTCACGCGACAGGGTGGCCTGCGTGACCTCGATGCCCTCGGCCGCCAGCAGCTTCGCCAGCTCGGTCTGGCTGCGGATCGCCATGCTGGAGACCAGCTCGGTGATCCGCGCCTGCCGGGCCGCGCGGCTCATCGTCGTTCGTTCAGCAACCACACCAACAGCGCCTTCTGTGCGTGCAGCCGGTTCTCGGCCTCGTCCCACACCGCGCTGGCCGGGCCGTCGAGCACCTCGTCGGTGATCTCCCAGCCCCGGTGAGCGGGCAGGCAGTGCAGCACGATGGCGTCCTGTGCCGCCCTGGCCAGCAGCTCGGTGTTGACCTGCAGCTTGCGGAAGGGCGTGACGCGGTCGAGGCCGTCGTTCTCCTGGCCCATCGACGTCCACGTGTCCGTCACGAGCACGTCCGCGCCCTCGACGGCCTCGTTCGGGTCGGTGTAGACGGTGACGCTGCCGCCCGTCTCGGCCGCCCGCTCCTTCGACGCCTGGGTGACCTCCGGCAGCGGCTGGAAACCCTCGGGCGACACGACGCGGACGTTCAGCCCGGCCGTGGTCCCGCCGAGCATCAGCGAGTGGGCCATGTTGTTGGCACCGTCGCCGAGGTACGTCAGCGTGAGCCCGGCGAGCTTCCCCTTGCGCTCGCGGATGGTCTGGAGGTCGGCCAGCACCTGGCACGGGTGGAACTCGTCGGTCAGCGCGTTGACGACCGGCACGCTCGCGGCCGAGGCCATCGCGTTGATCCGCTGCTGCGCGAACGTCCGCCACACCACGGCGTCGACGTAGCGCGACAGCACGCGCGCGGTGTCCTCGATGGTCTCCTCGCGGCCGAGCTGCATGGAGCGGCCGTCGACGATGATCGGGTGCCCGCCCAGCTGGGCGATCCCGACCTCGAAGGACATCCGGGTGCGCGTGGAGTTCTTCTCGAACAGCACCGCGACCGACTTCGGCCCGGCGAGTGCGCGGTTGCCGAGCGGGTCCTTCTTCAGCTCGTCGGCGAGGTCGAGGACGGCGAGCTGCTCCTCGGGGGTGAGGTCGTCGTCGCGGAGGAAGTGGCGTGGCATGTCAGTCCTTCGGGGTGGCGGAGTCGAGAGCACCGGGCAGCGCGGCGAGGAAACCCCGCGCCTGTTCGTCGCTCAGGATCAGCGGGGGTGCGAGGCGGATCGCGTCGGGCGCGACCGGGTTGACGAGGTAACCGGCGTCCTGCGCGGCCTTGGCGACCGCGGGCGCGACGGGCGCGCGCAGCGCGATGCCGAGCAGCAGCCCGGCGCCACGCACCCCGCCGACCAACGGGTGGTGCAGTTCCTCGATACCGTTCGCGATGTCCTTGCCCAGCGCGGACACGTGGTCGTTGAGGTTGTCCCTGGCGATCGTGCGCAGCACGGCGAGACCGGCGGCGCAGCACACGGGGTTGCCGCCGAACGTGGTGCCGTGCTGGCCCGGCTGGAGCAGGTCGCCGGCCGCGCCGACACCGATCGTGGCGCCCAGCGGCAGACCGCCGCCCAGGCCCTTGGCCAGGGTGAACACGTCCGGCGTGATCCCCGCCCGCTGGAACGCGAACCAGGTGCCGGTGCGGCCCATGCCGGTCTGCACCTCGTCGAGGATGAGCAGCGCGCCGGCCTGCTTGGTGATCTCGCGCGCGGCCTGCAGGTACCCGTCCGGCGCGGGGATCACGCCGCCCTCGCCCATGATGGGCTCCAGCACGAGCGCCGCGGTCTGGTCGTCGACTGCGGCCCGCAGCGCGTCCACGTCGCCGTAGGGCACGTGGACGACACCGGGCATCAGGGGCTCGAACGGCTCACGCTTGGGCGGCTGGCCGGTGAGCGCGAGCGAACCCATGGTGCGCCCGTGGAACGCGCCCTCGCACGCGACGATCTTGGTGCGGCCGGTCAGCCTGCTGATCTTGATGGCCGCCTCGTTCGCCTCGGCGCCGGAGTTGACGAACAGCACCTTCGCGCCGCCCGCCAGCCCGGCGACGTCCAGCAGCGCCTCGGCGAGCTCGACGGCGACGGGGTTCACGTACAGGTTCGACGTGTGCCCGAGCTGGGTGATCTGCTCGGTGACCGCCTTGACGACCTCGGGGTGCGCGTGGCCGAGTGCGTTGACCGCGATGCCGCCGAGCAGGTCGACGTACTCGTTGCCCTCGGCGTCCCAGACCCGCGCGCCCTCCCCGCGGACCAGCGTCAGCTGCGGCGTGCCGTAGTTGGCCATCAGCGCGGACTGCCAGTGCTGCTGGCCGTCCACATTGGACGATATGGTGGTCATGACGGCTCCTCTTCGGGCAGGACCATGGTGCCGATTCCGCGTGAGGTGAACACTTCGAGCAGGACGGAGTGGGCGATGCGGCCGTCGATGACGTGGGCGCCGCGGACCCCGCCGCGCACCGCCTTCGCGCACGCCTCCATCTTCGGGATCATGCCGCTGGCCAATGTCGGCAACAGCTGTTCGAGTCGGTCGACGCGGATGCGGTCCACGAGCGAGGACCGGTCCGGCCAGTTGGCGTACAGGCCTTCGACGTCGGTGAGCACGACGAGCTTCTCGGCGCCCAGCGCGGCCGCGAGCGCGCCCGCGGCCGTGTCGGCATTGACGTTGTGCACCACGCCGTCGACGTCGGGCGCGACGGTGGAGACGACGGGGATGCGGCCTGCGTTGACGATGTCCAGCACCGCATCGGGGTTCACTGACGCGACCTCGCCGACCAGGCCGACGTCGACCGCCTCACCGTTGACCGTGGCCTGCTTGCGCTCGGCGATGAACAGCTGCGCGTCCTCACCGGAGATACCCACCGCGTACGGGCCGTGGGCGTTGATCAGGCCCACCAGCTCGCGGCTGACCTGCCCGACGAGCACCATGCGCACGACGTCCATCGTCTCCGGCGTGGTGACGCGGAGGCCGCCCTTGAACTCGCCCTCGATGCCGAGCCTGCCCAGCATCGCGGTGATCTGCGGGCCGCCGCCGTGCACGACGACCGGGCGCAGGCCGGCGAGCCGCAGGAACACCATGTCCTGCGCGAACGCGTGCTTGAGCTCGTCGTCGATCATGGCGTTGCCGCCGTACTTGACCACGACCGTGGCACCGTGGAAGCGCTGCAGCCACGGCAGGGCCTCGATGAGGACACCGGCCTTCTCGGCGGCGGTGGCGAGCCGGTCGTCGGCCGTCACCAGGGATTCGGAAGGCGTCATGACGAGTACGCGCTGTTCTCTTCGACGTACCCGTGCGACAGGTCCGTGCTGTAGATCGTGGCGGTGCTGACCCCGACGCCGAGGTCGATCACGATCTCGATGGCGCGACCGGACAGGTCGGCGGCGGAGCGGTCGGCCGCCGTGGTGCCGTTGGCGAACAAAGTGACCCCGTTGATCGTGATCGACAGCGACTCCGGGTCGATCTCGGCCTGGGCACGGCCCAGCGCCATCGCGATCCGGCCCCAGTTGGGGTCGGAGCCGAACAACGCCGTCTTCACGAGGTTGTCCTCGGCCACCGTGCGGCCCACGTTGATAGCGTCCTGCTCGCTCGCCGCACCCCGCACGACGATGTCGACGTCCTTCGTGGCGCCTTCGGAGTCGGCCCGCAGCTGGTACACCAGGTCGAGGCAGACCGCGGTGAGCAGTTCGGTGAAGTCGTCGAGGGCCGGGGACACCCCGCTCGCCCCGGACGCCAGCAGCAGCACCGTGTCGTTGGTCGAGGTGCCGCCGTCGACGTCCAGCCGGTCGAAGGTGACTCTCGTGGCGGCGCGCAGGGCGGCGTCGAGCGCGTCGGGCTCCAGCGAAGCGTCGGTGGTGACGACGGAGAGCATGGTCGCGAGGTTGGGCGCCAGCATGCCGGCGCCCTTCGCCATGCCGCCGATCCCCCAGCCGTCGGCGTGCGTCTTGAACGTCTGCTTCGGCTTGCTGTCGGTGGTCATGATCGCGGTGGCGGCCGCGAGCCCGGCCTCCGGCGTGGCGGCGAGCGCCCCGGCGGCGGTGTCCACTCCGGACAGGACCGCCGGCATGGGCAGCCGCTCGCCGATGAGCCCCGTGGAGCACACCGCGACCTCGATCGCGCCGGTGTCGAGCACCTTCGCGACCTGCTCGGCCGTGGCGTGCGTGTCCTGGAACCCGCCAGGGCCCGTGGCGGCGTTGGCGCCGCCGGAGTTCAGCACGACGGCACGCAGCCGCCGGTGCCGCAGCACCTCCTGCGACCACAGCACGGGCGCGGCCTTGATCACGTTGCGCGTGAACACGCCGGCGGCGGCCTGGTCGGGGCCGTCGTTGACGACGAGGGCGAGGTCCAGCGCGCCGGTGGGCTTGATCCCGGCGGCGACTCCGGCGGCCCGGAACCCCTTCGGTCCGGTGACGGTCACGGGGCGACTCCTACGGTCGGAAGTCCGGTGGTCTCGGGGAGACCGAGTGCGACGTTCATGGACTGGACGGCACCACCCGCGGTGCCCTTGGTCAGGTTGTCGATGGCCGACACGACGACCAGCCTGCCCGCGGACTCGTCCACGGTCAGCTGCAGCTGCACGTTGTTCGACCCCAGCGTGGCCGAGGTGACCGGCCACGAGCCCTCCGGCAGCACCTGCACGAACGGCTCGTCGGCGTAGGCCTTCTCGTACACCGCGCGTACAGCCGCTGTGTCCACTTCGGACGCCAGCGGCGCGCTCGCGGTGGTCAGGATGCCGCGGGGCATCGGCGCGAGCACCGGCGTGAACGACACCGTGACCCGCTCCCCCGCGACCGCGCTCAGGTTCTGCGCGAACTCGGGGGTGTGCCGGTGGGTGCCACCGACGCCGTACGCACTCGCCGACCCCATGACCTCCGACCCGAGCAGGTGCGGCTTGAGGCTGCGGCCCGCACCGGACGTGCCGGTGACCGCGACGACGGACACCTCGGGCCGCACGAGCCCGGCCGCCAGCGCCGGCGCGAGCGCGAGCGAACCCCCGGTCGGGAAGCAGCCGGGCACCGCGATCCGCTTGGTGCCCGCCAGCGCCTCCCGCGCCCCCGGCAGTTCGGGCAGCCCGTACGGCCAGGTGCCGGCGTGCTCGCCGCCGTACCAGCGCTGCCAGTCGGCCGCGTCGCGCAGCCGGTGGTCGGCACCGAGGTCGACGACGAGCACGTCCGGCCCCAGCTGTGCGGCGATCTCCCCTGAATGACCATGCGGCAGCGCGAGGAAGACGACGCCGTGCCCCGCGAGGGTTTCCGCCGACGTTTCGCGCAGGACTCGATCCGCCAGCGGAACCAGGTGGGGCTGGTGCTGCCCGAGCGGGGTTCCCGCACTGCTGGCAGCGGTCAGCACGCCGATTTCCACTTCCGGGTGCGTGAGCAGCAGGCGGAGGAGCTCCCCGCCCGCGTACCCGCTCGCCCCGGCCACCGCGACCTTCACCGTCATACGAATGATTATGCATGGTCACGCAAGTTCAATCAAAGCCAGGGTGCCGTACCCGGGAGGGCGGCGCTCCGGCCGCCCTCCCGGTACCGATCACGGATCTCCCGCCAGGCGCCTGCTCGGTGGCTCCGGCAGGTACTCCCCCGGACGCTCGGGATCACAGCCGACCCTCGGCAGCCGCGCCCGCACCGCACCCGGCGAGCGCCCGAAGTCGGCGGCGATGTCCGCGACGGAACTGCCGGTGATCCACCGGCTCTCCAGCTCCGCGTCCTGCTCCGGTGTCCAGGGCAGCCCCTGGCTCGCCGGCCGGGCACGGGCCCGGCGACCGCCAGCGCCCGTGATGCCCACCGTATGTCGCAGCGCTTCCGCCAGCACGGTCCCCAACGTCTCCGCGGCCGCCGCGGCGACCTCGAGGTGCCCGTCGGCGACCTGGTCACCCTGCGGCCCCGCCCCGCCGACGCTGACGACCAGCCGCGCGGGCCCGTCATCGCCCGGCACGGTCGTGATCTCGATCGAATAGGTGTCTTCTCCGGCCCGGACCTTGCTCCGGTGCTCTTCGATGATGTTCATGCCGGGGAGGCTAGCGACCCCCTACGACAATTTTCGTCACCGAGCGCTTCCGGGCGGTCGCGGTCCGAAATTGTCGTACCCCTGTCGTAGCGTGCTCGGCACCACACACGAGCGGTCTGGGGGGACCTGATGAAACACCGTCGACGAGCTGAAACAACGCCGTCAGCGCCACGCGGACGCGGCCGGCACCGCCGCGCGCGGTTCCGCCCGTCCCGCGCCCGCGGGGACGGGATCGGGCAGCGGGTCGCACGTCGTGTCCGGGCCTTCGCCGCGCTTGCGGGCGGGCAGCTTGCCCGTCGCCAGGTAGTCCGCGACCTGGTCGTCCACGCACGCGTTGCCGTTGAGGGAGTCGGCGTGCGTCGCCCCGCCGGGCTCGCCGATCAGCGCAGAGCGCGGGAAGAGCCTGCGCACCTCGAGGCTGCCCTCGAACGGCGTGGCGGCGTCGAGTTCCTCGCTGATCAGCAGCGCACCGGCCACCTTCGTGCCGTCGACGCGGACCGGGATGCCGGGCTTCGCGGGCCAGAACAGGCAGGGCGCGTTGTACCAGGCGTTGGCCCACGTCTCGAACGGCGCGCGCTGGTGCGTCCGCCAGTTGTCGGCCCGCCACTTCGCCCACGCGGCCGGCCAGCGCACGTCGCTGCACTGCACGGCGGCGTAGACGGCGTAACCGTTGTCGTCGCCGGCGCTGTCGTCGTAGAGCGCCTTGAGCGCCTGCCAGTCACCCCGGTGCACCCAGCCGCTGAACGCCTCCGCGATGTCGGTCCACCCGAAGCGGTAGTACCCGGCCTGCAGGAAGATGTCGGTCCACTCCGCGGGGCCGATCACACCTCCCGCGGGCTGCCGCGTGAGCTGCTCCTGCTGCTCGTACCAGAGCCGCTCGACGGCGTCGCCGGACGTGCCGAGGTGGTAGACGGCGTCGTACTTCGCCACCCAGTCGAAGTAGATCTTGATGTTGCGGTCGAAGGCCACGTCCTGGTCGAGGTTGGCCTGGTACCAGACCTTCCGGGGATCCACGTTGCCGTCGAGCACCATGCGGCGGACCCGCTGTGGGAACAACGTCGCGTACACCTGCCCGAGGTAGGTGCCGTAGGAGAAGCCGTAGTAGTTGATCTGCTCCTGGCCGAGCGCCTTGCGCAGCGACTCCATGTCCCGCGCGGAGTCCGTGGTCTTCATGTGCTCGAGCAGCTCGCCGTTCCGGGCACACGCGTTCGCGTACGCCTCGGCGGAGGCGAGGTGCGACTGCTCAAGTTCGGGGGTGGTCGGCACGTAGGCGGAGCGGTTGTAGCCGAACCGGCCGGGGTCGCAGGCCAGCGCGGGCTTGCTGGCGCCGACGCCGCGCGGGTCGAAGCCGATCCAGTCGTAGGAGGCGCCCGCCCCGTGGGGCACGTGCCGCCCGAGTACGGACAGGGTGAGGCCGGAGCCACCGGGGCCACCGGGGTTGACCAGCATGACGCCCTGGAAATCGGGCGTGGTGTGGCGGACCCGGGAGACCGCGAGCGAGATCTTGGTGCCGTCCGGATCGCGGTAGTCCAGCGGTACCTCCAGGAAGCCGCACTCGGCTCCGGCCCTGCGCAGGCCCGCCGAAGCACAGGCGCCCCACGTGATCGGGGCCGGGTCGAACTCGGGCACGCCCGGGGTCGCGTGGGCCGGGCCGCCTGCGACCACGGCACCGGAGAGCAGAACGGTCGCCGCGAGCGCGGAGACGAGTTTGTTCACTGTGGTCCTTTTCGTCGACAATTCCGCCACGCCATGGCGGGAACGAGCAACGCCTCGCGACAACCTCTCCGATCCGGCCGGGTTTCGCCACCCGAGCCCGGCCTGAAGCCGTCACCCGATGGAGGTGTACACAGTGGACGCTTTGGTAGCGGCGGCCCGGAAGGCGCTCGCGGCGGCGGGAGATCCCGCCAAGGCGGAGGAGATGCGGGCCTACATGAAGTCCGCGCTGCCGTTTCGCGGAGTGCCGAAACCGGTCCGGCAGCGGCTGACCCGGCAGCTGTTCGCCGAGCATCCCTTGCCGGACAAGGCGACGCTCGTAGCCGTCACCAGGGAGTTGTGGCGGGAGGCGGAGTTCCGGGAGGAACGCTACGTCGCGATCGACCTGACCGGGCACCGTGCCTACGCGCCGTGGCAGGACAGCGGTCTGCTGCCGCTGTACGAGGAGATGATCGTGACCGGCGCCTGGTGGGACTACGTCGACGAGATCGCGATCCGCAGGGTGGGCCCGTTGTTGCGGGCCGAGCCCGGCGTGCTCGGCCCGGTGCTGCGGCGGTGGGCGGTGGACCCGGACCTCTGGCGGCGGCGGACGGCGATCATCTGCCAGGTCGGCGCCAAGGAGGCGACGGACCTCAGCCTGCTCACCCACGCGATCGAAGCGAGCATCGGCGAGCGCGAGTTCTTCCTCCGCAAGGGGATCGGCTGGGCGCTGCGGCAGCACTCGCGGCTGGACCCCGGTTGGGTCGCCGAGTTCGTCGCCACGCATCCCGGGCTTTCGCCCTTGTCCGTGCGGGAAGCGCTCAAATACGTGCCGCGGTGAGCCTCCGGCTCCGGAGGCTCACCGCGGGAACGAGCTCAGCCCCGCAGCACCGCGCCGAACCGTGTGGCCGCTTCGGCGACCGCCGCGTCGCGGGCCTTCGTGGCCTCTTCGACGGTCAGCGTCCGGTCCGGCGCGCGGAAGCGCAGCTTGTAGGCCAGCGACCGCTTGCCCTCGCCCACCTGGTCACCGGTGTAGGCGTCGAACAGCGTCACGTCCTCCAGCAGCTCGCCGCCGCCGGCGGTGATCGCCTCGGCGAGGTCCGCGGCCGGCACCTTGGCGTCGACCACGAGCGCGACGTCCAGCAGGACCGGCGGGTACGGCGACACCGCGGGAGCCGGCCTGCTGTCGGGCAGCGGGATCGCGTCGAGGTCCAGTTCCATCGCGACCGTCCGCTTGGGCAGGCCGAGCGCCTCGACGACCTTCGGGTGCAGCTCACCGGCGTGCCCCACCGGCCAGTCGCCGACGAGCAGCTCGGCGCAGCGGCCCGGGTGCCACGGCGCGAGGTCGGCGGCACGCACGCGCAGCTCGATCCCGGCGGCGGCGCCGACCGTGCGGGCGGCCTGCACCGCGTCGGCCCAGCTCGCCTGTTCGCCGTCGCCCCACCAGCCCGGGCGGATCCGCTGCCCGGCCAGGACCACGGCGACGTGCAGCGGCTGCGCGGGCACGGCGGCCTCCAGCTGGGCCAGCTCCTCGTCGCTGGGCCGGTGCGCGACGCCGAGGTCGGGCATGGGCACCGGCGCGGCGCTGGGCAGGACGACCTGTCCGACGTGGAACAGCGCGAGATCACGGAAACCGCGGGAAACGTTGCGCTGCAAGGTTTCCAGCAGCCCCGGCAGCAGCGAGGTGGCCAGCTGGTCCTTGTCGGCTTCCAGCGGGTTGCGCACCTTCACCGTGCGGCGGCGCACGTCGTCCTCGGCGAGGCCGAACGCGTCCCACGTCGCGGGCGACATGAACGGGAACGGCAGCACCTCGACGTAGCCAGCCTCGGCCAGCGCGCGCGACACGGTCCGGCGGCGGCGCTGGGTCTCGGTGAGGCCCCGGCCCGGCGGCGCGGGCGGCAGCGTGGACGGGATGCTGTCGTAGCCCTCGAGCCGCAGCACCTCCTCCACCAGGTCCGCGGGCTGCAGCAGGTCGCCACGCCAGCTCGGCGGCACGGCCGTGACGATGGCCGCACCCTCGTCCGAGGTGCCGACCTGGACCTTGCAGCCGATCTGGCCGAGCCGCCGCACGGTGACGCCGCGCTCGTAGCGCACGCCCGCGATGCGGTCGGGCAGGTCGATCGGCATGGTCACGGGAGCCATCGGCTCGACGTGCCCGACGTCCGTGCGGCCCGGCTGGATGCTGCCCTCGCCGTAGCGGCGCAGCAGGCGCGCGGCCAGCTCGACCGCCGCGGCGCACAGCTGCGGGTCGGTGAACCGCTCGAACCGCTTGGCGGCCTCGGAGAACAGCTTGTGCCGGCGTGCCGTGCGGCTGATCGACGCCGGGTCCCAGTGCGCGGCCTCGAGCAGCACGTCGGTGCTCTCCGGGCTGATCTCGGTGCTCGCGCCGCCCATCGTGCCGGCGAGCGAGATCACGCCGCTGTCGTCGGCGATCACGATGTCGTCGGGGTCGAGCGCGCGCTCCACGTCGTCCAGCGTGGTGAGCTTCTCGCCGGGCTGGGCGCGGCGCACCACCAGCTCGCCCTTCACCGACGCCGTGTCGAAGGCGTGCAGCGGGTGCCCGAGTTCGAGCATCACGTAGTTGGTGACGTCCACGGCCAGCGAGATGGACCGGATCCCGGCCAGCAGCAGGCGGCGGCGCATCCACCAGGGCGTCGGCGCGGTGGCGTCGAGGCCGGTGATCCGGCGCAGCACGAACCGCTTGCAGCCGTCCTCGTCCTCGATGCGGACCGGCCAGGCCTCGCCCTCCGGCTCGGGCAGGTCGAGCGCGGCCGGGTCGCCGAACGGCACGTCGAGCGCGCACGCCAGCTCGCGGGCCAGCCCGCGGACCGACAACGCGTAGCCGCGGTCCGGGGTGGGCACCACGTCGAGCACGGTGTCCTCGAGGCCGAGCACCTCCCGCGCGTCGTCGCCGGGCGAGGCCGTCGACGGCGGCAGCACGAGGATGCCGGTGTGGTCCTCGCCGAGGCCGAGCTCGCGGGCCGAGCAGATCATGCCGTCGCTGATGCGGCCGTAGGTCTTGCGCTGGGCGATCGCGAACCCGCCCGGCAGCTCGCTGCCCGGCAGCGCGACGACCACGAGGTCGCCTTCGGCGAAGTTGGTGGCGCCGCAGACGATGCCGCGGGTCTTCAGGCCCTGCAGCCCGTCCTCGTCCTCGGTCTCGTCGCCCGGCAGGTCCTCCTCGCCGGTCTCGACGCGGCAGTAGCGGATCGGCTTCTTGAAGCCGGTCAGCTCCTCGATCTCGGCGACGCGGCCCACCACGACCGGGCCGGTGATCCGGTTGAGGGGCTGGACGTCCTCGACCTCGATGCCGATCCGGACGAAGGCGTCGGCCAGCTCCTGCGGTCCGACCTCGCCGGCGTCGAGATGCTCGAGGAGCCAGCTCACGGGGACTCGCACTATGCCTCCGTTCCGAAGGGAAGGGTGAAGCGGACGTCACCCTCGACCATGTCGCGCATGTCGGGGATGCCGTTGCGGAACTGCAGCGTGCGCTCCAGGCCCATGCCGAACGCGAAGCCCGAGTACACCTCGGGGTCCACCCCGCAGGCACGCAGCACGTTGGGGTTGACCATGCCGCAGCCGCCCCATTCGACCCAGCCGGGGCCGCCCTTCTTCTCCTCGAACCAGACGTCCACCTCGGCCGAGGGCTCGGTGAACGGGAAGAAGTGCGGACGCAGGCGGGTACGCGACTTCTCGCCGAACATCGCGCGGGCGAACGCGTCGAGCGTGCCCTTGAGGTGGGCCATGGTGATGCCCTTGTCGACGGCGAGCCCCTCGACCTGGGAGAAGACGGGGGTGTGCGTGGCGTCCAGCTCGTCGGTGCGGTAGGTGCGGCCAGGGCACACGACGTACACCGGCAGGTCGCGGTGCAGCAGCGTGCGGGCCTGCACCGGGGAGGTGTGGGTGCGGAGCACGAGGCCGGAACCGGGCTCGCCGACGTAGAACGTGTCCTGCATCTGGCGGGCCGGGTGGTCCTTGCCGAAGTTCAGCGCGTCGAAGTTGAACCACTCGGCTTCGAGCTCGGGGCCCTCGGCGACCTCCCAGCCCATCCCGACGAACACGTCGGCGACGCGTTCGCTGACGGTCGTGATGGGGTGGCGGGCGCCGCGCGGCACCCGGTCCCAGGGCAGGGTGACGTCGACGGCTTCGTCGCGCAGCACGCGCTCGTCCCGCTCGGCCTGCAGCGTCGCGCGGCGCGCGTCGAAGGCGCTCTGGATGGCCTGGCGCGCTTCGTTGACCCGCTTGCCCGCCTCGGCCTTCTCGTCCTTGGGCAGGGCGCCGATCGCGCGGCGGGCCAGCAGCAGCGGCGAGTGGTCACCGAGGTGAGCGGGCTTGACGGCGGCCAGCGCGTCCAGGTCGGCCGCCTGGCCGAACTCGGCCTCGGCGTTCTTGATCGCGGCCCGCAGCGTCTCCGGCTTCAGCGCGTCGGCCGGCTGCGGGTCCTGCTTGTCGTTGGCTCCGGGCATAACTCCTCAGCGTCCGCTGGACTCGTCCGCGGCACGGCGAGCACACGTAAGCGATTACCGGGGAATTCTAGGCGACTGCCTCCTGGTGACGGCCGGTCACCCTCCGCTCGACCTGCGCTGGGCCATCGCGCTGCCGTACAGGCAGACGGCGGCGGCCGTCGCCAGGTTGAGGCTTTCCGCCCTGCCGTAGATCGGGATGCGGACCGCCTCGTCGACGGCGTCGAGGACCTCGGCGGGCAGTCCGTGTGCCTCGTTGCCGAAAACCCAGGCCACAGGGGCGTCCAGCGGCAGGTCGTCGAGCTCGGTCTCGGCGTAGCCGTGGGCGCCGAGCAGGCGCAGCCCGGCGGCACGGCACGCGGCGAGCACGGCGGTGACGTCGCGTTCCCGCGCGAGGGGGAGGTGGAAGAGGCTGCCGGCGGAGGCGCGGACGCATTTGCCGTTGTGCGGGTCGACGCTGTCGCCGGCGAGGATCACCGCATCGGCGCCGGCCGCGTCGGCGACCCGGATGACCGTCCCCGCGTTGCCCGGGTCGGCAACGTCCACGAGGACGGCGACCAGGCGGGCGGCGGCGGGCAGTCGGGGCGCGGGCTCGGTGACGGGTTGCGTGGGCGCAGGCTCCGCCGCGGGCTCGGTGAGGATGAGGCGCGCCCCGGCGGGATCGGGGGTCGCCAGCGCGACGGCATCCACCGGGGTGGCTTCCGGCTCGGCGGCGGGTGTTGCGGACTGGCCAGCGACGCCCGGCCCAGCCGGGGCGGTGCCGGGCGCAGCAGAGTCGGTGACCGGCGAGGCGGCAGCCGTCGAGCCAGCGGTGGGCTCAGCCGGGACGGCAGCGCCCGAACCAGCGCCCGGCTCGGCCGGGGCGGCGGGAGGCGGCACGGACGGGCCAGCGGGGCCCGGCCCGGCGACCAGGCCAACACCCGCGTCAGCCGACGCGGCGGCAGTCGCGCGGGCGCCCGGCTCAGTCGAGACGGTCCCAGCCTCGGCAGCGCCCGGCTCGGCTGGGGCGGCGGGAGGCGGCACGGCAGAGGCAGCGCCCGGCTCAGCCGGGGCGGCGACCGGCGACAGGCCAGAGGCAGCGTCCGAGGCCTCCGCGAGTGCGGCCGAGAGTAGGCCGTCCAGGGGGCGGGTCAGCAGGTCGCAGACCGCGACGATGCCCTGCGGGGTGACCGTCTCCGACAGGCCGTCGGCGGCGCGGTCCGTCACCGGGGACACCCGCACCCCCGCCTCGCGGGCGGCGGTCACCAGCTCCGGGTACGCCTGCTCGGCGCGCGCCGTCACGAACAGCTCGTGCATGAAACCGCCCCCGTGGGCCAGCGCCGCGGCGACCGCGTTCGCGCCCTCGGCCAGGAAGCGGCCCGTCTTCTCGCGCTCGGCCCTGCGCAGCAGGCGCCGGGCAGCAACGACCCGGGGGGTCCGCTCGGTGAACGGATCCACCCCGGGCCGGGAGGTGTTCGTGCTCAGGCCGACTTCTTCTCCGCGTCGGGACCGGTCGTCACGTTCTGCTTGGCGACCTCGGCCAGCGCCGCGAACGCCGCGGCGTCGTTGACGGCCAGGTCGGCCAGCACCTTCCGGTCGACCTCGACACCGGCGGCCTTGAGGCCCTGGATGAACCGGTTGTAGGTCACGCCGTTCTGCCGGGCGGCCGCGTTGATGCGGGTGATCCACAGCTGGCGGAAGTCACCCTTGCGGGCGCGGCGGTCCCGGTAGGCGTAGTTGAGCGAGTGGAGCGTCTGCTCCTTGGCCTTGCGGTACAGCCGCGAACGCTGACCGCGGTAGCCGCTGGCCAGTTCGAGAGTTGCGCGACGCTTCTTCTGGGCGTTCACCGCCCGCTTGACGCGTGCCACGGGTCCATCCTGTCGATCTCGGGGGGCGCGGCGGGCGCCCCGGGGGTTGTCAGCGGGTCTGCGGGGAGCTCAGCGGCCGAGGAGCCGCTTGACCCGGCCCACGTCGTTCTTGGCGAGCTCGGTGGTGCCCTCCAGGCGGCGGGTCACCTTGCTGGCCTTCTTCTCCATCAGGTGACGACGGCCGGCCCGCTGGCGGCGCAGCTTGCCGCTGCCGGTCACGCGGACCCGCTTGGAGGTCCCGCTGTGCGTCTTCATCTTGGGCATGATTGCTCTCCTTCAGAGTGCAGCACACCGGTCGCCCGGTGTGCTGCGGACTGCGTCTGCGCGAAGCGCCGTCAGGACTCGACCGGTTCCTTGGCGGCCTTCTGCTTCGCCTTCGCGTTCTTGTGCGGCGCCAGCACCATGATCATGTTCCGGCCGTCCTGCTTCGGCGACGACTCGACGTAGCCGAGCTCCTGCACGTCGTCGGCGAGCTTCTGCAGCAGGCGGAAGCCCAGCTCGGGCCGCGACTGCTCGCGGCCGCGGAACATGATCGTCACCTTGACCTTGTTGCCGGCCGAGAGGAAGCGGGACACGTGCCCCTTCTTCGTCTCGTAGTCGTGCTGGTCGATCTTGGGACGCAGCTTCTGCTCTTTGATGACGGTCAGCTGCTGGTTCCGGCGGGACTCGCGGGCCTTCTGCGCGCTCTCGTACTTGAACTTGCCGTAGTCCATGAGCCTGCAGACGGGCGGGTGCGCCTGCGGCGCGACCTCGACGAGGTCGAGATCCGCCTCCTGGGCCAGCCTGAGCGCATCCTCGATCCGGACGATCCCGACCTGCTCACCGTTGGGTCCGACAAGACGGACTTCGGGAACACGGATGCGTTCGTTGATACGTGTCTCGGAGCTGATGTGGCCTCCTTGGTCCGAGGTAAGTTGTCCAGCCTGCTCGACCTGGTGCCCACATACCACACGGGCCCCGGCGCCGGCTTCCCTGGGGAAACGCCGACATGCGGGGCCCTGTTCCGATCGCACCCGCCGAAAGCGGGCGCTTCGCCACCGCGGAGGTGGCGAGACCGGACCCGGCCGCCTGTCCGGCAACACGGGTGGGAGCGGGGCTCCACTTGCCGCCCCCGATCGCTCGGAGGCTGGTCGCACGTGGAAGGGTAGCAGACGTGTCTTACAACGCTTCCTCCCAGCCCGAGAATTCCCCGGGCGTGCGCGAACTGGAGGACATCCCCAGCGTCGAGGTGATCAGCCGCGCGGCCGTCATGCTCATGTCGGCCGCGGCCGAGCGCCTCGGCCTGGCCGATCCCGACCCGGACGCCAGCCCCCACCGCGACCTCGACGAAGCCCGCCGCCTGATCACCGCGCTGGCCGGGCTCGTCACGTCCTCCGTCGAGTACCTCGGCCTGCACGCGGCGCCGCTGCGCGACGGCCTCCAGTCCCTCCAGAAGGCCTTCCGCGAGGCCTCGGCCGTGCCCGACGCGCCCGGTCAGGGCCCCGGCGAGAAGTACACCGGCCCCGTCCACTGACGCGCACCCGCCGCGGGGCCACGAACCCGGGCCCCGCGGCGGCCGTGCTCAGTCCAGCACCGCGAGCGCGTCGATCTCCACCAGCAGCCCCTCGGGCAGGCCCACGTAGACCGTGGTGCGCGCCGCGTAGGGCTCCTTGACCAGCTGGTTGTAGACCTCGTTGAACTCCGCGAAGTGCGCGGTGTCGGTCAGGTACACCCGCACCATCACCACGTCGTCGAAGCTCGAACCGGCCGCCGCGAGCACCGCCTCCACGTTGGCGAACGCCTGCCGCGCCTGCTCGGCGACGGTGGCCCCCGCGACCTCCCCCGTCTTGGGGTCGAAGCCCACCTGGCCGGCGACCTGCAGGATGTTCCCCTTGCGCACACCCGGCGAGTAGTTCGCCGCGGGTTTCGGCGCGTTCTCGGTGCTGATCGCGACCTTGCCCATCGAATCTCCCTCTCTCACTGTCCCGTCCATCCGCTGTGGACGGACGCCTCGTCCGCCGCGGCCGTCAGCTCCGGCAGGAGCGCGAGCAGCCCGTCGTAGTCCAGTAGCACCCTCGGCACCGACAGCGAGACCGCGGCGAGCACCGCTCCGCCCGGCCCGCGCACGGGGGCCGCGACGCAGTGGATGAAGTCCTCGTGCTCGGCGTTGTCGACCGCGTACCCCTGCTCGGCGACGCGCTCCAGCTCGGCCAGGTACGCCTCCGCGCTGGTGATCGTGTTCTCCGTCAGGGCCGGGTAGTCGAGCGACCGCGCGACCTCCGCGCGGCGCACCGGGTCGAGCGCGGCGACGAGCACCTTGCCGACGGCCGTGCAGTGCAGCGGGGCGCGCTTGCCGATCCGCGAGTACATGCGCACGCTGTGCGTGCCCTCGTACTTGTCGACGTATACGACCTCGCCGTCCTCGTACGTCGCGAGGTGCACGGTGTGGCCGGTGCGCGCGTTCAGCTCCGCGAGCGCGGGCGCGGCGCTGCGGCGGACGTCGCGATCCTCCAGCGCGCGGCTGGCGAGGTCGAACAACGCGCTGCCGAGCCGGTAGTGCCGCGTGCCCTCGCGCCGGACGAAGTGGTGTGCCTCCAGGGTGCGCAGCAGCCGTAGCACCGTGGACTTGTGCACGCCCAGCTCCTCGGCGAGCGCGTCGAGCGTGTCCGCGCCCTGGGCGAGCGCGCCGAGCACGCTCAGCCCGCGATCAAGACTCTGGCTCACGGCCGCTCCCATTGACCCGCACGAGTGACGATGCTACATCTACTGCATTCATCATGTGCAACCACCATTGCACATCACGCAACGGAGTACCGATGACCTCCTCCGACTGCTCGCTCGACCCCGCCGCGCTCACCGCGCTGCGGGACGAACCGCTCGACTGGCGGTTCAAGGCGATCCCTCCGGCACTGTGGGGGCTGTCGCTCGGACAGGCCGCGAAGCAGCGGCTCCACCTGTTCGACGACGGCTTCGTCGCGCCCGTGGTCGTGCTCGAAGCCGACGCGCTCGAGCACAACCTCCGCACGATGGCCGACTGGTGTGCCGGCCACGGCGTCCGGCTCGCGCCGCACGGCAAGACCACGATGGCGCCCCAGCTGTTCGCGCGCCAGCTCGAACTCGGCGCCTGGGGCATGACCGCCGCGAACGCGAGCCAGCTGCGGGTCTACCGCGCGTTCGGCGTTTCCCGCGTGCTGCTGGCGAACCAGCTGGTGGACGCGGCCGCGCTGCGCTGGCTGGCCGCCGAGCTGGAGCGGGATCCGGGGTTCGAGTTCAGCTGCTGGGTGGACTCGGTCCGCTCCGTGGAGCTGATGACCGAGGCGCTGGCCGGGGCGAAGCGGCCCGTGGACGTCCTGGTCGAGCTGGGTGGCGACGGCGGCCGTACCGGGGCGCGTGACGAAGCGACCGCGCTCGCGATCGCCGAGGCGGTGCGGGAAAGCCCGTCGCTGCGGCTGATCGGCGTCAGCGGTTACGAGGGTGCGCTGGCGCACGACAGCTCGACGCACTCGCGACAGATCGTTGCCGCCTACCTGCGGCGGCTGAAGGCGCTGACGATCACGTTGGCGGAGCGTGGTTTCTTCGACGGGACGATCGTGGTCACCGCGGGCGGCAGCGCCTACTTCGACCTCGTGGCGGACGAACTGACCGGCTGGCCCGACGGGCTGGACGTGGTGCCGGTGCTGCGCAGTGGCGCGTACGTCACGCACGACGACGGGTTCTACCGCTCGATTTCCCCGCTGCACGACCGCTTCCGCTCCGCGCTGCGCGCGTGGGCCCAGGTCACCTCAAAACCCACGGACGACCTCGCGCTGCTGACGCTCGGCAAGCGGGACGCGTCGTTCGACGAGGGGCTGCCCGAACCGCAGTTCCTGCGCCAGGACGGGAAAACCGAACCGCTGGACGGGCACGCGATCACCGCGATGAACGACCAGCACTCGTTCCTGTCACTGCCCGCCGGTTCCCCGGTGCGCGTGGGTGACTGGATCGGGCTGGGGCTGTCGCACCCGTGCACGGTGTTCGACAAGTGGCAGCTGATCCCGGTCGTGGACGGCGAAACCGTCGTCGACCTCGTCCGGACCTACTTCTAGGAACTCCCATGGACACAGTGATCCGCGGTGCCCGGATCGCCGACGGCACCGGGGCCCCTCTCGTGCGTGCCGACGTCGGGATCAGCGAGGGCCGCATCGCCGCGATCGGGGACTCGCTCGCCGGGCGCCGGGTGATCGACGCGGACGGGCTCGTGCTCGCCCCCGGGTTCATCGACATGCACTCGCACTCGGACCTGCAGATCCTCGCCCAGCCGGACCACCTCGCGAAGGTGTCCCAGGGTGTCACGACGGAGGTGCTGGGGCAGGACGGGCTGTCCTACGCACCGGTCGACGACGAGACGCTGGCGGCGTTGCGGCAGCAGCTCGCGGGCTGGAACGACGACCCGGCCGGTTTCGCGTGGTCGTGGCGGTCGGTCGGCGAGTACCTGGACCGGCTGGACGAGGGCATCGCGGTCAACGCCGCTTATCTCGTGCCACAAGGAACCGTGCGGATGCTCGTCGTCGGGCACGACGACCGCCCGGCGACGGAGTCCGAAATGGACCGGATGCGGGAGCTGGTGGCGACCGGGCTGCGGGAGGGCGCGGCAGGGCTGTCGTCCGGCCTCACCTACACACCCGGGATGTACGCCAGTACCGACGAACTGGTCGCGTTGTGCTAGGTGGTCGGCGAGCTCGGCGGCTACTACAGCCCCCACCACCGCAGCTACGGAGCGGGCGCGCTGGAGGCGTTCGCGGAGATGGTCGACGTGTCACGCCGTGCGCGGTGCCCGCTGCACCTGGCGCACGCGACGATGAACTTCTCGGTCAACAAGGGCAAGGCGCCCGACCTGCTGCGCCTGCTCGACGAAGCGCTCGACCACGGCGTGGACATCACGCTCGACACCTACCCGTACCTGCCCGGGGCGACCTACCTGTCCGCGCTGCTGCCGAGCTGGGCAGCCGAGGGCGGGCTGGACGCGACGCTGGCGCGACTGTCCGATCCGGACACCCGTGAGCGCATCCGCGTGGACATCGAGGAAACCGGTTCCGACGGCGCGCACGGGGTGCCGATGGACTGGTCGACCATCGAGATCAACGGCGTCCGGAAGGCCGAGAACGCGCACCTCGTCGGCCTGACCGTCGCGGAAGCCGCGCGGCGCCAAGGGGTTCCCCCCGCGCGGCTGTACTTCGACGTGCTCGCGGCGGAGCGGCTGGGCACCTCGTGCCTGATGCACGTGGGGCACGAGGAGAACGTGCGGACGATCATGAAGCACCGCACGCACACCGGCGGCAGCGACGGGCTGCTCGTCGGCGACCGGCCGCACCCGCGCGCGTGGGGCACGTTCCCCCGCTACCTCGCCCGCTACGTGCGGGAACTGGGCGTGCTGAGCCTGCCCGAATGCGTCGCCCACCTGACCGGCAGGGCCGCGCGGCGGCTGCGCCTGACCGACCGGGGGCTGGTCCGCGAGGGCTACGCCGCCGACCTGGTGCTGTTCGACCCGGACACCGTCCGGGACACCGCCACCTTCGACGACCCCCGGCAACCCGCCGAGGGCATCTCCCACGTCTTCGTCAACGGCGTCGCCGCCCTCGACGACGGCTCCCCGACCGGCGCGCTCGCCGGGCACTCGCTCCGACGGAGGTTCGTTTGATCCACTGGTTGCAGCACACGACGGGCGGGCTGCTCACGCTCGCCGCCGTGTCCATCGCCGTCCTGCTGCTGATGATCATCAAGCTGAAGGTCGAGCCGTTCATCGCGTTGATCGTGGTGGGCCTGCTGACCGCGCTCGCCGCGGGACTGCCCGTCGGCACGATCGTCGGCACCGCGCAGAAGACGTCGGATTCGCTGCTGGAAAAGGGTTTCGGGGGCATCCTCGGGCACATCACGGCGATCATCGGGCTCGGCACGCTGCTCGGCTCGATACTCGAACGCTCCGGCGGGGCGCGCGTGCTGACCGGGGCGCTGCTGCGGTCGTTCGGCGAGAAGCGGGCGCCGCTCGCGATGGGGCTGGCCGGCCTGATCTTCGGCATCCCGGTGTTCTTCGACATCGGCATCTTCGTGCTCGCGCCGCTGGTGTACGTCGCGGCGCGGCAGGGTGGCCGGTCGATCCTGCTGTACTGCCTGCCGCTGCTCGCGGGCCTGTCGATGACGCACGCGTTCATCCCGCCGCACCCCGGGCCGGTCGCGGCCGCCGGGCTGCTGCACGTCGACCTCGGCTGGATCATCCTGATGGGCGCGGTGTGCGGGATCCCCGCCTGGTTCGTCAGCGGCGTGCTGTTCCCGAGCTGGATCGGCAAGCGGATGAACCGGTCCGTGCCGGAGGAGATGATCGTCGTCGAGGAGGAGGACGAGCACCCGCCGTCGCTGGGCCTCGTCACGGGCATCATCGCGGTGCCGCTCGTGCTGATCCTCGCGGGCACGTTCGGCAGCATCTGGCTGCCGAAGAACTCGGTGCTGGCCGGGATCGCGGCCTTCGTCGGCACGCCCGCGGTCGCGCTGACGATCACCGTGCTGCTCGCGTCCTGGCTGCTGGGCTACCGGCGCGGGATGAGCGGCAAGGACCTCTCCGAGCTGGCGGCGGCCTCGCTGCGGCCGGTCGCGATGCTGCTGCTCGTGGTCGGGGCCGGGGCGTTCTTCGGGGCGGTGCTGTCGGCGACCGGGATCGGCAAGGCGGTCGCGGACTCGTTGCACGACGCGGGCCTGCCCGTGATCTTCGCGGCGTACGTGATCAGCTGCGGGCTGCGGATCGCGCAGGGTTCGGCGACCGTGGCGATCGTGACGACGAGCGGCATCATCGCGCCGACGGTCACCGAGCTGGGCTACTCGCAGGTGCAGCTGGCGCTGCTGGTGGTCGCGATCTCCGCCGGGTCGATCATCGCCTCGCACGTCAACGACGGCGGCTTCTGGATCGTTTCGCGCTACTTCGGGCTGTCGGTCGGTGACACGCTCAAGACCTGGACCGTGCTGGAAACCCTGTTGTCCGTGACCGGTTTCGCCGTCGCCGCGGTGCTGATGGCCGTCGTGTAGGAGGTCGCCGGGCTGCATGGCTCGCAGTACCGGCCGGTCCACCTCGGCGAGATCGCCGCCGAGCTGGACCGGCCGGAGTGCGCCGTCACTGCTGCGGATAACCCTGCGGCTGCTGGTACTGCTGCTGCGGCGGGGCGTACTGCTGGTACTGCTGCGGCTGTTGCTGGGGCGCGGCCTGCTGCTGGGGCGCCTGCTCGGCACCCTCCGGCACGACGTACACCGCGGTGCCGTAGGCGGCGATCTCGCTGGCGGTCTGGGCGATCTCGTTGCAGTCGAAGCGCAGCGCGAGCACCGCGTTCGCGCCGTAGTTCATCGCCTCCTGCGCGAGCCGGCCGAGCGCCTCGTACCGGGAGTCCGAGAGCAGTTTGGACAGACCCTTCAGCTCACCGCCCGCCATCGCCTTGAACCCCGCGCCCATGGTGGAGAACATGTTCCGGCTGCGCACGGTGAGGCCGAAGACCTCGCCGAACACCCGGACCACTTTGTAGCCGGGCAAATCGTTCATCGTGGACAGCAGGATCGGGAACTGCTGCTGGGGATATCCCTGGGTCATGGCCGCAGCCTAAGCGATGAGGGGTTCGCGCGGTACCAAACCTCCGGTCTGCCCACGTGCCCGTAGCGCGGCTCGCGTCGCGCGAGCCCGTTGTCGGCCAGGTACTCCAGGTAACGGCGCGCCGTCACCCGGGACACGCCGGTCACCTCCGCGGCGGTACCCGCGGGCATCCCGTCGGGCGCGGCCCGCAGCGCGCCGACGATCGCGTCCATGGTCTGCGCGCTCATCCCCTTCGGGAGTGCGTTGTGCCCCGGCGTGCGCAACGCGGCGAGCGCGCGGTCCACGTCGGTCTGGTCGGCCGCCTCGCCGCTGCTCCCGCGGAACTCCGCGTACCGCTCCAGTTTGTCCCGCAGGGAACCGAAGGTGAACGGCTTGAGCAGGTACTGCACGACCCCGACGGACACCGCCGCCTTCACCACGGCGAGGTCGCGCGCGGAGGTCACGGCGATCACGTCGGCGGGATTCCCCGACGCCCGCAACGCACGGCACACCGCGAGCCCGTGCGTGTCGGGCAGGTAGAAGTCGAGCAGGACGAGGTCGACGGCGTGCCGTTCGCAGAACCGCAGCGCCTCGCCACCCGAGTGCACCACGCCGGCGACCGTGAACCCGGCGACGCGCTCGACGTACTGCCGGTGCGCCTCGGCGGCGACCGGGTCGTCCTCGACCACCAGCACCAGGATCACCGCGCCACCTCCCGGCGCAACGGCAGGCGGACGCTGAACACCGCGCCGCCGTCGTGGCCGAGGGTGATCTCCCCGCCGTAGCGGCGCACCACCTGCCCGACGAGCGCCAGTCCCAGCCCGTGCCCCTCCTGCGGTTTCGTCGTCCAGCCGCGCTGGAACACCGCGTCCTTCGCCGATTCCGCCACGCCCCGGCCGCTGTCCGCGACCCGCAGGAGCAGGCGCCCGTCGTCGTCCCGCACCGTGACGGTTACGCGCGGGCGGGCGGCGGCCGCGTTCTCGATGGCGGCGTCGATGGCGTTGTCGACCAGGTTGCCGAGCACCGTGACGAGGTCACGCGGTTCGAGGTCCAGCTCGTCGAGCGCGGTGTCGTCGGTGAGCACCAGCTCCACGCCGCGTTCGCTCGCCTCGGCGGCCTTGCCCAGCAGCAGCGCGGCGAGCACCGGCTCGGCGACGGCGCCCACGACCCGGTCGGTCAGCCGCTGCGCGATCTCCAGCTCCGCCGTCGCGAACTCGACCGCCTCCTCGGTACGGCCCATTTCCACGAGCGACACCACGGTGTGCAGCCGGTTGGCCGCCTCGTGAGCCTGGGAACGGAGGGATTCCGCGAGCCCGCGTGTCGTGTTCAGCTCACCGGTGAGCAGCTGCAGATCGGTGTGGTCCCGCAGCGTCACCACGATGCCGCGGGCGCGCTCGTCGGAGCGGACGGGCGCGGTGCTCACCACCAGCACCCGCGTGTCGGTCAGGTGGATCTCGTCGGTGCGGGGCTCGTCGTCGCGGAAGGCGGTCACCAGGTCGGCGGGCAGCCCCAGTTCCGCGATGGGCTTGCCGACCGGGTCGTCCCGCAGACCGAGCAGCGCCCGGGCGCCGTCGTTGCACAGCACCACACGGCGGTCCTCGCCCAGCAGCACCAAACCCTCGCGGACCGCGCGCAGCGTCGCCTCGTAGTAGGCGAACACGCTGCTCAGCTCGGCCGGGGCGAGGCCACGCGTCTGCCGCCGCAGCCGTCCGCTGACGAGCACGCTGCCCGTCAGCCCCACCACGAGCACGGCGGCCGCGACCGCGAACAACGGCCGCAGCCGCTGCGCCAGCTCCGCGGAGATCGCCTCGACGCGGATGCCCACCGCGACGAGCGCCACCACCCGGTGCTCGCGGTCGAACACCGGCACCACGGCACGCATCGAAGGCCCGAGGGTGCCGCTGTAGGTCTCGACGACGACACCGCCCTGGCGCGCCTCCGCCGTGTTGCCGAGGAACCGCTGCCCGATCACCGCCGGATTGGGGTGCGTGTAGCGGATGCCGTCGGGGTCCATGATCGTGACGAAGTCGACCCCGGTGTCGGCCCGCACCTGTTCCGCGTACGGCTGCAGCCGCGTGCTCGGGTCCGGAGTGGACAGTGCGTCGAGCACGGTCGGCGCGTCGGCGATGGTGCGGGAGACCGCCAGCACCTCGCGCGTGGCCCGCTGGTCCGCGGAGCGCGACGCGTCGAGGAACGCCAGCCCCGCCCCGACGCCCACCAGGGCGACGACGCCCGCGACCTGCACCAGCAGCAGCTGGCGGGCCAGACTCCAGCGCCGGTTCCGCACCCGACGAGCCTAAAAGAGCTGACAGGACCGCGGCGGGGTGGGCATGCTTGCGGCGATGAGCGAACGGGCGGTGCGCCGCGTGCGCGAGCTGACCGATGGCCCGAGCGTGCTGGACGGGCTCACCGGGTCCGACCTGACGACGTTCCTGCTCGACGTGTTCCGGCGTCGCGCGCGGGAGCGCCGTCCGGCCGACGTGCTGCGCCGCTACCGGGAGGACCGGTTCGCGACGCCCGGCACCGTGGACCTGCTGTCGCTGCGCCGGGCCGAGGACGCGTTGCTGACCGCGCTCCCGCCCGGCACCGACACCGTGTCGCTGGCTCCGCTCGTGCCACTCGGCACGCACTGGGTGCTGGGCGGGGTGGACCCGCGCAAGGCGGTCGCGACCGTGCGGGGCACCGAGGTCGCGGCCGATTCGACGGTGGGTCTCGCACTCGAAGCCGCCGCACGGCGGACCGGTGCGGGCACGGTCCGCCTCGCCACCACCCAGCGCGTGACGCGGGCCCAGCTGTTCGACGGGGCGGGGGCGCACTTCCAGCTCTTCGCGTTCGTGACGGCGGGCCGTGGCCCGGATTTCGAACGGGAGCACCTCGCCGAGCACCTGCGGTTCCTGATCGAGGCGCTGCGGGGGCGCGAGTTCCGGATCGCGTTGACGTGCCTGGACCGCCAGGGCGAGGCGATCGCCGAGTCCGTCCGGTCGCTGCCCGGCGTCGTCGACGATCCCACCAGGGAGCGCGGACGCGACTACTACCGGCACCTCTGTTTCAAGGTCTTCCTGACCGGCGGCGAGGACCGGTTCGAGATCGGCGACGGCGGCTTCACCGACTGGACGGCGAAACTGCTCAGCGACCGCAAGGAGCGGCTGCTGACGACCGCGATCGGCGTGGACCGGCTGGCGCTGCACGCCAGGACGGGGTGAGGCGGGCGCGGGCCGCGTGAACTCAATGAACACAACCGTGACCGCGGCCACGGCGCCCCGCATAGTTCCCTGTCGAGTCGCGCCGGTGAGGGCGCGCCGTCCCCACTTGGAGGCAAGGGTGCCGACAACGCAATCCGCCGACGCCACGCCACGGCGCCGCGACCGGATGCACTACCTGTATCTCGCCGTCGTCGCGGCGGTCGTGCTCGGCGTCATCGCCGGGTTCCTCGCGCCCGGGTTCGCCAAGGGCCTCGCGCCACTGGGCACCGGGTTCGTCAACCTCATCAAGATGATGATCTCGCCGATCATCTTCTGCACCATCGTGCTCGGGATCGGCTCGGTCGCGAAGGCCGCCAAGGTCGGCAAGGTCGGCCTGATCGCCATCGGGTACTTCCTCGCGATGTCCACCGTGGCCCTGATCATCGGGCTCGTCGTGGGCAACGTGCTGCACCCGGGCTCGGGGCTGCACCTGGACCCCAGCGCCGCGGCGAAGGCGCACCAGCAGGCGACCGGCGGTGAGGGCAGCACGGACTTCCTGCTCGGCATCATCCCGACGTCGCTGCTGTCGGCGTTCACCGAGGGCTCGGTGCTGCAGACGCTGCTCGTCGCGCTGCTGGCCGGGTTCGCGCTGCAGAAGCTCGGGCCGGCGGGCAAGCCGATCCTGCGCGGCATCGAGCACATCCAGAAGCTGGTGTTCCGGATCCTGTCGATGATCATGTGGGCCGCGCCGATCGGCGCGTTCGGGGCGATCGCGGCCGTCGTCGGCAACACCGGCTGGGCGGCGCTGCGGAGCCTGCTGGTCGTGATGCTCGGGTTCTACATCACGTGCGTGCTGTTCGTGTCCATCGTGCTCGGCGCGATCCTGTGGTTCGGGGCGCGGATCAACATCTTCAGCCTGCTGCGGTACCTCGCGCGGGAGTTCCTGCTGATCGTGTCGACCTCGTCGTCGGAGTCGGCGCTGCCGCGGCTGATCGCGAAGATGCAGCACCTCGGCGTGAGCCGGTCCGTCGCCGGGATCACCGTGCCGACGGGGTACTCGTTCAACCTCGACGGCACCGCGATCTACCTGACGATGGCGACGCTGTTCATCGCGACGGCGCAGGGCAGCCCGCTGTCCATCGGGGAGCAGATCTCGCTGCTGGTGTTCATGATCATCGCCTCGAAGGGCGCGGCGGGCGTGAGCGGCGCCGGCATCGCGACGCTCGCGGGCGGGCTGCAGTCCCACCGGCCGGACCTCGTCGACGGCGTCGGGTTCATCCTCGGCATCGACCGGTTCATGTCGGAGGCGCGTGCGGTGACCAACTTCGCGGGCAACGCGGTGGCGACCGTGCTGATCGGCTCGTGGACGAAGGAGTTCGACCGGGAGAAGGCCGCGGCGGTGCTGGCGGGCCGGGAACCGTTCAACGAGACCACATTGCTGGACGAGGACGAGCAGACCCCGGAGGAACCCGCCAGGGAGAAGGCGCTCGCCTGAGTGCTGGTTCGTCGGCGCCCGCCCGGGTTTTCCCGGGCGGGCGTCTTTCGTGGGGGTCAGGCCAGGCGGTCGAGGAGACCGCGCCGACCTCGGCGCATCATGAGCGCGTGGTTGAGCTCGAAGAGCGGGCGCGCGACCGGGGAGAGGCGGCGCAGCAACGGTTTCGTGGCCACGACCTCCTGCGTGATGTCCAGCGTCGTGCCACGGGGGTGGCCGAGCACGCGCGCGGCGAGTGAGCCCTGGAGGTCACCGTCGAGGTGGACGCGCAGGCGGCCCGCGGACGCGTCCTGCTCCGCGCGGCGCATGCGGATCACCAGCCGGTACGGCAGCGTCGCCCGGCAGACCAGCTCCGCCGTGTCTTCGTCGATCTTGCGCACCGAACGGACGTCGGGCCACCAGCCCGGGTAGCCCTCGAGATCGGTCACGGCGTCGAACACGGCCCGCCGCGGGGCGGGCAGGAACCACGTGTCCCGGAACCGGTAGCCGTTGAGCCGCACGGGCTCCAGTATGAGCGGTCTTTCGCGGCAGCCCGCGAACCTCGGTGAGGCCGGCGTGGAAAGGTCGGACGTGCCCCATCGGGCACACGTCGTTGCGCCGGTAACGGTTCCAGCTGAGCGCGAATCAGTGGCTGTCCACGGCAAACCTCGTTTTCCCCGCTACTGGCGGCGGGCCTCGCACGACGCGATCCCGGATAACGGTGAGATAACGATCGCAACACGAAGGCGCCCGTCCGGCGCCTTGTGGGGCGTCAAGCGCAGAAAGCGATGGGGGTCCTCGTTGAGAACAAGAAGACGGCCGGCATCGATGCGGAACGCGGTGCTGTCCCTGCTGGCCGTGCTCGGCCTGCTGCTCGCCGGGTGCACGGGTACCGGATCAGCCGGCGCGGGCAGCACACCACCCGCGGAAAACGCCGGGGGCCCGGTGACCGTGGCGGTCGCGGACCCGAGCGCGGTGGACATCCCGAAGATCGGGGCGCACTCGAGTCTCGTCCCGCTGGGGGTGAACGCCGACGGCACCGTCCAGGTGCCGCCGGTGGAGACTCCCCAGCAGGCGGGCTGGTATCACGAAGGCCCTCCGCCCGGTGACGTCGGGCCCGCGGTGATCCTCGGTCACGTCGACGGGAAGGGGCAGAAGGGCGTCTTCTACCGGCTGCACGAACTGAAGCCGGGAGACGAGGTCACCGTGTCCAGAGTGGACGGTTCGGTCGCCAGGTTCTCCGTCACCCGCGTCGATCAGGTCGACAAGGACCAGTTCCCCACCGAGGCCGTCTACGGCGACACCTCCGATCCCGAGCTGCGCTTGATCACGTGCGGCGGCAGCTTCGACCACGCCGCGCACAGCTATCGCGACAACATCATCGTCTACGCCAAACTGTCCTGAAAGGAAAACCCATGCCCACCATGAAGCTCCTCACCGCGGCCGACCTGCTCGCCGCGGCCGGCAGTCTCGTCGTCCTGCCCACCGCGAGCGCCTCGGCCCCCAGCCCCTGCGAGGCGCTGTCGGGCAAGGCGGCCACCCAGGCCGAGGCGGGCAAGCTCGCCGCTGCCCGCGACGCCGAGTGCCTGAAGGCGCTGGAAGCCAAGAAGGCCCGGGCGGACGCGCATGCCACGCCGGACAAGGACGCCCGGGCCAAGCAGGTCCGCGTCCTTCCGCACGGTGCGCCGGAAACCGGCGACGGCTCGCTGGCGGGCTGAGCATCTCCCCGCGTTCCGGCGGGCGGCTCTCGTGGAGTCGTCCGCCGGAACGGCGGTCACGATCGTCCACGACCCGGTGGTCGCCGGTTCCGGCTGGAACGACTTCCTCACGACAGCGACAGCAGTGGTCGGCCCTTGAGCCCGAGGGGCCTGCGAACTCCGGTGAGACCGGCCCGGAAACCGGCCTCACCGAGCTGCCTCAGGCGCCTGCCAGCACCGTGCGGAGGAACTGGCCCGTGTGGCTCTCCTCGACCTCGGCGACCTGCTCCGGCGTGCCCTGCGCGACGACCGTGCCGCCGCCCGAACCGCCCTCCGGGCCCATGTCGATGATCCAGTCCGAAGTCTTGATCACGTCCAGGTTGTGCTCGATCACGATGACCGTGTTGCCCTTGTCCACCAGGCCGTTGATCACGCCGAGCAGCTTGCGGATGTCCTCGAAGTGCAGACCGGTCGTCGGCTCGTCGAGGACGTACACCGTCTTGCCCGTCGACCGCTTCTGCAGCTCGCTCGCGAGCTTCACGCGCTGCGCCTCGCCACCCGACAGCGTCGGCGCGGGCTGGCCCAGCCGCACGTAGCCGAGCCCGACGTCCACCAGCGTCTGCAGGTGCCGGTGGATCGCCTTGATCGGCTCGAAGAACTCCGCGGCCTCCTCGATCGGCATGTCCAGCACGTCCGAGACCGTCTTGCCCTTGTAGTGCACCTCCAGGGTCTCCCGGTTGTACCGGGCGCCCTTGCACACCTCGCACGGCACGTACACGTCCGGCAGGAAGTTCATCTCGATCTTGATCGTGCCGTCCCCGGCGCAGGCCTCGCAGCGGCCGCCCTTGACGTTGAACGAGAACCGGCCCGGCTGGTAGCCGCGCACCTTCGCCTCGGTGGTGGCCGCGAACAGCTTGCGGATGTGGTCCCACACCCCGGTGTACGTCGCCGGGTTGGACCGCGGGGTGCGGCCGATCGGCGACTGGTCCACCCGCACCAGCTTGTCCACCAGGTCCAGCCCGCGCACGCGCGTGTGCCTGCCCGGCACCTGCCGCGCGCCGTTGAGCTTGTTCGCCAGCACCGTCGCCAGGATGTCGTTGACCAGCGTGGACTTGCCCGAACCGGACACGCCCGTCACCGACACGAGGCAGCCCAGCGGGAACGACACGTCGACACCGCGCAGGTTGTGCTCCCGCGCGCCCACGACCGTCAGCTGCCGCTTGCGGTCGACCGGCCTGCGGATCTCCGGCACCGCGATGCCCTTGCGCCCCGACAGGTACTGCCCCGTCAGCGACTCCTTGCTGCGCAACAGCTTCTTGTACGGTCCACTGTGGACGACCTGACCGCCGTGCTCACCGGCACCCGGCCCGATGTCGACGACCCAGTCGCTGGAGCGGATCGTGTCCTCGTCGTGCTCGACGACGATCAGCGTGTTGCCGAGGTCGCGCAGCCGCGTCAGCGTCTCGATCAGGCGGTGGTTGTCCCGCTGGTGCAGGCCGATCGACGGCTCGTCCAGCACGTACAGCACGCCCACCAGGCCCGAGCCGATCTGCGTCGCGAGCCGGATGCGCTGCGCCTCGCCACCGGAGAGGGTACCGGCGGCGCGGTCGAGCGAGAGGTAGTTCAGCCCCACGTCGAGCAGGAAGCGCAGCCGCGCCTGGATCTCCTTGAGCACCGCGCCGGCGATCATCTTCTGCCGCTGGCCGAGCTTGAGCCCGTCGAGGAAGTCCGATGCCTCCTCGATCGACAGCGCGCACACCTCGGCGATCGACCGGTCACCGTACTCGGCGTGCTCCAGCGTCACGGCGAGGATCTCCGGCTTGAGGCGGGTGCCCTGGCACGCCGGGCACGGCACCTCGCGCATGTAGCCCTCGTACCGCTCGCGCATGTACTCCGACTCGGTCTGGTCGAGGCGGCGCTCCAGGAACGGGATGACGCCCTCGAAGTTCGCGTAGTACGAGCGCTGGCGGCCGTAGCGGTTGCGGTAGCGGACGTGCACCTGCTCGTTGACGCCGTGCAGCACCGCCTTCTGCACCTTCGCGGGCAGCTTGCGCCACGGCGTGTCCATCCGGAAGCCGATGGTCTCCGCGAGCGACTCCAGCAGCCGCTGGAAGTACTCGGCGCTCTGCCCGCCCGCCCACGGCGCGATCGCGCCCTCGGCCAGCGACAGCTCGTCGTCCGGCACCACGAGCTCGGGGTCGACCTCCTTGCGGATGCCGATCCCGGTGCACTCGGGGCACGCGCCGTACGGCGAGTTGAACGAGAACGAGCGCGGCTCGAGGTCCTCGATGGTCAGCGGGTGGCCGTTGGGGCAGGCCAGGTTCTCCGAGAAGCCCCGCACGCGGTGCGGGTCACCCTCCGGCAGGTCGACGAACTCCAGCTCGACCAGCCCGTCGGCCAGCCGCAGCGCCGTCTCCACCGAGTCGGTGAGCCGCTGCTTCGACGACGGCTTGACCGACAGCCGGTCGACCACGACGCCGATGTGGTGCTTCTCCTGCTTCTTCAGCTTCGGCGGGTCGGTGAGCTGGTACACCTGCCCGTCGACGCGGGCGCGCGAGTAGCCCTGCTGCTGCAGGTTCGCGAACAGGTCCTGGTACTCGCCCTTGCGGCCGCGCACGACCGGCGCCAGCACCTGGAAGCGCGTCCCCGGCTCCATTTCGAGCACCTGGTCGACGATCTGCTGCGGCGTCTGCTTGCTGATCGGCTCGCCGCACTGCGGGCAGTGCGGCTTGCCGGCGCGCGCGAACAGCAGGCGCAGGTAGTCGTAGACCTCCGTGATGGTGCCCACGGTGGACCGCGGGTTGCGCGAGGTGGACTTCTGGTCGATCGACACCGCGGGCGACAGGCCCTCGATGAAGTCGACGTCCGGCTTGTCCATCTGCCCCAGGAACTGCCGCGCGTACGCCGAGAGCGACTCGACGTACCGGCGCTGCCCCTCGGCGAAGATCGTGTCGAACGCCAGGCTCGACTTCCCCGAGCCGGACAGGCCGGTGAACACGATCAGGCTGTCCCTGGGCAGGTCGAGGTCGACGCCGCGGAGGTTGTGCTCGCGGGCGCCGCGAACAACGAGGCGATCAGCCACGCCAAGGTCCCTTCACTGGATATTCCGGCCGTCAGGCTGCGGCCGCGGCCATGCTAGGACGGACCACCGACAGAAACGGGCGCCGGCGGACCGCCCGCCCGCTCGGGCAGGAGGTCGTCCGGCGCGGATCGGGGCGATGGCGCCGTCCGGCGCGGTCGGGTCAGCCGCTCGTGCACCGGTCGTTCAACCAGTGTAGTGAGCAGCCAGCCGGTCAGGATCGCCGCGGCGACGACGAGCGGGAGCCGCGCCCAGCCCGGCACCCCGAGGTCCAGCAGCACCCTGGCGAGCACGTAGCCCAGCTCCTGGTGCACCAGGTACACGCCGTAGGAGATCCCGGCCAGCCACCTGATCGCCGGGGCCAGCGGGCGCAGGAACGTCCAGTCCGGCCCCTTCGCCGCGGCGCAGATCGTGACGAGGAGCACGGCGAAACCGAGGTCCGACGGCAGCCGCGCGGGATCGGTGGGCAGCGCCACGTGGTCGGGGTAGAGGTGCAGGTCCTGCGCGCACACCACGGCGGCGAGCAGCAGCGCCAGGTGCGCGCCGCGCATGCGGTCGCGGGACCACAGCCACACGGCGATGCCCGCGGCGAAGGCGTGCATCCGGTGCAGCCCGAAGCCGAACACCACGCTGTACGCCCACGGTGCCGGGTTGTGCACGCCGATCACGACGAACCGGACGAACAGCGGCACCAGCGTCAGCCCCCACGCGAGCGCCTGGAGCCGCCGGTCGCCCCGCAGCCACGGCACACGCGCCCACAGCAGCGCGGCCGCCGCGAACACCATCAGCTGCACCGGCAGCGTCCAGTACGAGCCGTCGAGCCAGATGAACGACTGGTGCCAGCCCTGCACCATGAACAGGTTGATCAGCAGGTCCTTGCCGACCGGGACGTACCACGACGTCTTCCACGCGATGCCGTCCGAGGTCGGGCCGAACAGCGTGGCGAACCAGCCGCCGCCGAAGCCCTGCCCGTTGAAGACCGCACCCGCCGTCCGCATCACGAAGTAGGTGACGACGACGGCGACGAGGTACGGCGGCAGCAGGCGCGCGACCTTGCGCCACAGCCAGCGGCCCGTCGAGCCGCGCCGGATCGTCTGGCAGACGAAGAAACCGGAGATGACCATGAGCCCGGCGGCGCCGAACTGGGCGGTGACGCGGAACGGGTAGTCGGCGAGTTCGGGGTGCGCGAGCGGGCCCTGGTGGGTGATGTGGCCCAGCATCACCGCCAGCACGGCGGCGACGCGGACGGCGTCCCAGCTGATTCTGCGCGATTTCTGGCGGGGCACGGGCTTCCTGGGGAGTTCGAGCGGGGTCTGGCAACGGGAAGCGAGGTTACGTTACGAATCTGAGACCGGGCTGAACGGGTGGAACTCGCCGCAGCGCGACGGCTACCGTGTGCCAGGTGAACGTCGTGGAGGACTACACCGGGCACGTCGAGCCGGGCGGGGACGCCGCACGGCGCACGCTCGGGGCGCTGACCATCACCAAACTGTCCGTCGGGCCGATGGACAACAACGCGTACCTGCTGGTGTGCCGGGCGCAGAACGAGGCGCTGCTCATCGACGCGGCCGCCGACCCCGAGCGCATCTCGGACCTCATCGGGCACGGCCCCGACCGGCCGGCGCTGCGCACCGTCGTGACGACGCACCAGCACGGCGACCACTGGCAGGCGCTGGGCGCGGTGGCGGGCGCGAACGGCGCGAACACGGCCGCGCACCCGCTCGACGCCGGTCCGCTGCCGGTGCCGCCGGACTTCCTGGTGGAGCACGGCGACACCCTCACCGTCGGCGACTGCACGCTCGAGGTGATCCACCTGCGCGGGCACACGCCGGGGTCGATCGCCCTGCTGTACCGCGACCCGGACGGCCCGCCGCACCTGTTCACCGGTGACTCACTGTTCCCGGGCGGCGTCGGCCGCACCACCTCTCCGGAGGATTTCCGCTCGCTCATCGACGACGTGGAGTCACGGATCTTCGACGTGCTGCCCGACGAGACGTGGTTCTACCCCGGCCACGGGGACGACTCCACGCTGGGCGCGGAACGCCCGAAGCTCGCCGAATGGCGCGAACGGGGCTGGTGAGCCGGAAACCACCCGAACGGGGCCGCCCAGGTGCTGGGCGGCCCCGTTTTGTTGTGGGGCCGGTAGCCCGGTGGCAGCACCCGCGGCGCTGACGCCGGTGACGACCTGAGCGCGTGTAATGCCAGCGACGGGCGGCGCGACTCAACGCGCGTGAGCGAGATCGAGTCAGGCCGGCTGGCGCAACTCGTCGAGCTGCTCACCCAGGCATCCGTCCGTGTCCACCGCGAAGGGTCGTTGCGGGGTTCCGGGTTCTTCGTCGCCCCGGGCACCGTGCTGACCTGCGCGCACGTGACGGACGGAGTTTCCGGCGCTGTCGAGGTCGAATGGGGTGGACGGCGGTTCGCCGCCGACGTCGTGCACGCAGAGCCCGCTGTGGTCAACGCCAACCCCTGCCCACCGCCGGACCTGGCCGTACTGCGCCTGTCCGATGCGGAGGCGGTGGACCACCCGTGCGTGGTTCTCGACGATGAGCCGCTGCGGACCACGGACCGGGTGCTGGCCTGCGGGGTGGCTCCGGCGTTCGGCCACGCCCTCGAATCGGAGACGTTCGACGTGACCGGGCAGAAGTGGTTCAGCGGTGGGGACATCGTCAAGCTCGGACGGGGTCAGGCCGTGCCGGGGATGAGCGGCAGCCCGGTACTGAGCCTGCGTACCGGTCGCGTCGGCGGGATGTTGCGCACCACCCGCGACGCGACCAGCGCACTCGGTGCCTGGGTGGTGCCCGCGGCGCGGCTCCGGCAGACGCTCGCGGAACTCGCGCTCGAAACCGTCGAGCGGATGGATTGGACGCGGGTCGCCGAAGGCTGGGACGAGGTGGTCCGTGACGCGTTCGTCCCCCGGCCCGTCCTGCCGGAAGACGCCCCGCCGAGCCTGCTCCTCAAGAGCGAATACGAATTCGTGCCCTTCCTGGGCCGCAACGACCTGATCGAACGGATCGAGACGTGGCAGCGGCAACGCGGCCACCTGGGGGTGGCGCTGCTGACCGGGCGGGGCGGGGAGGGCAAGACCCGTCTCGCGAGGCAGCTCTGCGCGCGGGCGGCCACGCGGCCGGGAACGATCGCGGGCCTGCTGCACAAGGACGTGCCCGCGGAGGTCGTGGACCGGCTCGCGGCACTGAGCGGAACCGTACTGCTCGTCGTCGACTACGCCGACACGCGTGAGGACGAACTGGTGCGGTTGCTGGACACGCTCGCGCGGAACGGGGAGCGGACGAACGTCGTCCGGGTACTGCTGCTGGCCAGGTCGACCGGGGACTGGCTGGAGCGCCTGCAAGCCCGAAGTCCGGATCGCGTGGCCCTGATGCTGGAGTCGGCGCCGGTCTGGGCACTGCCCCCACTCGCGGAGGCAGCACCGCTGCACGCGGAAGCCCTGCGCCGGTTCGCGGAGCGGTTCGGCACGGCTGTCCGCGAGGAGTTCGCTCCGCCGGCGGACGGACACGCACTCACGGTCTGCCTGACCGCGCTCACCCAGGTCCTCGACGAGGCAGTACCCACAGCCGCCACGGAAGACTCCGGGCCGAGTGCCCGCCTGCTGCACCACGAGGCCCGCTATTGGCTCGATGCCGCCCACGCCGAACAGCTGCCGGACACCCATCCGGAGCTGCTCCGCACCCTCGTGTGCGCGGCAACGCTGCTGGGGGCGGACGATCCCGCCGAGGCCGAACACGTCGTCGCCGCCGTGCCGGAGTCCCCCGCAGGATACGAATGGCGGTACCTGCAGTGGTTGCGCGGGTTGTACCCCGCCGAAGCCGGTGTCGCACCGCTGGAACCCGACCGGCTCGGTGAGGACCTCCTGGCCCGCTGCCTACGACGTCGGCCAGACCTGCTGCAGATCCTGCTGACCGGAGCCACCGAGGCGCAGAGCGATCGAGCGTGGACGGTCGCGGCTCGCGCGGCCGCCCGGCACCCCGCGGTGGCGGAGGCGCTGTCGGCCGCTGTGCGGGCGGATGCACGCCGGTGGCTCGGGCCCGCTGTGTCCGGCGCGATCTCCGCCGGCGAACCGGCCGTCGCGGCCCCCCTCATCGAGGCCGGAACGCCGCTGATCCCCGATCCCCTCGTGCTGACCGAGGTGGAGCAGCGGATTCCGGCTACCTCGTTGGCTCTGGCCGGTGCCGCGCTGACGCTCGCGGAGACCGCGGTCGTGCTGTCGGCTGAACTACCCCCGACGGACAGGGCACTGCTGTTGAGCAGGTGTGCGACACGCCTGAGCGACGCGCGGCGTTATCCCGAAGCGCGCCGCCACACCGAGCAGGCGCTGGCGATCCGCCGGGAGCTCGCGGCGGCGGACCCGGCCGCGGAACCGCTGCTGGCCCAGTCGGTGCACCAGATGGCGATCCGGCTGGCCCGTGCGGGAGAACACGAGGACGCCGGCGCGTACGCACGCGAAGCGGTCGAGATCCGCCGACGGCTCGCCGAGGCCGGGACGGAGGACTCGCGCCGGGAGCTGGCCGCGTCGCTCAACAATCTGAGCGTGCGGCTCGCGGAGCTCGGGGAGGACGAAGAAGCGCTCGCCGCGATCGAGGAAGCCGTTGCCCTCAAACGCGGACTGTACCGGGAAGACTCGGACACCTCGCAGGCCTCGCTCGCCGTGTCGCTGAACAACCTCGCGGTACGGCTGTCCAGGCTGGGACGCGAGTCCGAGGCCCGAGACGTCGTCGGCGAGGCGGTGGAGTTGCGCAGGCTCCTCGCGGAGAGGTCTCCGGACTCGTACCTGCCCGCTCTCGCGCTGTCGTTGAACAACCTCGCCGCCCGGCTCGCGAACTCCGACCCGGAGGCGGCGTGGAAGACGATCCAAGAGGCCGTACACATCCGGGAACGGCTGGCGTACCTGATGCCGGACCGCTACCGATCGTCGCTCGCGGTTTCGCTGAACTCACTGGCGGCCCGCCTGGGTGCACTCGGTTATCACGAGGAAGCGCTCCCCCACGTCGACCGGGCGATCGCGCTCAAGCGAGAACTTCCGCCCACAGTGCCCGCGAACCGGGAGAGCCTGGCGACGTCGCTGCTCCAGCGAGCCAGCCGCCTGCAGGATCTCGGGCGGCTGGCCGAGGCACTGGACTCCGCGCGCGAGGCGGTCGCGATCCGGCGGGAGTTGCCGGACACGCCGCGGTACCGGAAGGCACTCGCCCGGGCCGAAGAACGCTGTGCGTTCCTCGTGAACGCGTTGAACGGGGGTCAGCCGTAGAGGTCGTCCACGAACGCGCGCAGATCCCGCAGGGCGGCGGGTCCGCCGGGGCGGACGGTCACGTCGCTGAGCCCGTCCGGTGCGACCGGTTCGGTGAAGCTGCGCACCGCGGCCACGACGGCTTCGCCCTTGATCCTCTCTTCGACAGCGCGCCGGTCGGCGGCGGCCGCCTCCTCGGTCTTCGCCCGCGCCTCGGATCGTGCCGCGTCGGCGTCGTCCTGCGCCGCGGCCGCGTTCTGCCGGGCCGCCGTGACAGCACCGCGGCCCACCTCGCGTCCGAAGATCCAGCCGACCGCTGTGAACGTGAGGGCTTCGACGGCACCGAACAGGTACACACGCCGCTGCCACACGATCTCGTCGCCGCCGGAGTTCAGGAACATGACCACCACGAGCACCGTGAACGCGAGCACGATGCCCACGGCGGTCCAGAACCGCCACGTCCACTGTGGCCGTTGATCATCCGCTTCAGCCACGGGCACCACCTCCGCGATCAGATTCCGGCCTGCCGGAAGGCCTGGGCGAACCCGGCGTCCGTGACCGCGCCGTTGCCTCCGCCGCCCGTCGAATAACCCTGCTGCGCCAGAGCCTGCACCGGGTCGAGGACCTCGACGCGAAAGTGGTGGACCCAGCCGTCTTCCCCCGCCAGCGGGACGAGCAGCGCGAGGCTTCCGCTGGGGTGAGGAACCACTCCCCAGAAGACGCGGTACATGCCGATCCGGCTGGTGCTCAGCCCGTCTGTCCTGATGTCCCGGTCTTCTGCCAGCCTCGGGGCGGCGGTGAGGATCGCTCGCTCCGTGGTGCCCGCAGGCGCCGTGCCAGAGACGGTGACGACGAAGCCGGCGGCACCGACCAGCTTGTGCAGCGTCTCCACCGGGGTGCCGACCGCCCGCGGGTCCAGAATGAGCTCGAACACGCCCCGGAGTCGGAATACTCCGTGGTGTCGTTACACCGAGAACCCCCACACCCTGAAACCCGACCGCACCGAGTGGCCGCTTTTCGCCCGGAACGGCGTCCCCGTGCCGTACAACTGGACCATGGTCGAGCGGCACAACGAGATCAGCGGCGGCCGGTTCGACGGTCCCGTCGTGCAGGCGGGCAGCATCGACCGGCTGACGCTGCACTTCCACGGCGGGCCCGTCGAGCCGGACCGGCCGCTGACGTCCTGGCGGGACCGGCCCCCGCTGTCCCCGGCCCTGCGTGACCTGCTGGAGGCCCAGCAGCGCGCGACGGAGGCGCTGCCGTACAAGCTGCTCGGCGTGCGTCAGCCCGAGCTGACGCAGGTGTACGTGCAGCAGACGATCCGCCCCCAGCTCGCCGAGCGGCCGCCCGAGCCCGGGCGCAAGCCGGAGCCGGAGCGCAAGCAGGCACCGGAGTCCGCCGAGCGCGTGCTGAGCATCACCGAAGCGCTCGACCGCGGCGGGCACCTCGTGCTCACCGGCGAACCGGGCAGCGGCAAGTCGACCGTCGGCTACCTGTACGTGCAGCAGCTTTCCGCGTACTGGCTCGGCGACGGTGACGGCCAGCCCCCGCTGAGCGAGCCCCTCCTGCCGTTGCGCGTGCCCGCGCGGGCGCTCGCGGCGAACCGGGCCTGGGCGGAACTGCTCGCCGCCGGCACCGAGGAAGCGCTGGGCCGCCTGCTGTCGGAACGGCCGCGGCCCGAGGTGTTCGCGCGCCGCGCGCTCGGCGCCCGCTGGCTGGTGTTCGTCGACGGGCTGGACGAGATCATCGAGCCGGAGACCCGCGCGCAGGTGATCGACGCCATCGCCTACCAGGTGCGCCGCGGCGCCGACCACCGCCTGGTCGTCACCACCCGCCCGCTGCCGGGCCGCGAGCTGGCGCCGTTCGAACGGGCCGGGCTCGACACCTACCACCTCCAGCCGTTCGGTCCCGGCGAGCTGGCCGAGTTCGCCGGCGCGTGGTTCCGCGCGCAGAACCCGGTCACCGCGACCGGCCGGGCCGCCGAGTTCGTCCGCCAGGTCGGCGACGGCCGGTTGCGGGAGCTGGTCCGCAACCCGCTGCTCGCCACGATCGCGGCGATCGCGCACACGCTCGAACCCCAGCGCCCGCTGCCCAACAGCCGCGTCGACCTCTACGACCGGTTCATGGCGTACCTGCTCGACGAAACGCCCAGCAGGCGCGACACCGTGGCCGAGCTGCGCCGCTCCCTGCGGGACCAACCGGAACGGCTCGCGTTCGCCGAATGGCTGCGCAAGCACCGCACGGACATCGTCGAGCAGCTCGCCGCGCACCGGCTGGAGAGCGAGTCGCCGCTGTTCGAAGCGGCGTGCGAGTGGGTGGCCGGCCAGGGCCTGGAGCTGCCGGAGGGCTGGCAGGAGGACCTGCGGGCGCTGCTCGCGAGCACGGGCGTGTTCGAGCAGACCGACGACGTCCTCGACTTCCGGCACTACTCGTTCGCCGAGTTCCTCGCCGCGCGCAGGCGCGCCCGCGAGATCTCCGCCGACTTCCCCGGGCTCGACGAGTGGATCGAGCGCGGCATGGGCCTCGCGACGCAGGCGTTCGCCCTGTTCACGTTCGTGCTGTGGGGCCGGGCGGGCAACGAACTGGGCCGCGTGTTCGAGGTGCTGCTCGCCGGGGCGAAGGACGAGGTGCTCTTCGCGGGACGGCTGCTCGCCGAGGGCATCGAGATCGGGGACCGGCTCGCCGCCGCTGTCGTGGACCGGATCCTCGACGCGTTGCTGGCGAACGGCGCCCGCAGGCATCCCTGGTCCGACGTGGAGGAGATCGGCCAGGTGCTCGTCTCGTTCGTGCCCGAGACGCTCGGCGCGCCCGCGATCGCCCGGCTGCGGGAACTGCGGGACGCTCCGGAGCTGTCGGAGGCCACCAGGCTCGAGTGCGCGGCGGTGCTGGGCCGCGTCGCCGACACCGCCGAAGCCGCCCGGTGGCTGGAGTCCTTCGCCGAGCGGGCGAGCCTGCCCGCGCTGCACCGGTGTGTGCTGGTGCTCAAGGAGCTGGTCCCCGACGGGGCGACGATCGGCGAACGCCTGCTCGTGCGCCTGGTGGCCGGCGCGGCGGCGGACTTCGCGAGGCAGCTCGCCCTGCTGTACCTGCTGGACGAACTCGGCCGCGGCGAGGCAGCGGCGCCACTGCTGCGGGAGGTGGTGGTGCGGTTGCGGGCCGATCCCGCGGTGACCGACGGCGCGGGCTTCCCGCTCGGCTCGCGGCTGGTGGACGTCTGGGAGGACGGCACCGCGAGCTGGGGCAACCTCGCCGATCTCGCGGTCCGGCTGCACTGCGCCGAGGAAGGGCTGTGGGCCGCGGAGAAGGTCTTCGCGCGGGAGTCGTCGTCCGCGGACGAGCTCAACGACGCGGTGCTGGCCGTACTGGCGGCGAAGGGCGGCGACGGCGTACCGGAAATCCTCGCGGCGACCGAAACGCGGCCCGTCGAACACGTGCTCGGCGTGGCGGTGACCCTGCAGGAGGAGTCGCACCCGCGAGCGGCCGCCGCGTTGGCGCGCAACGTGCTGGAGCGGCCCAACGCGGGGCCGTACGAGTTCGTGCGGGCCGCCCGCGTGCTCGCGAACTGCGGCGAGAGCGGTGAGCTCCTGCGACTGGTCGAGAACAAGCCGGGCCTGGGGATCGAGTACAAGCTCCGGCTCCTGGCGCTGGGTTCCGACCTCGGTGACCAGGGCGCCCTTCGCGAAGAGGCACTGTCCAGTTTGGACCATCCGGGGCTGGACAAGTGGGACCTCGCCAACGTCGTGCAGGCCCTGCTCGAGGACGGGGACGCGGCCACGGCGGAACGCGTGGTGCGGGCGGCGAGCGTTCGCGGCCCGGAGTACTGGGCGAGGCTGGCGGGGGTGCTGTGCGCGCAAGGGCACGGCGAGGCCGCCGACGAACTCGCCGGCAAGCTGCTCGCCGCCCAGGCGCAGACGGACCTCCTGGTCGAGGTGGCGCTGGCCGCCGCCGAGCACCGCCCCGCGCTCGCGGCGAAGCTGCTGGACGCCGCCTACCCCCGCCTGCTCGACTGCGACGGTTACCAGCGCCACCAGCTCGTGCGCGCGCTCACCAAGATCGGGCGGCGTGAGCAGGCGGTCGCGGCGGCCCGCCTGGCGACGCTCGCGACCGACGAGATCTGGGTGTCGTACTGCGTCGAGAACTGGATCGACGCCGACGGCGCCGAGGCCGGGCGGGAGATCGTGGCGGTGCTGGTCAGCGTGGACACCCCGGCCGACAAGCGGATGGAGGCCGCGGACAAGCTCGCCGAGCTCGGCCTGCTGGAGCCGGCCGCGCGGCTGTGGCTGGACGTGGTCCGCCACCACGGCAGAGCGCTCGACCAGGCCGTGCTCGCGGCCCGCTGCCTCGTCGAGAGCGGGCACCGGGACGAGGTGGCCGCCCTGCTCGGCGAGCGGGGTGACCCGGTGCTGCGGGCCTGCGTCGACGGCCCGTTGCTAGATTCCTGACGTGGGGGAAGCCTTCGTCGAGATCTACACCGACGGCGCCTGCAGCCCGAACCCCGGGCCGGGCGGCTGGGGTGTGGTGCTGCGCTACGGCGGTCACGAGCGGGAGCTGTACGGCCCCGATCCGGGGCCGACGACCAACAACCGGATGGAGCTGATGGCGGCCATCCAGGCGCTGGAGACCCTGAAGCGGCCGTCGGCGGTGCGGCTCTACACGGACAGCACGTACGTGCGCAGCGGTGTGCTGTCGTGGATGCCGCGCTGGAAGGGCAACGGCTGGCTGACGTCGGCGAAGCAGCCCGTGAAGAACGCCGACCTGTGGCGGCGCCTGGACGCGGCGCTGCACCGGCACGAGGTCGAGTGGCACTGGGTCAAGGGCCACGCGGGGCACCCGGACAACGAGCGTGCCGACCGGCTGGCCGTGCGGGGCGCGAAGGAGGCGGCGAAGCTGCCGCCGGCGCCGGTGGCTCCGGAGCCGGAGCCCGTCGAGGAGGAGGGGGTGCTGCCGCTCGCCGTTCGGCGGCAGGTCCCCGGGCCGCAGGCGTCCGGGTCGCGGGCGTCCACGGCGCAGGCCTCCGGCGGCGAGCGGCGGCAGGGTGGGCCTGCTCCCGCTGTGTGGGTGCACGCCGGGGCTCCGGGGGACACCGGCCAGGCGCGCCCGGCTTCGGCGGCGCCAGCTGGCGGGCGGGCGCGCCCGGCTACCGCGGGCGCCGCCAGCCAACCGGGCCGCGCTCCCTCGGCGGCAGCCACTGACCCGCACCCCGCTGTCCCGGCGGCCACCATCCAGGCGCACCCCGCTTCCGCAGCGCCCACCGCCAGCGGGCGACAGCAGGGCAAGCCCCTGCCACCCGCCACGCAGCCGGGCGCCGCTGCCCTCGCGCCCACCAACCCGCACCCCACACCTCCGGCCCCCAAGCCACCCCCCGACGAGGACGAGTGCGTCCACCAGATGCCCGTGTCCTGGTGCGCGCTCTGCAAACCCCTGCCGCCGGGGGTGTTACCGCGCGGGTACCGCGTCGAGGGGTACGCGTACCACAACGATCCGCACTGCCTCTGGCTCCACAAAGGACAGCGCCGCGCCGCCCGCCAGGGCATGAACATCCACGAGCCGGTGCCGATCGCGTGGGCGGAGGTCAGTCCCGGCGAGCTGGTGCCCTGCGAGTACTGCTGCACCCCCGCCTGGGTGCGACGGCACGCGCGCTGATCAGCCCACGCCCAGCGCCTCCGCCGCGGGAAAGCGGTTTCTGCGCAACTCCGCTTCCGTGTACCGCACGCATTTCCGGTGCCACTCAAGGATTCCCGACATCCAGTACTTCAGGTGCTCCGCATGCCCCAGCAACGCCTCGCGCGTTTCGGCGGGGAGCGCGAGGTCCTCGAACAGGCCCGGCAGGTCGTTCGCCACGATGTGCTCGAACTGCTCCAGCCGCGCCCCCATCAGGCGGGCCACCAGCTGCGCCGCCTCGTCCCGTGACGTGCCGAGGAAGTTCTCCACCACCAGCACCAGGTTGTGCACTTCGCCCTCGTACTCGACCTCCTTCTGGTACGAGAACAGGTCGTTGGTGAAACACGCGTAGTCCTGCGCCGCCGTGTCCAGCTCGTGCAGCACGCGGTTGCGGTACAGCTCCGGCGGCACGACGTCCGCGTGCGCGAGGCGCGCCAGGCTCATCGTCATGTCCGAACCGAACGTGCGGCGCCGCATCTCCACGTAGTCCACGGGATCGGGGATCCGGTGCTGCGCCTGGTTCCACAGCTCCCACAGCCAGCTCTCCGTCATGTCCTCGACAGACCGCCGGAACGTCGCACGATGCGTCTCAGACATCGGTCCCGCCGTGCGCCGCCACAGGTCCGCGAGGCCGCGCTCGATCGGGTTCGCCGGCGGAGGCGTCTCCCCCGCGTCGAGCGGCATGAACAACGGCAGTCGATCGGTGAGGTGCTTCGCGGCCGCGAGGTTGCGCGTCGCGCCGAACACGGCCGGGTAGTAGTCGTCGCCGTAGGTGCCCCACGACAGCCAGTCCGTCGACAGGTACAACTGCTCCGGCGTCGCGTCGGAGTGGATCATCGACGCGCAGTGGGCCAGGTCCAGCCCCCGGAACCGGCGCTCCGTCCACACCCCCTCCGAAAGCATCCCCATCTCCCGCGCCCACCCCACCGAGTACTCACGCGCCGCGTCGAGGTGCGGGCTCATCCGGACCGGGTAAGGCATGTACAGCTCGGGCACCTCCAGCGGCCCGACCGGCTGGAACGGCACGTGCCCGTGCTGCCGCGCCTTGCCCCGGATGCCCGGCAGGAACGACAGCCGCCCCGACGACGTGCCCAGCCCGGTCGGACCGCCGAGCGCCGAATCCGCCGCCGCGCCCTCGTTCATGTACCGGCTCGACCGCGCGTGCCACTCGTGCCCGCCGGCCTGCCAGTCCTGCAGCCCCTTCACGTAGGCCGCGACCCCGGCCTGCTCGTGCGGCGGCACGGCGCGGTCGGCGAGCAGCGCGGGCACCTCGGTGAGCGCGGTGTTCTCGAACTGCTGCAGGCGCGAGGTGAGCAGGTCGTTGACGAGGTCGGCCGCCTCCTGCGTCGGGATGTCGAGGAACCGCTCGAACACCAGCACGGCGTTGGAGTTCTCGCCCTCCTCCCGCACCTCGCGCTGGTAGGAGAACAGGTCGTTGCGCAGGTGCACCGCGTCGGCGAAGGTGTCGGTCAGCACCTGGATCTGCCGGGTGCCCGCCAGCTCGTCGGGCACCTCCGCGCCCACGGCGTACTCGACGAGGTTCGCCGACCACGGGGCACCGCCGACCTTCCGCCGCATCTGGATGTACTCGATGGGGTTGGCGATGCGGCCGCGGTCGATGTTGTCCAGTTCCCACATCGATTCGACCATCAGGTTGTGGGTGCTGGTGACGAACCGCCGGCGCCAGCCCTCGGACATCGCGGGCACGGTGCGGCGCCACAGGTCGCCCAGCCCCGCCTCCGCCGGGTTGGTGACCTCGGGCGGGTCGTCGGTCATGAACAGTTCGAGGCGGTCCAGGTACGCCTTGGCGCGGCCCAGGTCGCGGGAGTACTTGAACTCCTCGAGGAAGTGGTCGTCGAAGAAGAACACCCACACGTACCAGTCGGTGACGAGGTCGAGGGTCGGCCCGTCGCAGTCCGGGTGGGTGTACGCGCACATCAGCGCGTAGTCCATTTTGGCCAGCCGGTCGGCGTCCCAGACGAGCCCGCCGCCGGGGGTCGGCGCGTCGAGCATCCCCATCTGCCGCGCCCATTCCTCGCTGTGGGCGCGGGTGCGCTCGAGGTGCGGGTTGAGGCGGGCCGGGTACGGCAGGTAGAAGTCGGGCAACGCGAAAGCCTGCATGCGTCCGACCGTTCCAGCCCGGCCCCTCGCGCGGCGACGGCCATTCCGGCGGGACGGCCCCCCTGTCCGGTTGACGGGTGGCACCACCCTGGGTGCCGGTCCTCGCCGGAACGGCCCGCGTTTCCCGTTGCGCGGCACCGGGAAATCGGCGGCCGAGCAGGGGAACTCACCCGCTCGGCCGCGCCTCCCCCGTTCGGCTCAGTCCAGGAAGGACTCCACCATCGGCGTGACGAGGTCGGTCTGCCGGAGGACCTGCGTGTGCGTCGTGTGGGGCAGGATCGCCAAGTGCGCGTCCGGGATGAGGCCCGCCATCTCGGTGGCGTGCTCGAGGCGCACGAAGTCGTGGTCACCGAAGACGAGCAACGTGGGTGCCCGCAGTCCCCGCAGTTGTTCGGGCGACCAACCGGTGAAGGCCCCCACCAGCGCGGACGTCTTCGCGGCGACCGCGTCGAACCGCGACGGGTCGGGCGCGACCTGCTGGTAGGCCGTCACCATGTCCCGGAAGTCGTCCGCTGTCGGCATGCGGGTGGAGTTCGCCTGCAACGCCGGGTCACGGATCTCGTCGTGGTAGCCGTCGGGCCGGTAGTGCGCCGACGCGAGCACCAGCCGGTCCACGCGTTCCGGCCGGGACACCGCCAGCTGCAGGGCGACGAGTCCGCCGAGGCTGAACCCGAACAGGTCCGCCCGCGCCAGGCCGAGGTGGTCGAGCAGCCCGGCGACGTCGTCGGCGAAGGCGGGCAGGGACGGCGGCCGGTCGGTGTCCGGCGTGTGCCCGTGGCCTTGTAGCTCGACGCCGATGACCTGCCGGCTCTTCGTGAGGCGGGGCAGGAGCGGGCCGAAGGAGGACTCGAAGGTGAGCAGGCCCCCGTGCAGCAGCACGACGGGCCTGCCCTCCCCGTGCACCTCGTAGTACAGCTGTTGCCCGTTGACGGTCGCGTAGTCACCCATGCCAGTGCAGACCGCGGCGGCGCGGGAAACTCATCGCCGCAGCAGGATTCCCCTGACGTAAGCGGCCTGGCCGGCGTGCTGGAGGTCGTCGGACAGGACGCTGACCAGCCGCACCCCTAGGCTCACCGGCGGGTCCCAGTTCTCGTCGACGATGCGGTCCAGCTGGGACTCCTCCAGCCCGGCGAGCCACGCCACGGTCTGGTCGTGCACGGCGTCGTGGTAGCCGGTCAGCAGGTCCGCGGACGCCCGCACCGCGGCGACGTCCTCCGCGCTCTGGCCGTAGCCGGTGGCGCCGGGGCTGAACGGCAGGCCGAAGCGCTCGTGCCAGCCCTGGGCGGTCCACACCTGGTCGGCGTCCTCCAGGTCGGCGAGGTGGTCGTCCTGCACGCGGGTCAGGTGCCAGACGAGCCAGGCGATCGTGTTGGCGCCCTCCGCGGGCGGGGTGGCCAGCTGGTCGTCGGTCAGTCCCTTGACGGCGCCGTGCACCACCTGCTGGACGCGGTCGAAACCATCGATCACGAGATCGGCGAGTGTCATGCCCCCAACCTAGGACCGCGCGATCGATCCCGCCGCCACGAGCTGCACCGCCACCAGCACCGCGACCGCCTCGGCCGCGAGCAGGCCGACGAGCACGAGCACCTGCGTGACCCCGGCCTGCAGCGGGCTGGCGCCCCCCAGCAGCACGCCGACGTACGCGCCCGGCAACGTCACCAGGCCGACTGTGCGGGTCTGGTCCAGCGCGGGGATCAGGGCCTGCCCCGCGGACGGGCGGCAGATCTCCAGCGCGGCGGCCCGTGGCAGGAAGCCGAGGGCCAGCGCCGCCTCGTACTCGCCGTGCCGCGTCTTCAGCTCGTCGAGGGCGCGGCGGGCGGCCTGCGAGGTCGCCGACATCGCGCCGCCGATCACGATGCCCGCGATCGGCACGACCGCGATCGTCCGCCACGGCACGACGCCGGTGACCAGCACGAGCGCCAGCACGGGCAGCACCCCGGCGCCGATCGCCGCGGCGACGGCGGGCACGGCACGCGGCACGCCGATGCGGCGGGCGGAGGTGACCGCGGCGACGGCGAACATCAACAGCACGAACAAGGCGGTGAGCCACCCGGCCCGCAGGATGGCGGTGATCACCAGGGACACCGCGGCCAGCTGCACGACGGCCCGCACCGCGGCGGTGACCACGGCCCGCGCGGGCCCCAGCTCGCCCAGCCACAGCACGACCGCGCCCAGCGCGGTGAGCGCCACCAGCACAACGGCGAACAGCGGGCCGAGGACGATCATCCCACCCGTCACGGGGGTGATCGTGCCATGGACTCCGGTCTGGGGGGTTGGAGCGGCGGGGGTGGTGGCGGGAAGGCGCCGGGGGGTGGGGGCCGCAGGTGGCGAGGCTGCCCGCGGCGGCGGGTAGCTGCCGAGCGCCGAGACCAGCGGCGGCGGTGGGGCCGCCAGCGAGCGGCCGGGCGGAAGGCGCCGACTACGGCGGCCGACGGCGCAGGTGATGGCCGCAGGCGGTGGGCAGCCGCCGAGCGCCGAGACCAGCGGCGGCGGTGGGGCCGCCAGCGAGCGGCCGGGCGGAAGGCGCCGACCGCGGAGGCGGACGGTGCAGGCGGGGGCCGCAGGTGGGCGAGGCTGCCGCGGCGGCGGGGCCCACGGTGGCGGGAAGCCGCCGAGCGCCAGGATGAGCGGCGGGGTTGGTGGCGCAGGTGGGCGCCGCAAGTGACGAGGCCGCCAGCGAGCGGTGGGCAGCCGCCGAGCGCCGAGACCAGCGGCGGCGGTGGGGCCGCCAGCGAGCAACCGGAAGGCGCCGATTACGACGGCGGACGGCGCAGGCGGGGCCGCAGCGGAACGGCGCAGGAGGCCGCAGGTGGCAAGGCCGCCAGCGGGCGGCGGAAGCCGAGCGCCGGTGGCCGCGGAAGGCGACACTCCCGCAGGAGGCGGAAAGCCGCCAGACCATCACGACGGAACGGCCGAGGCGCCGTCGGCGGGAAGGCGGCGAGGCGCCGACCGCCGAGACGAGCGGCGGGCCGGCGATCGCGGGGCGGCGGGAACCCGCCGAGCGCCGGGATGAGTGGCGAGGCTGGTGGCCTCGGGAGGCCGGGGCCCCTGCGGGCGGTGGAAGCCGCCGACTGCCGCAGTGAGCGGGGTGCGGCGGGTGAGCCGTCGAGCGGTGTCCGGCGTTCCGCCCCCCGAAGCCACGCCGATCAGATCAGGGCCGCCGCCCGCGCCGCCGCCCTCTCAGTCCAGGGATTTCGAGCAGCGGAGCATGGCCTCCGGGGTGCTCACGGTCGACGAGCTGACCGCCACCCCGTCGACCAGGATGTGGCACGTCAGGGTGCCCTCGCCGGCGTGCTGGGCGGTCAGGCTGACGTACCGCGCGGCGCTGCCCTCGACGGTGACGCTCCACGGCGCCCCCGCCTGCGCGACCTGCTCGATGGCCGCGCCCTTGCCCACGTAGGTGACGTTGCGGGCCGTGCCCGTCCCGGACAGCTCGTAGGTGATCACGTGCGTCACGACGGGGGGCGGCGGCGCGGCCGGGACGTTGACGCCGTTCAGCGTCGCCGGTGCCGGGCCGTCCGCGCGCTGCACGGCGACCAGCACCGAAACCACCCCGATCGCCAGCACCGCACCGAGCCCGGCCAGCAGCACGACCGTTCCGGACCGGAGCCTCCGCCTTGGCGCGGGGCCTACCGCGGGGACTACACCCATGGCAGGTCTTCTTCCGACTCATCGCGCTTCCGCCGAGCGCGTCAACTACTACTCGGGAGAAGAGCACGAATCGTTACCGTGCTGACGCCGTGCCAACTTCTTTCACTCGGACGGGGTAGGGAGCTGATTACTCACTTCGATCATCGATATCGCCGGTCTCCACGCCGACGACGCCCGGCTGGTCGGCCAGCACGGCCAGCAGCTCGTTCACGTTCCGCGGCCCGACCAGGCGCATCCGCAGGTCGATGAGGTGGCGGGCCTGCACCATCGTGCGGCCGTGCTCGTCCTCCTCCTCGCGTTCCAGGCTCCGCTGCTCGGTCACGGCGTGTTCCACCGCGTAACCCGATCGTGTGGCCAGCTCCAGGACCTTCCGCAGCACCCCTTCGCCGTCACGGTAGGTGACGCGCACCACGGACGTCGCGGGCCTGCGGCGCGTCGCGAGCCGGATCAGCGGCGGGTAGCCGTACACGACGAGGAAGTGCGCCGCGGTCACCACGATCGCGAGCACCGGCAGCCCCGCCGCACACGCACAGCCCACCGCGACGCTCATCCACACCACGGCCGCGGTGGTGAGACCGCGCACGACGTCCCGGCGGACGAAGATCAGCCCGCCGCCGATGAACCCGATCCCGGACACGATCTGCGCCGCGACCCGTGACGGGTCCAGCACGATCCGGCCCTCCGCCAGCACGTCGGTGAAACCGTACTTGCTGACCAGCAGGAACAGCGCCGCGCCGACGCCGACGAGCGTGTGCGTCCGCAGCCCCGCGCTCTTCTGCTTGAGCTCGCGCTCGAGCCCGATCAGCGAGCACAGCAGCAGCGCGAGCAGCAGTTCCCAGATCTGCGTCCAGCCCTGGCCCATCGGCTCGCCGAACGACACCGCGACCACCTCCTCCGCGTCGGGGATCAAGAGCCCTTCATGATGCCCCGGCGCGGTCGGCGGCCTGCTGCTGGGCGGCGAGGAAGTGCGCGGTGTCCCTCGTGGCCGGGTAGAGCGCCCGGTAGTGGGCGTAGAACTCCTCGTACACGGCGGCACGCGCGGAATCCGGCCGCACCGTCGTGGCGACCGGGTTCCAGGAGCCGGGCTCGGCGCCGGTCGCGACGGCGGCCAGCAGGGCGTCGCCGTACGCCGCGCCGATCGTCTCGACGGGCACCTGCTGCTCGCTGCCCGTCACGTCGCTCACGATCTGCGTCCACAGCCCGCCCTGGGTGCCCCCGCCGACCGCGACGAGACGCCGCGCCTCGCCGCCGGAGGCCTGCATCGCTTCGAGGTTGTGCCGCACCCCGTACGCGATGCCCTCCAGCGCCGCGCGGTACAGCTCGCCCAGCCCGTGCCCGGTCGTCAGCCCGGCGATCACGCCCCGGGCGTCCGGGTCGAACAGCGGGGTGCGCTCGCCCGCGAAGTACGGCAGCAGCAACAACCCACGGCTGCCCGCGGGCACGGCTGCCGCCTGCCGCACCAGTTCCGCGAAGTCGCCGCCGACGAGCTTCCGCAGCCAGTCGGTGATCGCGCCGGACGTCGCCATGCCCGCCGCGAGCGAGTACGTGCCGGGGAACGCCCCGCACGTCGTCCACAGCCCGGTGTGCGGCCTCGGGTCGGCGAGCACCTGGACGAGGAACATCGTCGTGCCGTACATGACCATCGTGTCGCCGGGATCGGACACGCCGACGCTGGCCGCCTCCGCCCAGGCGTCGACCGTGCCGCCGGTGACCGGAAGTCCTTGCGGCAGACCGGTGTCCGCGGCCGCGGCGGCGGTGATCGTGCCCGCCACCTCGGTGGGCCACACCAGCCGCGGCAGCTCGATGCCGGGTGCGACGCGCTCGGCCCAGTCCGTGGCCCACTCCCCCGCGCGCAGGTCGTACATCGGGTCGCACTGGCTCGCCGAGTGGTGGTCCAGCACGTACTCACCGGTCAGCCGGTGCACGAGGTACGAGCTGGCCATCAGGAACAGCCGCGCGCGCTCGAACACCTCGGGTTCGTGCCGCGCCAGCCATCGCCACTTCGGCCCGACCGCCTGCGACGACAACGCCGTGCCCGCCCGCTCCAGGATCGCCTCGGCGCCGAACTCCTCGGTCAGCTCCTCGATTTCCCGGTGCGCGCGGGTGTCCACGCCGTACAGGATCGCGGGCCGCAGCGGCCGTCCGCCGGCGTCGGCGGGCAGCAGCACCGGACCGATGCCGCTGACGGCCAGGCCCGCCAGCGGCCTGCCGTCCGCAGCCGTCACCAGCTCCCGGCACAGGGCCAGGAAGTCCTGCCACCACACGGTTTCCGCGTCGTGCTCCACCCAGCCCGGGTGCGGGTACGACGTCTCGTGCGAGCGCGAAGCGCGGGCGAGGATCTCGCCGCGCGACGTGACCAGAACCCCCTTCGAACTCGACGTGCCGATGTCGATCCCGAGCAGCAGGCCGCGCTCAGCCACGGGACCACTCGTCGACCCGGACGCCCAGCATTGCCGCGGCGGCGCGCAGTTCGGCGCGGACGTCGCCGGGCACGGCGTGGATGTGGTTGGCCCCGAACTCCGACAGGAACCGCTCCCCTGCCACGTCGAGCCGCGCGAACGCGTGCGGCCACTCCGGTGTGGACTGCCGCATCAGCTCGGTGTTCGTGGCGTCGTCGTAGCTTTCGAACTCGCCGAGCATGAGCTGCAGCCGGTACTCCCCCGCCTCGCGGGTCAGCCGGCCCAGCGTCATCCGCCCCGACGCGGCGATGTGCTGGACGGACGCCCCGCCCGCGGGGAAGAAGAACACCTCGGGGTAGAAGTGCACCTTCGCCAGGTTCTCCGCCGGGTCGTCGCTGCGGGCGGCGTACCAGGTGGCGTGCTGGCCGGAGTTGCACAGGTCCCAGATGTCGCGGTCGGCGTGGTAGTGCCGGACGTCGGCGAACAACACCGGGGTGCCGGTGATCCGGTGGAACAGCTGCATGGTCAGCGCGCCGTCCATGTCCGCCTCGGTGGCGGTGACGTGGACGTCCTTCGGACCGTTCCAGTCGTACGGGTCGTTGAGGAACGCCTCGGTGACGTCCATCGTGGCGAAGTGCTCGGTCAGCTCGGGCTGGCCCTTGATGCCGGAGAAGTCCAGCTTCCGCTCGGCGATGATGTCGCGGATCGCCAGGTACGAGCGGATCTGCCGCTCCAGCAGTTCCGGGGTGAGCTTCTTGCCGTCGTAGTGCACGCCCGCGGCGTGCGCCTCGATCCACTCGCGCGCCTTGGCCGCTTCACCCGCGTCGGCCCGCTCCGCGCGCAGGACCAGTTCGTACTGGTCGATCTCCTCGACGTCGATCCCGAACTGGCGCATCCACTGGTCGGTGTTGGCGACGGCGGTGTTCATGCCCATCGGACGACCGCCGAAGCGGCCGAACGTCGAGCCCCGCAACGACGCGACGGCGCTCGCCGCGCGCGCTTGCACACCGATCTTCTCGACCAGCTCCGCGTCGTCCGGTGCGCCCCACAACCGCGTGTGCGCGCGGCCGATCTGGTCGAGCGCCCCGCCCGCGGCGAGCATGCCGACGAGCCCCGGCTCCGTCGGATCAGTGCTGGCGACGAGCACGAGCGGGCTTCGCGTGGCGTCCGCGGCGAGCATCGTGAAGTGCGGGAAGCTCCAGACGGCGTAGTAGAACACGGTGACGTCCACGCCGGCCGCGGCGACCTCGCGGGCGACGGACGTGGCGAGGGTGTTGGTGGCGACCAGTTCGCTCCCCGCGACCACGTCGTGCCCCGCTGCGCTCAGCGACCGGACGAGCGCGTCCTGTTTGGACTGGATGAACCCCGCGTTGCGGGCGTGCACATGGTCACGCCCATCGGAAATACTGACGACGCCGATGCGGGCCACAATGCCTCCTAGTGCGGGTAATCGATTACTCGGGACGCTATGCTTCGACGGACGGCACTGTCAAGGGTGCCGGGAAGGGAGGTCGCCGTGGCGACCATCAGCGACGTCGCCAGGAGGGCGGGCGTCTCCACGGCGACGGTGTCCAGGGCGCTCAACGGCAAGTCCACAGTGGACCCGGCGCTGGTGGCGAGGGTCCGCGCGGCGGCCGACGAGCTGGGCTACCACCCCAACGGACTGGCGCGGAACCTGCGCCGCCAGGAGACGGCGGTGCTCGCGCTGATCATCGCCGACGTGGAGAACCCGTTCTTCACCTCGATCGCGCGCGGGGTCGAGGACGTGGCGCAGACCGCCGGGTACTCCGTGGTGCTGTGCAACTCCGACGAGAACGCCGAAAAGGAGCTGCGGTACATCGACGTCGCGTTGCAGGAACGGGTCGCGGGCGTCGTGCTCTCCCCCGCCGACGCGTCCTCCAGCGTCGAACGGCTCCGGCAACGCGGCACCCCCGTCGTCGCCGTCGACCGCCCGCTGACCGAATGCGACCAGGTGCTCGTGGACTCGCGGCGCGCCGCGCGGCAGGCCACCGAGCACCTGCTCGGCGCCGGGTACACGCGCATCGGCTGCGTCACCGGCCCCGCCGGCGTGCGCACGGCCGACGACCGCCTCGCTGGCTACCGCGACGCGCTCGAAGCCGCGGGCCGCGACCGCTACCTCGAACGCCGGGGCGAGTACCGCGCCTCGGGCGGCAGGCAGGCCACCGAAGCCCTGCTCGCCGAGTCGCCCGACGCGCTGCTCGTGGCGAACAGCGCGATGGCGATCGGCGTGCTGGAGGTGCTGGGCGAGGCCGGCCTGCGCCCCGGCCGCGACGTCGGCGTGGTCGCGTTCGACGACGTCCCGTGGGCCACGCTCGTGGACCCGCCGCTGACCGTCGTCGCCCAGCCCGCCTACGACATCGGCACCGCCGCCGCGCGGTTGCTGCTCGCGCGGATCGCCGATCCCTCGCTGCCGCCCTCCTCGACCGTGCTCGAGGCCCGGCTCATCGAGCGCGGCAGCACCCGGCGCGTCACCCCCCGGCGTTGAGCCTCGCGTAGACCTGGGCCGCGTTGTCCCTGGTGACCAGCTGCGTGCCCAGCGTCTGCGTCTTGGGCACCGGCTGGCAGTCCAGCAGGATGCGCTTGGCAGCGTCGATCGCCTCCTTGCCGCCGGTGGGGTAGAGGAAGGTGGCGGACAGCCTGCCCGCCTCGACGGCCTTGATGCCGCCGGATTCGATGGGCAGCCCGTCGATCCCGGTGATCGGCAGGTCCGCGCGGCCGGCGTTCTGCGCCGCGATCCGCGCGCCCTCGGCCATCGGGTCGTTCTGCGAGTAGATCGCCTGCACCTCGGGGTGCGCCTTGAGGATCGCGTCGGCCTGCTGCTGCCCCTTGTCGCGCAGCCAGTCGCCGTCCTGCGTGGCGACGATCTGGATGCCGCTGCCCTCGATGCCCTGCGCGAACCCGTCGCCGCGCTCCTTCGCCGGGGTCGAACCGGCGAGCCCGCGGATCTCGGCGATCTTGCCGCCGTTCGGCAGCAGCACCTTCGCGAAGTACTGCCCGGCCTGCCTGCCGATGTCCACGTTGTCCGCGCCGATGAACTCGGTGTACGCGTCGCCGTCGACCTTGCGGTCGAGGACCAGCACCGGGATCCCCTTGTCGTAGGCGCGTTTGACGGGCGCGGTCAGCGGGGTCGCCTCGTTCGGGCTGATGATGAGCAGGTCCACCTGCTGCGTCACGAAGTTGTCGACCTGCTCGACCTGTTTGGAGTTGTCCTGCGCGGCGTCGGCGAAGTTGACCTTGAACTGCGGCACCTGCGCCGCGGCGGCGCGGATGTCGTCGTCCATCCGCTGCCGGTAGGGCTCGGCGACGTTGGCCTGGCTCATGCCGATCGTGTAGCTGCCGGACGGGCCCCCGCACTTCCCCGGGGCGGACGGCCCGCCCGCCCCGGTGTTCTCGTGCGTCGTCCCGCAGGCCGCCAGCACGACGCACGCGCCGAGGACGAGGGCTGACTTCCTTGTCATACCAACCCCTTTTTGTAGTCTGTTCAGGACACCGAGGCGGGCCGCAGCCGCTGCAGGCCCGCCGCGAGGACGATCACCAGCCCGATGACCAGCAGCTGGACGTTGGAGTCCACGTTGTTGAGCGCGAGGATGTTGCGCAGCACCCCGACCAGCAGCGCCCCGGCCACGGTGCCGACGACGGAGCCGCGGCCGCCGGACAGGCTGGTCCCGCCGATCACCACCGCGGCGATGGCGTCCAGTTCGTACATCGCGCCGTCGTTCGGCCCGCCGAAGTTGAGCTGCCCCGCGTGCACGATGCCCGCGAGCGCCGCGAGCAGGCCGCAGATCCCGAACACCACGACCTTCACCCGGCGGACCGGCACCCCGGACAGCCGCGCGGCCTTCTCGTTGCCGCCGATCGCGTAGACGTGCCGGGAGAACGCGCTGACCCGCAGCAGCACCACCGCGAGCGCGGCGACCCCGACGAAGATCAGCGCGGGGATCGGCACCACGCCGTCGAACGTGCGCTCGCCGAGCAGCGAGAACGCCACCGGCGCCTGCCCCGGCGCGTCGCCGTAGGTGATCGTGACGCCCTGCCCGCCCGACCAGATCCGGGCCAGGCCGCGGGCGATCTGCATCCCCGCGAGCGTCACGATGAAGGCCTGGATCTTGAACTGCGAGACCGCGAACCCTTGCAGCAGACCGAAACCGAGCCCGATCGCCAGCACGGCGAGCACCACCGGTACGACGCCGAGGCCGTTGTCGACGAGCAGCACCGCCGAGCCGACGCTGGCCAGGCCGAGCACCGAGCCGACCGACAGGTCGATGCCGCCGATGAGGATCACCAGCGTCATCCCGACCGCGAGGATGCCGATCTCGGAGATCGAGCGCACGACGTTGAACAGGTTGCCGGAGTCCAGGAACAGCAGCTGCCCGTTCTTGCTCGGCGAGTACACGACCGCCGCGAGGAACACCACCACCAGCCCGAACAGGCTCTGGAACCGGAACACCGCCGCCAGCACGTCGTGCCGCCGCGCGGGGACCTCCGTCAGTTCCGCCGTCATCGCCTGCCTCCCACCAGGTCCTCCAGCTGCCCCTGCCCCATCGCGGCGGCGAGCAGGTCCGCCTCGGAGGTGTGCCCGGTGTCCAGCTCCCGCACCGTGCGCCCGCCCTGCAGCACGACGACCCGGTGGCAGACGCCGATCAGCTCCGCGGGCTCGGACGAGGCGAGCAGCACGCCCACCCCGCGCTCCGCGACCTCGCCGAGCAGCCGGTAGATCTCGGCCTTGGCACCGACGTCCACCCCTCGCGTCGGCTCGTCGAGCAGCAGCAGGCGGGGCTCGGTGAGCAGCCCGCGCCCGAGCACCACCTTCTGCTGGTTACCGCCGGACAACGCGCCCGCCGGGGCGCGCAGGGACGCGAGCTTCACCCCCAGTCGTTCCACGGAAGCCCGTGCCACCTGCTGCTCGCGCCTGCGCGGCACCCAGCCCAGCCGCGCGATCCTGTCCACAACGGACAGCACCGTGTTGGCGAGCACCGAGTGCTCCAGCGCGAGCCCGGAGATCCGCCGGTCCTCCGGCACGAACGCCAGCCCGAGCCGGAGCGCGTGCCGCGGGCTGCGCGGCCGGACCTCCTCGCCCGCCAACAGGACCTTCCCCTGCCAGGTCCCCTTGGTGCCGGCGCCGTACAGCGTCTCCAGCAGCTCCGTGCGCCCCGAGCCGAGCAGCCCGGCGAGCCCGACGATCTCCCCCTTCCCGACCCGCAGGTCGACCCCGGCCGGGTCCCTGCGCCCCGGCCGGGGCCGCCGCGTCCGCACCGCCAGACCCTCGACCCGCAGCAGCTCCTCCCCCGCCGCGGCGTTCCCGGTGGTGCGGAACACGAGGTGCACCGGGCGCCCGACCATCGCTTCGGACGCCTGTGCCGCCGTCATCGACCGCGCGTCGAACCCCGCCACCACCCGCCCGTTGCGCAGGACGGTCGCGCGGTCGGCGACGCGGCCGATCTCCTCCATCCGGTGCGAGATGTAGACGATCCCGGCGCCCGCGCGCCGCAGTTCAGCGATCACCTCCAGCAGGCGCTCCACCTCGGGCGCGGACAGCGCGGACGTCGGCTCGTCCATGACGAGGATGCGGGCGTCGAGCGAGAGCGCCTTCGCGATGACGACGAGCTGCTGCTCGCCGGTGCGCAGCTGCTCCACGGGCCGCCGCGGGCCGAAGCCGACGCCCGCCCGCTCCAGCAGCGCGGCGGTGTCGCGCACCATCCGCCGCCGGTCGACGGCGCCGAGCCGGGTGCGGGGCTCGCGGCCGAGGAACACGTTCTCCGCCACGGACAACGCGGGCACGAGGTCGAGTTCCTGGTGGATCATCGCGATGCCGGCGTGCTGCGCGTCGGCGGGTCCGGTGAGGCGGACGGACCTGCCGTCGATCCTGATCTCGCCGTGGTCCGGGGTGAGCTCGCCGGACAGCACCTTCATCAGCGTCGACTTCCCGGCGCCGTTCTCGCCCAGCAGCGCGTGCACCTCGCCGGCGTGGAGGGTGAAGTCGACCCCGCGGACGGCCTGGGTGCCGCCGAAGGACTTGCTGATCCCCGTCAGCTGGGCCAGCGGAGCGCCGTCGTGGTCCACGCGCACCTCCGCCGTCGCCCGGGAAATCGATTACCAGGCAAGCTAGAGTGACACAGGACACATGTCAAGCACATTCCCCGCGACCGCGCACGGAAGCGCACACCTGCGCTAGCCTGAGGGGCGTGACGGTCGCGCTGAAAGCCGTGCTCGCCAGGGCGGGCCTCCGGATCGACGCCGCGGACTTCCTCGCGCTGGTCGAGGACGCGGCCCGCCGCCTGGACGCACCGGACCCGGAACCGTCCCGGTTCTTCACGCCCGCGCAAGGGAAAGCGCTCGCCGAAGCGGGTCTCGACCTCTCGCCCTACCACGAGGACGAGCCCGACCCCCGCGCCCGCGCGGTCGCCGCTCACGCCGTGCTGGCCGAGTCCGCGCTCACCGTGCCCGCGGCGGCCGACCGGCTCGGCGTCGACGCCAGCCGCGTCCGGCACCGCCTCGCCGAGCGCAGGCTCACCGGCTGGAAGGACCAGGGCGGCTGGCGGCTGCCCGCGTGGCAGTTCACCGACGACGGCGTGCTGCCCGGCCTCGACACCGTGCTCGCCGCCCTGCCCGCCGGCCAGCCCGCGCTCGTGGTCGCCGCGTTCATGACCCACCCGCAGGACGACCTGGTGATCGCCGGTGAACCCGTCAGCCCGCGGCAGTGGCTGCTCGCCGGTGGCGATCCCCGTCCCGTGGCGGCGCTCGCCGCCACGCTCGGCACGGCCTTCTGAGGCGGGCCCCCGCACCTGATGGCCCGGCTCCCCCTGCCGCCCGGACGCGGCACGCTCATCGCCGCCCGGCGGAACGAGGACGTCGTCGCCGTGCACCCGGCCACCAGCCTGGTCCGGATCTTCAGCGCGGGCGGCTCGCACCCGCAGCGCTGGAACACCTTCCGCCGCTTCGGCCCGCTGCCCCACGGCCGGTTCGACCCGCAGCCGCCGGGGCACGGCGGCGCTCCCGCCGAGGACCCGGGCAACGGCGTGGCCTACTTCGGGCTCTCCGTGCGCACGAGCGTGGCCGAGGTGTACCAGACGACGTCCATTGTGGACCGCCACACGAACGCGCCCCAGCTGGTCGTCGTGCACCCCGCCCGGACGTTGCGGCTGCTCGACCTGTCCGGGCTGTGGCCGACGCGGGCCGGCGCTTCGCAGGAGATCTCCAGCGGCCCCAAGCAGGTCACGCAGGCGTGGGCGCGGGCGATCCGCGCGGCCTTCGACGACCTCGACGGCCTGTGGTACCGCTCGTCGATGGACGGCGGCGGGCCCTCGGTGTGCCTGTGGGACCCGCCGGCCGCCGGGGCGCTGCCCGCCGAACCGGACGTGCTGCTGCCGCTGGACCACCCGGGCCTGGACATCCCGCTGGCCAGGGTGTGCGAGCAGCTGAACTACGTCCTGCTCTCCTGAAGCGGCCGCGAGTACCGCACCTCCGGCACGGCCTCGCCGCCGACGTCCAGGTCCGCCGACACCTCGTCGCAGCTCCAGCCGCGCGCCTCGTAGAACCGCCGCGCGGGCAGGTTCCCCCGCAGCACCCACAGCACCGCGTGCCGGAACCCGTGCGCGGCCAGGTGCCCGAGCCCCGCCTGGTGCACGGCGAACCCGGCACCCGTGCCACGCCACCGGGGATCGGCGTAGATCGCGCACAGCTCCCCCGTCGGCAGCACCGGGTGCCGGTCGGACTCCTGCCGCGCGGCGCTGACGAACGCGTACGCGCACGGCACGGAGTCCTTGCCCACCGCGACGAACATCGCCGAGGGCTCGGCGTCACCGCGCAGGCGGGCCGCCCACCGCTCCCGCACGGTCTCCTGGCGCATGCCGTCGAGGTAGGCGTCCGGCAGCAGTCCCCGGTAGGCGGCGCGCCAGCCCGCGATGTTGATCTCGGCGATCCGCGCCGCGTCCGCGGGCACGGCGCGCCGCACCGTCCAGTTCACGGTCCGATTCCCTACAGGTACCGCGCCCACCAGTCGAGGATGGCGTCGAACCGCTGGATCCGGTGCCGTGGCTTGCCGGAGCGGCTCAGCTCGTGCCCCTCGCCGGGGAACAGCAGCATCTCCGCCTCCGTGCCGTTGCGCTTGAGCGCGACGTACAGCCGCTGCGCCTGCTCCAGCGGGCAACGCCAGTCGTGCTCGGAGTGCATGACCATGAACGGGATGCGGATGCGGTCGGCGTAGGTCAGCGGGCTGCGGTCGAGCTGCGTCTCCAGGTCGCCGCCGACGTACGCGTCGACGAAGGACCAGCCGATGTCGGAGCTGCCGACCATCGAGTCCCACGCGTTGACCGCGCGCTCGCTCCACGCGGCGCGGAAGCGTTCGCCGTGGTGCGCGGACAGCCACGTGGTCATGAACCCGCCGTAGGAACCGCCCATGACGCCGACGCGCGAGGAGTCGAGGTCCGGCTGCGCCAGCGCGGCGTCCAGCAGGGCCAGCAGGTCGTCGGCGTCCACGGTGCCGAAGGCCTTGACGATCGCGCGGCCGTGGCTCTGCCCGTAACCCGCCGACCCGCGCGGGTTGCCGAGCACGACCGCGTACCCGGCCGACGCGTACACCTGCGCCTCGTCGAACAGGCCCCAGTCGTACGCGGCGAAGGGGCCGCCGTGCACGACGAGCAGCACCGGGTGCGGGCCCTCGCCCTCGGGCCGGACCAGCCAGCCGTGCACGGGGTAGCCGTCGGGCGCGGTCGCGGTCAGTTCCTCCAGCGGCCGGGTCCCCTTCTCCCGCAACGGCTTCGACCAGTCGGTGAGCACCCGCTGCGTGTCCCCGTCGATGAGCACGACGTCACCGGCGCTGTCGGGACGGGCGATGACGGCGGCGATCCGGTTCCCGTCCGCGGTGAACGACCGCACCGCGGCCCGCTCCCCCGCGACGAGGGTGAGCTTGTCCAGCGGCGCTTCCTCCGCGTCCCGCGGCACCGCGCGCAGCTCGACCGCGCCGCGGTTGAGCACCGCCACGAGCACCTGGTCGCCGAACACCGCGGGCGCTCCGGCGCCGCCGAAGCAGTGCACGGTCTCGGCGTCGGTGACCCGGCGCGGGGTGGCGACGCCCTCGGACAGCTTCGCCGACCACAGCCCGGGGTTGCGGGCCTCGGCGAAGGGCCAGGTGAACTCGGCCCCGATGAACCACACCGTGCCGTCTTCGGTGACCGTCAGCTTCTCGACCCCACCGGCGCTGCGCACCACGAGCACCGGCTCGCCCCCGGCCGCGGGCACGGCGTAGAGGTCGGTCTCCTCCGTCTCCGCGTCGCCCCACTCGCGCTGCGCGACGACGAGAATCCTTTCGCCGTCAGGAGTCCACGTCGGCTCGGAGACATCGACCCGCTCGTCGGTCAGCGGCGAAAGTTCCTCGGCGGGTGCGTCGGTGTCGACGACGAACAGCCGCTGGGGCCGGTCCCGCAGGAAGCCGATGTTGTCGATCCGGTAGTCGTACCGCGTGATCCGCCGCGGTGCCTCCTCGGCGGGTTCGAGCTTCTCGCCGTCCTCGGTCGGCACGCCGTAACGGCCGGGCTCGGGCACGCGCGCGGTGAACGCGATCCGGCGCGAATCCGGTGCCCACACCGGCTGTCCCACCCCGAGCGGCAGGTCCGTCAGGCGCCGGGCGTCGCCGCCGTCGACGGGCATGACGTACAGCTGCGGGCTCGCCTTGGCCTCCGCGCGGAGGAAGGCGACCCGGCGCCCGTCGGGGGAGAGGACGGGCGCCGAGTCACGCTCGCCGTGGGTCCACTGGGTGGTTTCGCCGTCGAGGCCGATCCGCCACAGCGCGCCGCGGTAGGTGTTGCCTTCCGCGTGCGGGGCGGAGTCCCCCACGAGCAGCAGGTCCCCGTGGAGGGCCGGCGTGCCCGGGGTGCGGAGCAGTTCGATGTCGGTGGGACGCATACCCGGACAGTACAACTCAGCGTTCGCTTGCCTGCTCCACAGCCGCTTCCCGTGCGGAGTCCCGCCTGCTCTTCAAAAGGCTCGCGACGGTCGTGATCGTCAGGACGACGACGATGACGCCGAGCGACATCCAGTTGTTGATGTCCAGCCAGTCCGGCACCGCGTGGTACTCGTGCAGCGCGTGCAGGATCAGCTTGGCGCCGATGAAGCCGAGGATCACCGCGAGCCCGTAGGACAGGTAGACCAGCTTGTTCACCAGCCCGCCGAGCAGGAAGAACAACTGGCGCAGGCCCATCAGCGCGAACGCGTTGGCGGTGAAGACGAGGAACGCCTCCTGCGTGATGCCGAAGATCGCCGGGATCGAGTCGACCGCGAACAGCAGGTCGGCGCTGCCGATGGCCACGATCACCACGAACATCGGGGTCAGCCACCGCCTGCCGTCCCGCTTGACGGTCATCTTGTGGCCGTGGAATTCGTCGGTTACGGGGTAGACCTTGCGGATCCACCGCACGACGGCGTTCTCGCGGTACTCGTCGTCGTGGTCGTTGCCCCGCACCATGCTGATCGCCGTCCACACCAGGACGGCGCCGAACAGGAAGAACACCCACACGAACTGGTTGATGAGCGCCGCGCCGATCGCGATGAACACGCTGCGCATGGCCAGCGCGAGCAGTATCCCGACGAGCAGCACCCGGTGCTGGTGGATCAGCGGCACCTTGAACGACGCCATGATCACCATGAAGATGAACAGGTTGTCGACCGAGAGCGAGTACTCGGTGAGGTAGCCGGTGAAGAACTCGACGCCGGGGTCGTGCCCGGCGAAGATCCACACGCCGGCCCCGAACAGGACGGCGCACGAGACGTAGAAGACCACCCACTTGGCGGCCTCACGAGTAGTCACCTCGTGGGGTTTGCGGTCGACGATCACGAGGTCGATCGCGATCAGGACGAGCAGGCCGACGATGGTGGCGGCCCACAGCCACAGGGGCACGGACATCTGAGAAACAACCTCCGGTTAGCGCGCACAGCAGCTAGCCGGAGGTCTCTTCCGCCGGTTCCGAAGAACCGGCCGGCGGTACCGGGGGCCCCGAAGGGCCGCCGTGCTGACGACACCGCCGCGAAGGAATACTCCCCTCCACTATCCGGTCCATTCTGTCCGATCTCGGGCCGGCCCGCCAGCTAAGGTCAGCCTTATCACTCTTGACCGGGACCGCCGCCGCTCGTTCTCAGCAAACTTCCCATACGGTTTCGGGGTGCCCCGAATACCGCTGCCACACACCCGCCGCTCCCGGTTGCTGACGCTGGGTGTCGTCGTGGTGCTGCTCGCCGCCGCCGGGCTCGTCTGGGCCGGAGCCGGTGACGACGCCCCTCCCGTCGCGAGCCAGGACGCCGTGCTCGACGTGCCCGCCGCCCCCGGTTCCGCCGAGCTCGTGCACCTCGACACCACGCTGTACCTGCCCGACCGCACCCCGGCGCCGGCCGTCCTGCTGCCGCACGGGTTCGGCGGCGACAAGACGAGCGTGGCCGGGCAGGCGCAGGAGCTGGCGCGCCGCGGGTTCGTGGTGCTGACGTGGTCGGCCCGCGGGTTCGGGCACAGCACGGGCCAGATCGGGCTCAACGACCCGAACCTCGAAGTGGCGGACGCCGCCCGGCTCGTCGACTACCTCGCGAAGCGGCCCGACGTGCGGCAGGACGGCCCGGGCGACCCGCGCGTGAGCGTCCTCGGCGCCTCCTACGGCGGCGCGCTCGCGCTGCTGCTGGCCGGCACCGACAAGCGCGTCGACGCGATCGCACCGGTGATCACGTACAACGACCTCGCGCAGGGGCTCGTGCCGAACGCCGCGAGCGCCACCGCGCCCGCCGCGACCCCGGCCGCCGGGGCCTTCGGCGCGGACGGCGTGTTCAAGCGGTCCTGGGCCGGGATCCTGTTCTCCGCGGGAGCCGGGGGCACGGGCGCGAGAGCCGGAGGCGGTGCGGAGGCACCGGAACCCGGGCAGGAGAGCGAAAACGACAGCGGTGCGCAGGGCGGCGGAGGCGGTGCCGCGCCCGCCGCGGCGCAGCAGCAGCTGCCCTCGTCGGCGGCCGTTTGCGGGCGGTTCACGGCCGAGATCTGCCAGGCCTACACGGAACTCGCCACCACCGGCCGGGTCAGCCCGGCCACCGCCGACCTGCTGCACCGGCTCTCCCCCGCGACCGTGACGTCGAAGATCACCGTGCCGACGCTGCTCGTGCAAGGCGAGAACGACACGCTGTTCGGGCTCGACCAGTCCGACGCGACGGCACGGCAGATCGCCGCGGCGGGCGGGAAGGTGCAGCAGATCTGGTACGCGGGCGGGCACGACGGCGGGCAGCCGGGGCCGCGGCTGCGCGCGAAGATCGCCGACTGGCTGTGGTTCCAGCTCACCGGTGAGGGCAGCGACCCGGTGACCGGGTTCGCCTACGACGTGCAGGGTTCGCTGCGGGCGTCCGGTTCGCCGTCGGTGCGGATCGTGACCGCCGACGGGTACCCCGGCCTCGACGGCGGTGCGCCCCAACGGAACCCGCTCGCGGTGCGGGGTGGCGAGCAGACCGTGGTGAACCCGCCGGGCGGCGTGCCCGCGGCGGTCAGCGGCATCCCCGGCCTCAACGGCCTCGCCGGGTCCTCCCGCGTCTCCGGGCTGTTCGGCATCGATCCGCCGGGGCAGTCCGCCCGGTTCACCACCGCGCCCGTGGACTCCCAGCTGCTCGTCGCCGGGTCGTCGACGGTCCGCCTGCGGATCGCGGGCACCGCGCCCGAGGCCGTGCTGTTCGCGAAGCTGTACGACGTGAGCCCCGACGGCACGCGGACGCTGCCCGCGAACGCGGTCGCGCCGATCCGCGTGCCGCTCGCCGGTGGTGCCGCCGAGGTGACCGTGACGCTCGCGGGGATCGTGCGGCCGATCGAGTCGGGGCACGCGCTGCAGCTCGTCGTCACCACCACCGACCAGGCGTTCGCGACGCCGATCGAGCCCGCGGCGTACCAGATCTCGGTCGAAGGCGGGCTTTCCGTGCCGGTGGTCCCCGGGACGGCGGCGGGCGCGGGCTGGCCGCTGAGCAACCTGCTGGCGATCATCGGCGTCCTGCTCGCCGCGCTGGTGGTCGCGGTCGTCGCGGCACTGCGGCGGCGCCGGGCGCACTCCACGGATCCGGAGCTGGCCGGCGTGCCGCTCGTGATCGAAGGGCTCACCAAGTCCTACCCCGGCGGGCTCACCGCGGTGCGGGACCTGTCGTTCCGGGTGGAGGCCGGGCAGGTCCTCGGGCTGCTCGGGCCGAACGGCGCGGGCAAGACGACGACGCTGCGCATGCTGATGGGCCTCATCACCCCGACCGCGGGGCAGATCAGGGTGTTCGGCCACCAGGTGCGGCCCGGCGCGCCGGTGCTGTCGCGGATCGGGTCCTTCGTGGAGGGTTCGGGGTTCCTGCCGCACCTGTCCGGCGAGCTGAACCTGCGGCTGTACTGGGACGCGACGGGACGGCCCGCCGAGCAGGCGCATTTCGCGGAGGCGCTGGAGATCGCGGGGCTGGGCTCGGCGGTGCACCGCAAGGTGCGCACCTACAGCCAGGGCATGCGGCAGCGGCTCGCGATCGCGCAGGCGATGCTCGGACTGCCGGAGCTGCTCGTGCTCGACGAACCCACCAACGGGCTCGACCCGCCCCAGATCCACCAGATGCGCGAGGTGCTGCAGCGCTACGCCTCGACCGGCCGGACCGTGCTGGTGTCGAGCCACCTGCTGGCCGAGGTCGAGCAGACCTGCACGCACGTCGTGGTCATGCACCGGGGCGCGCTCGTCGCGGCCGGCCCGGTGAGCGACATCGCCGCCGAGGGCGGCGAGGCGACGTTCCGGGTGGACGATCCGCAGGCCGCGGCCGCGGCGCTGCGCTCGGTCGGCGGGGTGTCCGATGTGGACATCGAGGGCGAGCTGGTGCACGCGAACCTGGACGGGCTGCCGCGCGCGGACGCGGTCGCGGCGCTGGTGCGGGCCGGGGTGGCGGTCGAGCAGGCCGGGCCCCGGCGGCGGCTGGAGGACGCGTTCCTGCGTCTCGTGGGTGAGGAGTCGTGATGGCCGACAACGGGGTGCACACCGATCCCGCGGCGCTGGACGAGCTGACCGAACTGGCCTCGCGCGAGCAGGTGCGCAGCGGGCCGGACGGCGCCGTCGCGGGCTACCGGGCGGGGCGGACGCTGCGGCTGGGGGTGGAGCTGCGGCGCCAGCTCCGCCGCCGCCGCACCCAGCTGGTGCTCGGGTTCGTCGTGCTGCTGCCGTTCATCCTGGTGGTGGCGTTCCAGATCGGGCAGTCCAGCCCGAACCGGCGCTCGGGCGGGTTCGTCGACCTCGCGACGGCCAGCGCGCCGAACTTCGTGGTGCTGGCGTTGTTCGTGGCGGGCAGCTTCCTGCTGCCGACGATCGTCGCCTTGTTCTTCGGGGACACGATCGCGAGCGAGGCCTCGTGGTCGAGCCTGAAGTACCTGCTGGCGATTCCCGTGCCACGGCACCGGGTCCTGCGGCAGAAGGCGGTCGCGTCGGGGCTGCTGTCGGTGCTGGCGCTGGTGCTGCTGCCGCTGGTGTCGCTGGCGGTGGGGCTGATCTGGTACGGCGCGGGGGACGCGATCAGCCCGACCGGGGACGCGATCCCGTTCGGGCGGAGCCTGCTGGTGATCGTGGTCGCGACGGTGTACATCGTGATCCAGCTGGCGTGGGTGGCCGGGTTGTCGCTGCTGCTGAGCGTGTCGACGGACGCGCCGCTGGGCGCGGTCGGCGGTGCGGTGCTGGCGGCGATCCTGTCGCAGATCCTGGACCAGATCACGGCGTTGGGCAGTCTGCGCAACTACCTGCCGACGCACTACTCCTACGCGTGGCTGGACCTGATCGCGACGGACATCGACTGGGGCACCATCGCGGCGGGGGTGCTGTCGGCGGTGGTCTACGGGACGGTGCTGACCCTGCTGGCCGCGCGGAGGTTCGCGACGAAGGACATCACGAGCTGAGATACTGCGCGGCATGAACGCTGTCACGGTGACGCGGCCGCCCGCCGCGGTGGTGCGGTTGCTGAACCCGGCGGTGCTGGCGGCGTTGCGCACGCCGCTGGGCGGGCCGCTCGGGCGGTCGGTGCTGGTGCTGCGGTTCACCGGCCGCCGGACCGGGCGGCGCTACCGGGTGCCGGTCACGGCGCACCGGTGGGACGACGGGCTGATGGTGCTCACGAGTGCGCCGTGGCGGGTGAACTTCCGCGGCGGGCGGGACGTCGACGTGACGTTCGAGGGGCGGACGACGCCGATGCGCGGGGTGCTCGTGGAGTACGCGCGCACGGTGGCCGAGACGTACGCGAAGCGGATCGAGGAGCTGGGGCCGGAACAGGCCCAGCGGCGGCTGGGGCTGAAGTTCGCGGCGGGCCGGGCGCCCACGGTCGACGAACTGGTGGCGGCCGTGGAGCGGGAACACCTTTCGGTGCTGTGGCTGAAGCCGCGATGACGGGGCGCCCGGTCGCGTAAACTCGACCGATCCCTTCCCCGCAGGCGAGGAGGTGTCCATGCCTCGGCCGGTCCACTTCGAGATCCACGCGAGCGACCCGGAACGCGCGATCACGTTCTACAAGACGGTGTTCGACTGGTCCTTCGAGCGGTGGGGCAGCAACCGGTACTGGCTCATCAGCACCGGCGACGGTCCCGGGATCGACGGCGGGCTCGTCCCCCGGCAAGGCCCCGCCCCGGTCGACGACGCGCCGCTGAACGCCTACCCGAACACGATGGAGGTGCCGGAGCTGGACCTCGCCCTGCGGCGGGTGCGGCAGGCCGGCGGCGGGGTCGTGGTGCCGAAGACCGCGCTGCCGGGCATCGGGTGGCTGGCGTACTGCAAGGACACCGAGGGGAACCTGTTCGGGCTGCTGGAGAACGATCCCAGCGCGGAGTAAGCGCTTTCCCGGTTTTCGGTGTCACCAGGCGGGGTCGCGGCCGAGTGTCGCGACGATCCGGTCGAGCAAGGCGCCGTCCCGTGCCGCGCTTTGCCGTGCCGCGACGCCGGGCTGCACCGCGACGCCGGGCTGGAAGGCGGCGCCTGGGCGGCGCCGCTCCTCACCGTCGGGCACCTGGCGCGCCACCTCCCACGCGGGCGCGAGCACCGTGTCGTCGAGGGGCACGTCGGTGCCGATGGCGCGGGCGAGGTCCCAGGCGTGGACCACGTAGTCGATGAAGTGGAAGGCCATGGCCTGCTCGGCGGGGAACGGCTGTTCGCGGATTTCGGGCAGCAGCAAGGCCGAACCCGCTTCCCGGAACGCGATGAGCACGTCCGCGCCGGCGGCGAGGTAGTCGGCGACCGGATCCGGCGCGGGGGCGGGCAGCCGCCAGTCGGCTCGTTCGCCGCGGGCGGCGGCCGCGAAGCCGCGGTGCTGGACGGCCATGTGGGTGAGCAGGTTCGCGACCGTCCATTCGGTACACGGCGTGGGGCGGGAGAGGTCGGCGTCGGTCACCCGGGTCGCGACGGCCACGCTGGCGAGTACTGCCGCGCGGTCAAGTTCTTTGATGTGCATGAGTAGACGATATGCAGCTGCTTATCATCTGTGCAAGCTATATTTTCTCCCGTGACGGACCGACCTGATCTCGCGGCGATGCTCGTGCCGCTGGGGCGGAGCCTGATGCGCGCGGAGGAGCCGGTGCTGCGGGCGCACGGCCTGACGATGTGGGCGTACTCCGTGCTGCTCGCGCTGCGGGAACAGGGCGCGCGGACGCAGGCCGCACTGGCGGCCCGCATCGGTGCCGACAAGACCCGCCTGATCCCCGTCCTCGACGACCTGCAGGACCGCGGTCTCATCGAACGCCGCCCCGATCCGGCCGACCGCCGCGTCCGGCTGCTGTCGATCACTGTCGAGGGGCGGCGCCTCGCGGAGCGGGCGCAGGCGGAGATCCAGCGGAACGAGGAGCAGGTGCTGGGCAAGCTGCCGCCCTCGGAGCGGGCCGTGTTCCTGCGGGCGCTACGCACGTTGGCGGATGCGGTGCGGGAGTAGGGGTCGCTCCGGGGTGGGACGGTGGGGGCGGCGGTCGGGGGCACGGGCAGGGGGCGCCGGGGGCAGCGGGGCCCTGCGGACGGTGGCGGCACCGACGGTCGGGGCACGCGCGGCGGGACGGCACTGTGGCGCGCCAGGCACCGGCAGCGAGGGCACCCCGGGGCGTGGACACCGAGGATGGCGGGCGCCGGTCACGACTTAGCGGCACTGGCCCGCCACGGGCAGGGCACGGCATTCCGCCGGGACATCGGCGGCAGGAGGCCTTGCAGTAGGCGCCAACCAGCGGGTCACGGCATGGCACGGCCACCCGCGCCGGAAGCCGCCGGACCCGCCAGGGCGGTGCGCGGCCCTGCGAGATCCGCCGAAAGCCGCCGGACCGCGCGACGCCTGCTGGGCCCGCGAGACCCGACCGCCTGGCGAGCCTGCCTGACGGCGCCCGGCCCCGCGAAGCCCCGAAGCCCGCTGGCCCCACCAGATCCGCCGAAAGCCGCCGGACCGCGTGGCGAGGCCTGCCAGGCCCGCGAGCCCCAACCGCCCAGCGAGGCCCGCCAGACCGCGCCCCGCCCCGCGAGATCCACCGGAAGCCCGCCGGGCCCGCGACGCCCACCGCGGCCTACTTGATGCCTGCCGCGTCCATGCCGCGCAGTTCCTTCTTCAGGTCCGCGATCTCGTCCCGGAGGCGGGCCGCCAGTTCGAACTGGAGGTCTCGCGCCGCCTGCATCATCTGGTCCGTCATGGACTGGATCAGGTCCGCCAGCTCCGCCCTCGGCATGGCCGACACGTCCCTGTCCACGAGGACTCCCGACGAGCGGCCGCCCCCACCCTGGACGGGCTTCTTCCCGCGCGACGCGTTCCGGCCCGAGCCTCCGACCTCGATGTCCTTCTCCGAGTCCTCGGCCTCGCTGTACACCCTGTCCAGGATGTCGGCGATCTTCTTCCGCAGCGGCTGCGGGTCGATGCCGCGCTCCTCGTTGTACGCGATCTGCTTGGCACGCCTGCGGTTCGTCTCGTCGATGGCGTACTGCATCGAGTCCGTGATCTTGTCGGCGTACATGTGGACCTCGCCCGACACGTTGCGGGCCGCGCGGCCGATCGTCTGGATCAGGGACGTGCCGCTGCGCAGGAAGCCCTCCTTGTCGGCGTCCAGGATCGACACCAGCGAGACCTCCGGCAGGTCCAGCCCCTCACGCAGCAGGTTGATGCCCACCAGCACGTCGAAATCACCGGAACGCAACTGCCGCAGCAACTCCACGCGCCGCAGGGTGTCCACTTCGGAATGCAGGTACCGCACCCTGATCCCGAGCTCCAGCAGGTAGTCGGTCAGGTCCTCGGCCATCTTCTTCGTCAGCGTCGTGACCAGCACCCGCTCGTCCCGCTCGGCACGGACCCGGATCTCGTGCACCAGGTCGTCGATCTGCCCCTCGGTCGGCTTGACGACGATCTGCGGGTCCACCAGCCCCGTCGGGCGGATGACCTGCTCCACGAACTCGCCACCGGTCTGCCCCATCTCGTACGGCCCCGGCGTCGCCGACAGGTACACCGTCTGCCCGATGCGGTCGGTGAACTCCTCCCACGTCAGCGGCCGGTTGTCCAGCGCGCTCGGCAGCCGGAAACCGTGCTCCACCAGCGTGCGCTTGCGCGACGCGTCACCCTCGTACATGCCGCCGATCTGCGGCACCGTCACGTGGGACTCGTCGATGACCAGCAGGAAGTCGTCCGGGAAGTAGTCGATCAGGGTGGCCGGGGCCGATCCCGCCGGCCGGTCGTCGATGTGGCGCGAGTAGTTCTCGATGCCCGAACAGAACCCGACCTGCCGCATCATCTCGATGTCGTAGGTCGTGCGCATGCGCAGCCGCTGCGCCTCCAGCAGCTTGCCCTGCTTCTCGAGCTTCGCCAGCTGCTCCTCCAGCTCGGCCTCGATGCCGCGGATCGCCCTCTCCATGCGCTCCGGGCCCGCGACGTAGTGCGTCGCCGGGAAGATGCGCACCTCGTCGACCTCGCGCACGATCTCGCCGGTCAGCGGGTGCAGGTAGTACAGCTTGTCGACCTCGTCGCCGAAGAACTCGACCCGGATGGCCAGCTCCTCGTACGCCGGGATGATCTCCACCGTGTCCCCGCGCACCCGGAACGTGCCGCGCGAGAACGCCAGGTCGTTGCGGGTGTACTGCACGTCGACCAGCGCCCGCAGGAACGTGTCGCGCTCGACCTCGGCGCCCACCGCCAGCTTCGTGGACCGGTCGAGGTAGGACTGCGGCGTGCCGAGGCCGTAGATGCACGACACCGACGCGACCACGATGACGTCCCGCCGGGAGAGCAGGTTCATCGTCGCCGAGTGGCGGAGGCGCTCCACGTCGTCGTTGATCGACGAGTCCTTCTCGATGTACGTGTCCGTCTGCGGGACGTACGCCTCGGGCTGGTAGTAGTCGTAGTAGCTGACGAAGTACTCGACCGCGTTGTGCGGGAACAGCTCGCGCAGCTCGTTGGCCAGCTGGGCGGCCAGCGTCTTGTTCGGCGCCATCACCAGGGTGGGCCGCTGCACGCGCTCGATCAGCCACGCCGTGGTGGCCGACTTGCCGGTGCCGGTGGCCCCGAGCAGGACGACGTCCTTCTCCCCCGCCTTGAGCCTGCGCTCCAGCTCGTCGATGGCCGCCGGCTGGTCACCGGCGGGCTGGTAGTCGCTGACGACCTCGAACCGCCCACCGGTCCGGGGGATGTCGGAAACCGGGCGGAACTCGGACTGCGCGAGCACGGGGTGTTCGGTTGCGAAAGCCACGAGACCAGGGTAGGCGCACCCACCGACAATTTGCGGCGGTCCCGCTCCGGCGCAGGTCAGCGCAGCTGGAGGCTGGTGCGGCGGGCCTGCCGGGCCAGGCACGCCTCGCACGGCATCCCGGCGATGCCGTCGAGCACCTCGGCCTGCGCGGGCAGGATCGTGGCGCCGCACAGCGCCACCAGCTCGGTCGGGATGGGGCCGGTGGCGGGCAGCGGCACGATGTGGCTCACGCGACGGCACTCGCCCACCACGCCGCGGCGCAGGCGGATGACCGCCAGCAGCTCGGCCGGTTCGGCGTGGACGAGGTTTCCCATGGGGGAATCTTAAACCGGAATAATCGCGATCGCTTCGTGCCAACGGCCCAACGATCACCCGGACAGCTGGTGCCTTGAACCGAAAACAAGACCGGCGCCCGCCCGCTGTTCACCCTTTCGTGCGACGGATTTCAGGGTGCGGCCAGCACGGCGGGCCCCAGCCGCTGGCACACCTTGAGCGCCAGCTCGACGTCCAGCCGGTTGTCGGTGATGGGGCGGCCGAGCGTCTCCTCCGCCTTGCGCACGCGGTACTGGACCGAGTTCTTGTGCATGGTCAGCCGCGCCGCCGCGGCGGTGTAGCTGCCGCCCGTCGCGAGGAACACCAGCAGCGTCTCGCGGAGGCGTTCGTGCTGCTCGTCGTCGGTCGCGAGGGGGCCGAGGATGTCGGCGACCCAGCTCCTGGTCGCCGCGAGGTCGGAGGTCATCAGCACGATCGTGCCGACGTCGCGGAAGGTCAGCGCGCGCTCGCACTGCTCCCCCGCCGTCACGGCGAGCGCGTGCACGCGCTCGGCCTGCCGGTGGCTGCGCCGGAACCCGTCGATGCCCTCGCCGGGGTCGCCCAGCACGAGCCGGACCGTGGACTCCGCCGAGTCCAGCACGCGCCGCACGTGTTCCTCTTCGGGCAGCACGGCCTTCTCCAACGGGAACCACACCCACGCGCAGCGCTCGTCGGCGGGCACGAGCAGCGGCTGTCCCGACGTGGGCAGGCCGCCGGCAACCGCCGCGGTGACCGATTCCAGCGCGCCCAGCGCGTTGCCCTGCGCCGGTTCCACCGCGTGCCAGACGATCATCGCCAGGTGCGTGCCCCGCAGCCGGTACCCGAGCGAGGTCTCCACGCCGGCCGCCTCGGCGCCGCCGCCGCCCTTGAGCAGCTCGCGCACGCGCGCGGCCCGCACGGCGCTGCGGTTGAGCAGCCAGCGGTCGCGCTCCTCCTGGTAGGCGGACACGACCTGCTGCGTGACGCGGTCGATGAAGGCGAACGCGCCGGTGAGCGCGCGCTGCATCATCGCGCCCAGCAGGTCGGGATCGCGGATCTGGTCGCGGCCCTCGGCGAGCGCGTGGTTGAGGATCGCGGTCTGGCCCAGGTAGTAGGCGCGGATGAGGTCGATGACGGGCGTGCCGCGCTGGGCGAGGCGCCGCGCGTACTCCATGGCCGCGGCCGGTGCTTCGACGCGCGTGGGGTCGATCCCGTGCTGGAAGATCCGCATGGCGGTGTCGAGGTTCTGGAACAGGCTCGCCGCGAGCAGGCTGACGACGCTCTCGTCGTCGTTCACCAGGTTCGGCAGTTCCGTCGCGTACAGCTGCACCATCTCGCCGGTGAGCTCGCCGACCCGTTCGCCCAGCCCCGCCGCGATGCGCGCGACGGCTTCGGTCACGACAGCTTCGTCCAGCACGCGATCACCCTACCGGCGTGACACTCGTCGACGGCCCGTAAACCCGTAAAAATGGGCCGCATGGCAGACCACGCGGGCTCCGTGCACCCGCCGAAGATCGAGACCTTCGACGTCGACGCGCGTACGAACACCGACCCGAAGGGCACGGTGCGCGCGGTCGAGGAGTACCGCGTGGAGCCGTTCGGCCTCTACGTCGCGCGCCCCACGCCCGGCCGCGCGCAGTTCTCCTACCTCGAATCGTGGCTGCTGCCGGAGCTCGGGCTGCGGCTGACGGACTTCTGGTTCACCCCGGGGCACGAGCGCGACCAGGACTTCTACCTCGACGTCGTCACGGTGGACCGGGACGGCGCGACCTGGCGCTCCACCGACTGGTACCTGGACATCGTGCTGCGCGAGGGGCGCGGGCTGGAGGTGCTCGACACCGACGAGCTGCTCGCCGCGGCCGCCGCCGGGCTGCTCAGCCCCGCCGACGCGCGGCGGGCGCTGGAGATCACCTACCGGACCGTGGCCGGGCTGGCCGCGCACGGCTACAAGCTGCACGACTGGCTCGCGACGCTGGACATCCGGCTGGCCTGGCGCAGGCACTGACCCCCGCGTAGTCAACCGATCGGTTGACCGCGGGAGGACCGCGAGACCGATTCGCCGCCCCCGTCCGCCCGAAATGCTGGGAGGCACCAGCTTTCGAGTAAGGGGGCGCAGGCGATGACAGTGGTGGTCGAGGTGGCACACCTGACCAAGCGGTACTCCGAGCGCGTCGCGGTCGACGACGTGTCGTTCTCCGTCGAGCGGGGGGAGATCTTCGGCATACTCGGACCCAACGGCGCCGGGAAGACGACGACGGTCGAGTGTGTGGAGGGGCTGCGCTCGCCGGACGGCGGCACGATCTCGGTGCTCGGGCTCGACCCGGCCCGCGACACCGCCGAACTGCGCCAGCGGCTGGGCGTGCAGTTGCAGGAAAGCGAGCTCCCCGACCGAATCCGCGTCGGGGAGGTCCTGCACCTGTACGCCTCGTTCTACCGGTCCCCGGCGGACCCGGACGCGCTGCTGGACGAGCTCGGGCTCGCCGAGCACCGCGGCAGGGCGTACCGGAAGCTCTCGGGGGGCCAGAAGCAGCGGGTGGCGATCGCGCTCGCACTCGTCGGCAACCCCGAGGTCGCGGTGCTCGACGAGCTGAGCACCGGGCTGGACCCGCAGGCGCGGCGCGACACGTGGGACCTCATCGAGCGGGTCCGCGATCGCGGCGTGACGATCGTGCTGGTCACGCACTTCATGGCGGAGGCGGAACGGCTCTGCGACCGCATCGCCGTGTTCGACGCCGGACGCGTGGTCGCCGTGGACACCCCGGCCGGGCTGGTGCGGCAGGTGGGGGCCGAACAACGCATCCGGTTCCGGCCGTCGGCGCCGGTCGACGACGCGGTGTTCACCGCGCTGCCCGAGGTGCGCCGCGTGGAGCGCCACGGCGGACGGCTCGTGGTGACCGGCACCGGAGACGTGCTGCGCGCGGTGACGGTCGTACTGGCCCGCACGGGGGTCGTCGCGGACGAGCTGCGGGTCGAACAGGCGGATCTCGACGACGCGTTCGTCGCGTTGACCGGGCGAAAAGGGCGGTGAAGTGGTGCTGACGAAGCTGACCGCGGTGGAGGCGAGGCTCTTCCTGCGTGACCCGGCCGCGCCGTTCGCGGTGCTGGCGATCCCGGTGGGCCTGCTCGTGGTGTTCGGGCTGCTGGCGGACGGCGGCCGGCCGAGCGAGGACTTCGGCGGGCAGCCCGCGCTGTCCGCGTTCGTCGCGCCGCTGGCGGTGACGGTCCTGCTCGCGATGCTCGCCGTCCTGCTGTTCCCGACGACCATCGCCACCTACCGCGAGAAGGGGGTGCTCCGGCGGTTGTCGGCGAGCCCGGTGCCGCCCGGCCGCCTGCTGACGGCGCAGTTGCTGGTCAACCTGGCCGCCGCGCTCGTCGCGGGTGTGCTCGCACTGGGGGTCGGGGTGCTCGGGCTGGGGTTGTCCCTGCCCGAGCACCCCGGCGGGTTCGTCCTGTCGGTCGCGCTGGGCGCGCTCGCGTTGTTCTCCGTGGGCATGCTGATCGCGGCGCTGGCTCCGTCGGGCAAGGCGGCCAACACGATCGGCCTCGTCACGTTCTTCCCGATGCTCGCGCTGGGCGGGGTGTGGGTGCCGAAGGAGCAGCTGCCGTCGTTCCTGCAGCACGTGGCCGACGTGCTGCCCGTGGGCGCGACGCTCAACGCGGTGCGCGGGACGTGGACGGGGACCGGTGCCAGTGCGCTGCAGCTCCTCGCGCTCGCCGCGTGCGCGGTGCTGTGCGGCGGGGTCGCGGCGCGGTGGTTCCGGTGGGAGTGAACGGATAATGGACCGGTGAGCAGCTTCTGGTCGTCCTCGCTGGAGCCGCCGTCCGGCACGTACTCGCTGTGGCGGCCCTACACCCGGTGGCTGGCTCCGGTGCTGCTGCTGGTGTCGGTGGTGGTCAGCGCGGTGCAGGGCATCGACCCCGGCACGCTCGGGGTGGCCGGGCTCGCACTGGTCTGGCTCCTGCTGACCCACGGGCTGCCGCCCGAGCGGTTCCGCGAAAACAGCTGGCTGCGCGCGATCTCGTTCGCCGGTGCGCTGTCCGCCGCGGCCGTGCTGATGGCGAGGGACCTGCTGTTCCTGGTGTTCATGATCAGCTGCTTCTTCCTGGCGCTGCGGCTCAGGCCGGTGCCGCTGGCCGTGCTGGGCACCGCGGCGACATCACTGCTGATCAACACGCTCGGTTCGGGCGGTCCGGTGGAAGCGTTGCGGGAGCACGGGTTCCTGTTCGTCACGGTGGTGCTGGTGCAGACCGGCGCGATCATCGGCGGCGCGATCGGCGCGGCCAGGATGGCCGCGACGGTCGAGGCCCGGCGCCAGGTGGTCGCGGCGCTGGAGGCGGCGCAGGAGGAGAACGCGGGACTGCACCGCCAGCTGTTCGCCCAGGCGCGGGAGGCGGGGATCCTCGACGAGCGCCAGCGGTTGAGCCGGGAGATCCACGACACGCTCGCCCAGGGGCTGATGGGGATCATCACCCAGCTCGAAGCGGCGGAGGACGCGCCCGACCGGGAACGGCGGGTGCGCACCGCGCTGGCGCTGGCGAGGGAGAACCTCGCCGAGGCGCGGCGTTCCGTGGACGCGCTGCGCCCGGAGGCGCTGACCCGCGACCGGCTGGACGACGCGCTGCGCGGCGTGGCCGGCCGCTGGGCGGAGCGGACCGGGGTGCCCGTCGAGCTCACCACCACCGGTGACGTGCGGCCGCTGCACCCCGAGGTCGAGGCGACCCTGCTCAGGATCACCCAGGAGGCGCTGGCGAACGTGGCGAAGCACGCCGGGGCCGGCCGGGTCGGCGTGACGTTGTCCTACATGGAGGACCAGGTGACGCTCGACGTCCGCGACGACGGGAAGGGGTTCGACCCGGACTCGGCGCACGGCGGTTTCGGGCTGCCCGGGATGCGCCAGCGGGCCGCGCGGCTGCTCGGTTCGTTCGCGGTCGAGTCCGAGCCGGGTGGCGGTACGGCCGTCTCGGCGAGCCTGCCCGCCGTGGTGGCGGCGTCGTGACCATCACGCTCGTGATCGCCGACGACCACCCCGTGGTGCGTGACGGGCTGCGCGGGATCTTCGAGGGCGCCGAGGGGTTCGAGGTGCTCGGCGAGGCGGCGGACGGCGCGGAGGCCGTCGTGCTCGCGGACCGGCTGCGGCCCGACGTCGTGCTGATGGACCTCCGCATGCCGGGCACGGACGGCGTCACGGCGATCAGGCGGCTCGCGGAGCGCGGCAACCCGGCCCGCGTGCTCGTGCTGACGACGTACGACGCGGATTCCGACGTGCTGCCCGCGATCGAGGCGGGCGCCACCGGTTACCTGCTGAAGGACTCGCCGCGCGAGGCGCTCTTCCAGGGCGTGCGTGCCGCTGCCCGTGGTGAGGCGGTGCTCTCGCCCGCCGTCGCGAGCCGCCTGATGGGTCAGCTGAGGGCGCCGGCGCGGGAGGAGCTGAGCCGGCGCGAGCTCGACGTGCTCCGGCTGATCGCGGACGGCTGCACGAACAAGCAGGCCGCCGCGCGGCTGTTCATCAGCGAAGCCACCGTCAAGACGCACCTGCTGCACGTGTACGCGAAGCTCGGGGTGAAGGACCGGGCGGCGGCCGTCGCCACCGCCTTCCAGCGGGGGCTGTTCCGCTGACCCGCGTTCAGGGGGTCCAGCCGGTGCGTTCCGCCCACGCCTCCGCCCGGCGGAAGGCCGCGTTGACCCACTCCTGCTTCTCGTAGGCGTAGCCCTCCACCGTGCCGTCCGCCGCGTGGGAGTCGGCCAGGCGGCGCTTCACCTCCGCGTAGGCGGCCCGCTCGTCCGGGTGCTGCCGCAGCCACTCCGGGAACAGCAGGGCGAGCCGCCACGCGGGGGTCTCCTGGGACCGGACGTGCAGGTTCACCGCGCGCCCCGGGTCGCCGCCGAAGTGGAACCGCTTGTGCCACCGCTGCGCGGAACCGTCCTGCGGGTCGTCCCACCACTCGCCTCCCGCGCGCGGGAAACCCGCGTCCGACAAGGCGTCCGCGACCGCGTCCGCGTCGTCCAAAGTGGACACCGTGAGCTGGAGGTCGACGATGTCCTTGGCGGGCAGGCCGGGCACGGACGTCGAGCCGATGTGGTCGGCCCGCAGCGCTCGCTCCCCCGCGGCGGCCCGGACGCGCGCGAGGAGCCTGGCGGCCTGCGCCGGCCACCGCTCGTCGTAGTCGGCCAGCTTCGGCGACATCGGCGGGCGCGGGCGGCGCAGGCGCACGTTCGCCTCGTACGGCACCAGCCGGTCCGCCCACAGCCGGTCCACCTCGGCGAGCACGACGTCGGGGGTCTCGCTGTTGTCCAGCCACACGTCGGCCGCGGCCCGGCGGGCGGCCTCGTCGGCCTGGGCGGCGATGCGGGCGCGGGCGTCGGCCTCCGCCATGCCGCGCACCTCCACCAGCCGCCGCACGCGGACCTCCACCGGCGCGTCCACGACCAGCACCAGGTGGTAGCCGGCGCCGAGGTTGCCCTCGACGAGCAGCGGGACGTCGTGCACGACGACCGCGTCCGGCGCCGCGGCCGCCATCAGCTCGGCGGTCCTCACCCCGATGAGCGGGTGCATGATCCCGTTGAGCCGCAGGCGGGAGTCCTCGTCGGCGAAGGCCTTCGCCGCGAGCGCGGGCCGGTCGAGCGCGCCGTCGGCGGTGAGGATGTCCGTGCCGAACGCCTCGGTCAGCGCGGCCAGGCCCGGCGTGCCGGGCTCGACGACCTCCCTCGCCAGCCGGTCGGCGTCGATGAGCACCGCCCCGTGCTCGGCGAGCCGGGCGGCCACCGTCGACTTCCCCGCTCCGATACCCCCGGTGAGCCCCACGCGCAGCATGCGGGCATTCAACCAGGTGAGGTTTTGACGTGATCGAACCGATACGGGTGACACGCCGAGCGGGTTCAGCCGCTTCCGGGCGTCCATTGCGTACGGTGCGCGGCGGAAGGTCGCCCACACGGAGGAACGATGCGAGCGAAGCACGTCGGGAGGCACCGGCTCGGTACACCGGGACTGGTGCACTGCGTCGAGCATCGTTCGATCGCGCTCGCGCTGGAGGAGTACCGGCGCACCTGGCTGACCGCCCTGCTCGTCCCCGCGAAGCACAGCCTCGCCGCGCGCGAACGCGCGTGGATCCCGGCGACCACCTGAGCCGTCACACACGGGAAGAGGCGGGGCACCGGCTGTGCCCCGCCTCTTTTCGTTCCGCGCTCAGCCGGTGACGAGGGTCAGGCCGTAGGCCGACAGGATCTCGTTCACGGGCTGGAAGTACGTCGTGCCACCGCGGGTGCAGTCACCCGAGCCGCCCGACGTGACGCCCTGCGCCTGGCTGCCGCTGACCCACGAGCCACCCGAGTCACCGGGCTCGGCGCACGCGTTGGTCTTCGTCAGCCCGGACACCGTGCCCTCGGCGTAGTTCACGGTCTGGTTGGTCGCCTGGATCGTGCCGCAGTGCCAGCCGGAGGTGGAGCCGGAGCGGCACACCGAGGCGCCGACCGCGGCCGCGGTGTGGCCGGTGACCGTGACGTCGCCGTGCCCGTAGCCGTTCACCCGCGCGGTGGGGGTCCAGCTGGAGTTGGTGCGCACGTAGGAGTAGTCGTTGCCGGGGAAGGACGAGCCCTGGAACGTGCCCATCGCGGAGCCGTCGGGGCCGGTCACCGAGTCGCCCGCGCTGCCGCAGTGGCCCGCCGAGACGAACCCGCCGCGGACGGAGAAGCCGACGGAGCAGCGGGCCGCGTTGTTGATGTAGTAGGCGTTGCCGCCGACGACGCTGCCCGCGTACAGCCGCGGGGTCTCGGTCACGGAGTCGACGCGCACGGGGCCGGTCGCCTTCGCCTGGTCGAGGAACCGCTGCACCGCCGGGTCGGCCGTGCCCAACTTCACCGTCACGACCAGCGAGTTCGCCTGCTCGTCGACGTACCAGCCGGTGACGTCCTTCGGCGCGGCGAGACCGTCGAGCGCGGACTTCGCCGCGTCCAGCGCGGCCTGCGTGTGCGCGACCGGGACCGCCTCGGCGCCGGTGGCGCGCACCGCGGCGGTCTTGGCCGCGTCGGTCACGCCGACCACGAGCTTGCCCGCCGCCGCGTCGTACCAGGACCCGCCGAACGCCTCACCCGCCGCGGCCCGCGCGGCCGGTGCGACGTCCATCGCCGTCGCCTCCTGCGCCAGCCGGGCCCGCACCTGCTCCGTGGTCAGCCCGAGGTCCCGCTGCATCGCGTCGGACACGGGCTGGACGGCGCTCGCCGACGGTGCGAGGCACACGGCCAGCGCGGCCCCGGCGGCCAGCGCCGCCGCGCCCGCGGATTTCACCAGGCTCGTTCGCTTCATCAACTTCGCCCTCTTCGTTCGGCTACAGGGACCGGGTCGCGACTCCGCCCCCGCAGTCTCACCCGATCGTGTGGTCCGACGAAACCCGGCGAAAGTAGGTTGGGAATTTTCTTCCCGGAACGATCAATTGACGCAGCCCGTGAGATCGGTGCTGTTCGCGCTGGGCACAAGGGACGTCTCGGTGGTCGGCGGCGTGCTGCTGTCCGCCGCCTGTGCGGCCACGCTCGACGGCTCCGACGACGTGGACGCCGAGGTCCCGCCGCTGTCGCCGAGCAGCGTGGCGATGAACGAGCGCACCTGCCCCGGGTCGACCTTCACCGCGTCGCCGTCCGACGTCCGCATGCTCAGCGACTGCACGGGGATGGTGGCGAAGGTCAGCCCGTCCGAGCTGAGCGAGCGCATCTGCTGCGCGAACGTGAGGATGTCCCAGCCCTGGTCGATGAGCACGGCCTGCTGCACCGCCTCGATGAGGCTCTCCAGCTTGACCGGGTTGGCGAGCGTGCCCGCGGCCAGCACGACCTTCGCCGCGCTCGCGAGGAACGCCTGCTGCCGGGCGATGCGGTCGAGGTCGCCGTTGACGAGCCCGTGCCGCTGCCGGACGAAGGCCAGCGCCTGCGCGCCGGACAGCGTCTGCCGCCCCGCGGGGAAGTCCGCGCCGGAGTAGCTGTCGTGCACCGGTTCCTTCAGGCACACCGGCACCCCGCCCACGGCCAGGCTGAGCGTGTAGAAGCCGACGAGGTTCACCGCGGCGTAGTGGTTGATGGTCAGGCCGGTGAAGTTCTCGACGGTCTGGATCGCGGTGCGGGCACCGGCCTGGTCGGCCAGCCGCTCGCGCGCCGCGCCGGTCACGCCCTGCCGGGTCAGCTCCTCGTACCTCGCGTGCTTGCCGTAGCTGTACGCGGCGTTGATCTTGTGCTTGCCGTAGCCGCCCGCGAGCTGGACGTAGGAGTCGCGCGGGATGGAGATCGCGGTGGCCTCGCCGCCGCCCTCCGGGATGTGCACGACGATCATCGTGTCCGTGGTGTCGCCGCCGTCGCTGCCGTCACCGGCGTGCAGCTGGTCGAGCACGTCCTGCGGCAGCGGGTTGCCCTGGGCGTCGGTGCGCGAGTCGATGCCGACGAGCAGGATGTTCTGCTCCGGCACCGGGACGTTGGGGCTGCTGCTGGGCAGCTGGGCGGCGGGTTCGATGACGTCCGCGGTGGCCAGCCCGCTCGCGAGCCTGCCCAGCTGCGTCCAGGCGTAACCGGTGGTGCCGAGGACGAGGACCGACACGAGCCCGACGGCTGTGTACGCGACGGGCTTCCAGCGCACGCCGACCCCTCCCCCTGCTCACCTGATCCGGTGAGTTCCATTCTCCAGGTTGTTTCTGACAGTTTCCTGTGAATTCGACGGTCCACTCGCGTGAACATCCTGTCACCGAATGGAGTGGGAGCGCGGCGACGTGCTGTCACGGGCAGGCTGGGCACGCCGCCGCGCCCGCCGGCGGACCGAGGGGGAGGACGGTCGGCGCCGGCTGTTTCTCGAGGTGGCCGCTCCAGGATGCGCCGCCGGTCCGCCAGGCGAACCGGGAGTTCTACGGAGCGGGGTACGTACTTCCGTCACCGGCCGCGAGCCAGGCGGCGATCTGCGCGCGCGACGAGAAGCCGAGCTTGGCGAGGATGTGCTCCACGTGCGTCTCGGCCGTGCGCTGGGCGATCACCAGGCGCGCGGCGATGTCCCGGTTGCTCAGCCCGTCCGCGACCAGCCCGGCGATCTCGCGCTCCCGGCGGGTGAGCCCGCCGGGGCGCGGGCCGGCGGGCACCGGCTCCTTGCGTTCCCGCAGCGCCAGCGCGATCGCTTCCCCGGTCCCGGCCCGGGCGGCCGCGTCGAACGCCGAGGTGAAGGCCTTGGCCCCGAGCGAGCGCCTGAGCCGCTCGGCGCACCGCTCGTCGAGTTCCGCGAGCAACCGTTCGCCGGTTTCGCGGCGCAGCGCGTGCGCGGCGCCGAGCAGACCGGCGGCCCGCTCGGGCAGGTTGTCTGCCTCCGCGCACCAGGCGAGCGCGCTCACCGCGAGCGCGAGCAGTGCACGATCGGGCAGCCGCAGCGAGATCGCTTGCCGCAGCAGCGTTTCGGCCCTGCGGTCCCCGCCCCGGCGCCACTCGGTGATCGCGACCGCCCACAGCGCGTACCCACGCGACCAGTCCGCCTGCCGCGCCTCGCACAGCGCGAACGCGTGGTCGGCCGTCGTCCCGGACCGGCCGTCGAGGAGGTCCACGACCGCCAGCAGGACCAGCGTCGTGCAGACCTGCGCCTCGTCGCCGAGCCCGCGGTACGCCGCGAGTGCGCGCCCCAGCCGCGCGCGGGCACTCGCGAGGTCGCCGCTCCACAACCGCGCCAAGCCACTGCACTGCGCGTACCCGGCGTGCAGCCGCCGGTCGCCGTGCTCGGCGAGCAGGGCCCGCAGCTCCCCGAGCAACGGGCGCGCCGCCTCCGCGGCGCCCTCCCACAGGGCCAGGAAGGCGGCCGCCTCCAGAGCCCGGGCACGGAGTGGTCCAGACGCGTGGTCCAGCGACGCAGCGAGCAGGCGGCGGCCCTCGCCCGGTGCCGCGACCGCCCAGAAGTCCCGCAACGCGGTCACGATCGGCAGCGCCCGCACGTCGGCTGCCACGGCGCTCAGGTTCTGCTGCTCACGGCACAGCCGCTCCAGCCAATCCCGCTGGGCGGGACCGAACGATTGGCCGAACTCACGGGCAAGTCCGGCGTAGTGGGCCAGGCGGCGGTCGAGGACGGCGTCCTCCTGCCCGGACCCGGCGAGCCGGATGCGCCCGTACTCGCGGAAGGTACCGAGCATCTCGTACCACGCGCTGCGGCCGTACGTGCCCGTGCGGCGGCTCAGGACCGACTTGTCCACCAGCGCCGCGACGAGGTCGAGCACCTCCCCCGCGTCGAACGCGCACACCGCCTCGGCCGCCTCCAGGTCGAACCCGCCGGGCAACACCGACGTCGCCGCCCACACCTCCTGTTCCCGCGGCGTGCACAGCTCGAAGCTCCACGCGACGGCGGCTTCGAGCGTCTGCGTGCGGGGCGGATCGGTGCGCTTTCCCGTGGTGAGCAAGCGAAACCGGTCGTCGAGGCGGTGCAGGAGCTGCTCCGGCGACAGCACCCGCAGCCGTGCCGCGGCCAGCTCGAGCGCGAGCGGGATGCCGTCGAGGCGGCGGCAGATCCGGCGCACCGCCTCGCGGTCGCCGTCGCCGAGGCGGCAGCCGGGCACCGCGGCGGCGCGCTCGGTGAACAACGCGACGGCGTCGCCGTCGGGCGGCAGCGGCGGCACCACGAGCACCTGTTCCCCGTCCGCCCGCAGGATCTGCCTGCTGGTGACCAGGATCCGCAGTTCCGGGGCGGCGGACAGCAGTTTCGCGGCGAGCACCGCGCAGGCGTGCACGACCTGCTCGCAGTTGTCGAGCACGAGCAGCAGCCGCTTGTCCCGCAGGTGCTCGGACAGGCCGGCCTCCCGCGCGGCCGGCCCGAGCTCCGCCGTGATCGCCACCGGCAGCAGCGACGGCTCGGTGACGTCGGCGAGCCGCACGAACCAGACGCCGTCGGGAAATGCACGCCGCAGCACGGTGGCCGCGCGCAGCGCCAGCCTCGTCTTGCCGACGCCGCCCGCCCCGGTGAGCGTGACCAGCCGGGCGGCGCTGAGCAGCCTCCTGGTCGCGGCCAGCTCCTCCCGCCTGCCGACGAAACTGGTCAGCTCCGCCGGCAGGTTGCCCCGGGTTCTCGGCGCCTCGGCCACATCCGCGAGTGTAGGCCGGTTCCGATCCGGACGATGCTCACGAAGTGTTGTGGTACAAGGAAAATCAGTCGCGCCGGTACGGCAGCACCGGCAGCCCGCGCACGCCGGGCCGGTACCGGAACAGCGCACCGGCCTCGGGCTGCCCGTCGACGCCCTGCTGCGAGGTCGTGATGTAGAGCTCGTCGAGGTCCGCGCCGCCGAACGTGCAGGCGGTGACCTGGCTGGCCGGCAGCTCGACGTGGTCCTCCAGCGTCCCGTCGGGCCGGTAGCACCGCACGGCGCTGCCGCCCCACAGCGCGATCCACAGGCGGCCATCGGCGTCGACGGTCATCCCGTCCGGCGCACCCGCTTCGGCCGGGATCTCCAGCAGCGTCCGCCGTCCGGTCAGCTCGCCGTCGTAGTCGAAGGCGTCGACCCGGTGCGTGGGCGTGTCGATGTAGTACGCCGTGCCACCGTCGGGGCTCCAGGCGAGACCGTTGGAGATCGTGACGCCCGTGAGCACGGTTTCCGTGGAACCGTCCCGGTTCAGCCGGTACAGGCTGCCGCGCCCGGCCTCCTCGCGGTAGGACATCGATCCACAGTAGAACCGGCCGTCGGGGTCGCAGCCGCCCTCGTTCATCCGGATGTCGTTGTCCTGCCACAGTTCCGGCAGTGGTTGGACCTCCGTGAGCGACGCGTCGGCGAGGGCGAAACCCCGCTCGACCGCCAGCACGACGCCGCCGTCCGCACGGGGCCGCAGCGCCGCGGCGACGGTGCCGACGTGGTGTCGCCGCACCTGGCCCGCGTCGAGCTCCAGCACGTCCCCCGCCAGCATGTCCACCCAGCGCAGCCCGGGCCACGACGCGTGCCACACCGGCCCTTCCCCGTGCGCCGCAACGGGATCGGTCACCTGCTCCACAGTGGACACTACTGCTCCTCCCCCATCCGCCGGACGGCGTCGGTCGTCGTCTCGATCAGTTTGCGCATCGCGCGCGCGGCGGCGACGGGCCGCCGCCCGCGCACCGCCGTGAGCACCGCCTGGTGCAGCGGCAGGGTCGCGGCGACCCCGCCCGGTGCGTGCGAGCTGGCCTCCAGCCCGTGGTAGAGCCCGGTCTCCAGCAGCCTGCCCAGCTGCTCGATGAGCTGGTTGCCGCTCGCCCGCAGCAGCGTCAGGTGGAACACGAGGTCCGCCTCGACGAACGCGTCGTCCCGCTCGGGCAGCCGAGGGGCGTGCGCCGCCATCCGCTCGTACGCGTCGGTCAGCACCGCCACCTGCTCGGCCGTCGCGCGCTCGGCGGCCAGCTGCGCGGCGCCGGGCTCGACCATCAGCCGCAGTTCGAGCAGGTCGGTGAGAAAGTCCGACTTGGCCAGTTCACCATGCCAGTTGATCACCTCGCGGTCCATCAGGTTCCACTGCTCGCGGGGCAGGACGCGGGTGCCCAGCCGCGGCCGCGCCTCGACCAATCCCTTGGCCGCCAACGCTTTCACCGCTTCGCGGACGCCACCGCGGCTGACGTTGAGCTGCGCGGCGAGCTCGGCCTCGTTGGGCAGCCTGCTGCCCGCGGGCAGCTCACCGGAGACGATCCGGTGACCGAGCCACTCGACGACCCTGCCGTGGATGGTCCGGTGCCTGCCGAGTGGCCCCTCCTTGGTCATGCGCACGGAGTAATCCTCAAATCATATATCCACAAAGTCAAACGGCCGGTCTTGCCCGGGTGACTCCCCCTCCCCGATCGAGCCTTGACTGATTGGCTGAATCATCGAATGATTCAGGCACGCTGCAGAACCCGGGTTCCCCGCCGAAGTGGATGGGTGGTTGACATGAGCGATGCGCAGGCCGCGACCTCTCGGAGGGCCGCACTGAAATTCCTGGGGGCAGGTGGTGGCGCGGTCGCCGCGAGCGCACTGCTGACGGCGTGCAACGGGGTGCAGGGCAACTCCGGCTCCGGCGGGGCCGGCGCGTTCCCCAGCACCCCGGCGTGGCGGTTCACCTTCATCAACCACGTCACGACCAACTCCTTCTTCGTCCCGACCAAGAACGGCATGGCCGACGCGGCGAAGCTGCTGGGCCTGCCCGAACCGCAGTGGACCGGCTCCGCCGAGGGCAACGTGTCCGAGATGGCCAACGCGTTCTCGACCGCCGTCAACGGCAACGTCGACGGCATCGCGATCGCGCTGACGGACAACAACGCGTTCGTCGAGCCGACCAAACGGGCGCTCGCGAAGGGCATCCCGGTGATCGCCTACAACGCGACAGCACCCGGTAACTACCCGCTCACGTACGTGGGCCAGGACCTCTACCTGTCCGGGTTCCAGATGGGACAGCGGATCGCCAAGGACGTCACGTCGGGCACGATCCTCGTCGGCATCTCCCAGCCCGGCGGCAACAACGTGCAGCCCCGCCTCGACGGCATCACCGACGCGCTCAAGCAGGCCGCGCCGGGCGTGCAGGTGCTGTCGATCAACACCGGCGCCGAGCAGGCCAACGAGCTGAACGCGATCACCGCCGCCTACGACGGGCACACCGACGCCAAGGGCATCTACGCCGTGGACGCCGGCAGCACCGCCTCCATCGCGCAGCTGATCGCGAACCGGGGCCTGCAGGGCAAGATCCACGCCGGCGGGTACGACACGCTCGCCGACACGCTCAAGGGCGTCGACTCGGGCGCGCTGGACTTCACCATCGACCAGTCCGCCTACCTGCAGGGCTTCCTGCCGGTGCTGTACATGTACCTGTTCCGGCTGTCCGGCACGCTCGTGGCGCCGCCGGTCACCGACACCGGCCTGACGTTCGTGACCAAGGAGAACGTCGGCCCCTACCTGTCGGCGAACAGCAAGTTCGAGGGCGGCCCGAAGACCGACCTCGTGCCGATGCCCGCGTCGATCCCGCTGCCCGCGGCGACGACGCTGACCCGATAGCGGAGGACCGCGAGCATGACCGACGCGCTCACCGGCAAACGCCCCGGCCGCACGGAGCCGGGCACGAGCCCGCCGGACGGCGGGTTCCTGCTGAGCCTGATCCGGATCAAGGAACTGAGCATCCTGCTCGTGACGATCGCGGCGGCGATCTACTTCAGCCTCACGAGCGGGCCCGGTTTCGCGACCTCGGACAACTACCACACGATCGCGCAGTACGTGGCGCCGTGGGCGATCGTCGCGGCGGGCGAGGTGCTGGTGCTGATCTGCGGCCAGATCGACCTGTCCGCCGGGTTCGTGTTCACGCTGTCACCGTTCGTGCTGATGTTGTTCTACAACAACGGTTTCCCGCTGCTGCTCGCGGTCATCGGGGCCGTCGTCGTGAGCGCGGCGATCGGCATGGTCAACGGGCTCGTGCACACCCTGTTCGGGCTGTCGTCGTTCATCACCACGCTCGGCATGGCGTTCCTGCTGTGGGGGCTGTCGCTGATCATCTCGGGTGGTTCGCCGGTGAGCGCGCCGACGGACAGCTGGGTGGTGTCGGTGTTCGGCGGCTGGGGCTGGTCGGAGTTCCTGTGGGCGCTGGTGGTCGTCGCCGTGATGCAGGTGGTGCTGTCCACCACCCGCTTCGGCATCGCCACGCAGGCCACCGGCGGCAACCCGGTCGGCGCCGCCGAGTCGGGCATCCGCACCAACCGCGTGAAGGTGATCTGCTTCGCGATCACCGGCGGCCTGGCCGGGCTGGCCGGCATCCTGCAGGGCACGCGGGTCGGCTCCTACGACCCGACGAACGGCGGCTTCAACACGATGTTCTACGCGGTGGCGGCGGCCGTCATCGGCGGCACCGCGTTGCTCGGCGGCTCCGGCACGGTGCTCGGCGCGTTCCTCGGCGCGCTGCTGCTGGGCCTGGTCTACGACGGGTTCAACCTCACCGGTATCAGCGCGAACGCGTTCTACGTGGTGCTCGGTGCCGCCATCCTCATCGCCGCACTGCTCAACGTCTACGTCACGGTGCTGCGGAAACGGCTCGGGTCACGGAGGAACTCATGAGCGACGAGGTGATGCGTGCCGAGCACATCAGCAAGGGCTTCGGCCCCGTCCGGGCGCTGACCGACATCAACCTGTCCGTGCGGCGCGGGGAGATCCTCGGGCTGATCGGCGACAACGGCGCGGGCAAGTCCACCCTCATCAAGATCCTCACCGGGTTCCACCAGCCCGACGGCGGCCGGCTGCTGTTCGAGGGGCAGCCGGTGCAGCTGAAGTCGGTGACGCACGCGCGGTCGATGGGCATCGAGACGGTGTTCCAGGACCTCGCGATGGTCAACGACCTGCCCGTCTACCTCAACCTCCACCTGAACAAGGAGCTGGTGCACAAACCACTGCCGTTCCTCAAGCGCAAGGAGATGAAGCGCCGGGCCCGCGAGGCGCTCGACGCGATCGGCATCAACATCCCGTCGGTCACCGCCGAGGTGGGCCGGCTGTCGGGCGGCCAGCGGCAGGCGATCGCCGTGGCGCGCTCGGTGTACTCGAACAACGCGAAACTACTGCTGCTCGACGAACCACTCGCCGCGATGGGGGCCAAGGAGGGCGGGCTGATCCTGCGCCTACTGGCCCAGCTCAAGCAGCGCGGCGACATCGCGATCATCCTCATCGCACACAACTACAGCCAGGTGGTCGACGTGTGCGACCGCGTGAACCTGTTGCAGCACGGTGAAATCACGTTCGACAAGGCGTCCGGTGAGACCTCCGTCGCGGAGCTGCTCGAGCTGGTGCACGCCGAATACCGGGTGAACACAGCGACCTGACCGACTGGGAGGACAAGATGGGAACCGGATTTTCCCGGCGCAGCGCGCTCGCCGTCGGTGCGGCGGGCCTGGCCACAGTAGGCTTGCCGACCGTGAGTGCGACTGCCGCGGCCAAGCCGCCTTCGGTGAGCAAGGAGTACTTCGGCCGGGCGAACGGTGTGGCGGTCTACCGCTACACCCTCGACAGCGGCCACGGGCTGCGCGTGCGGATCCTCTCCTACGGCGGCATCATCCAGACGCTGGAGGCACCGGACCGCCGCGGCCGCACGGCCAACGTGGTGCTCGGCTTCCCGACGCTGGCGGACTACGTGGCGAAGAACAGCCCGCCCGAGGGCGGCGGCGTGTACTTCGGGGCGCTGATCGGGCGGTACGGCAACCGGATCGCGAAGGGCACGTTCACCCTGGACGGGAAGACGTACCACGTGCCGGTCAACAACAACGGCAACAGCCTGCACGGCGGGCTCGAGGGGTTCGACAACAAGGTCTGGGACGTCGCGACGATCCCGGGCGGGCTGCGGCTGAGCCTGACCAGCCCCGACGGCGACGAGGGCTACCCCGGCACCCTGCGCGTCGTGGTGACGTACACAGTGGACAGCCGCAACCGGCTGACCATCGGGTACGAGGCCACCACGGACAAGCCGACGGTGGTGAACCTGACCAACCACACGTACTGGAACCTGGCGGGCGAGTCGTCGGGGGACATCTACGACCAGCGGCTGCAGATCGCGGCGAGCCGGTACCTGCCAACGGACAGCACGCAGATCCCGACCGGGCAGCTGGCACCGGTGCAGGGCACGCCGTTCGACTTCCGCAGGCCGACGGCGATCGGCGAACGCGTCGCCGAGGACGACCCGCAGCTGCTGATCGGCCAGGGCTACGACCACAACTGGGTGCTCGACCAGTCCGGTTCGCTGGCGGTGGCGGCGCGGGCGAGCGACCCGGGCAGCGGGCGGACGCTCACGGTCCTGACGACCGAGCCGGGGCTGCAGTTCTACTCGGGCAACTTCCTGGACGGCACGCTCGTCGGCACCGGCGGGAAGACCTACCGGCAGAGCTACGGGTTCGCCCTGGAGACACAGCACTTCCCCGACTCGCCGAACCACCCGTCGTTCCCCAGCACCGTGTTGCGGCCGGGCCAGACCTACCGCTCGACGACGGTTTTCGCTTTGGACGCCTAGGAAGTGGCGAGCGGCGTGGCCCACTCGGGCTGGACGACGGGCTCCTGCGGCGCGGACTCCGCGAAGTAGGGCTTGACGTCCAGCACCGGGCTGCCGTCGACGGCGTCGAGGCCGCGGACCTTGAGCGTGAGGTCCCCGACGCCGAGCAGGCGGCAGCGGGTCACGCCGATGCCGTTGGGCCGGTTGCGGCCGCGCTGCGCGAACACGCCGACACCCGGCTGGTCCGGGTTGCCGCGGTGCCCGGTCTGTTCGAGGGCGTAGACGATCTCCACGTGGGAGAACTCCTCGATCCCCCGCAACGACGCCGGGCCGAACCGGGCGCCGTCGAGTTCGACCAGCGAGGTGACCGAGTCCCAGTCGTCGTCGGTGGGCTCGGTCCGGGGGGACCGCACACGGCCGATCGGGTGCAGGATCATGCGCCCAGTCTGCCTGACGGCGAATTCGTTCGCGCCGGGGCCGTCTCTCGCCTACGTTCGATCAGGTGAAGATCAGGCCGGTGCGCGCAGCGGAGCACCCCCGGGTGAGGGAGGTGCACGAGCGCGCGTTCGGGGATCCGCGGATCCCGGTGCTCGTCGACACCCTCCACGCCGCGCCCGCGCCGCTGCCGCCGTTGTCCTTCGTGGCAACGGTGGACGACCGGGTCGTCGGGCACGTGATGTTGTCGGCAAGCAGGCTGGACGCGCCGCGGCGGCTCGTGGACGTGTACGTGTTGTCGCCGCTGGGAGTGCTGCCGGAGTGGCAACGGCAGGGCATCGGCACCCGGCTGGTCGCGCACGCACTGGACGCGGCGGGTGACGTCCCGCTGGTGTTCCTCGAAGGTTCTCCCGGCTACTACGGGAAACGCGGCTTCGTGCCCGCCACACCGCTCGGCTTCCGCGCCCCGTCGCTGCGGATCCCGGAGCCGGCGTTCCAGGTCGCGGTGCGACCGTCGTACGAACCGTGGATGACGGGGACGCTCGTGTACTCGGCGCCGTTCTGGGATCTCGATTGCGTAGGGTTACGGGCATGACACCGGATTTCGTCGAAGAGTGGGTCAAGGCGTGGAACGCGCACGACCTCGAAGCCCTGCTGGCGCACTTCACCGAGGACGTGGTGTTCACCTCCCCCATCGCGGCGCAGCTGCTGTCCGGCTCGGACGGCGTGATCCGGGGCAAGGCGGCGCTGCGCGAGTACTGGGCCGAAGGACTGCGCCGGATCCCGGACCTCCGCTTCGAGGTCGTCGGCGCGTACTTCGGGGTCGGCACGCTGGTGATCAACTACCGCAACCAGCGCGGCGGCCTGGTGAGCGAGGTCCTGCGCTTCGACGGGGACCTGGTCGCCGAGGGCCACGGCACGTACCTGGACACGGGCGCGAACCCGGCCGGCGTCAGCGGCTGAGGCCGGAGAGGTCGGTCTCGACCGGGCCGTCGAGGGTGCGCAGCGTGGTGGACGAGCGTTCCGTTCAGGACTTCGGGCTGCCTTCGGTTCTCGCCCTCCCGGCGCACGTTCCGCGTCAGCGCGCGATGCGCCGCGCCACGATGCTGCCGCCCAGGATGAGGATCAGCGCGGTCAGCGCCCAGTCGCGTTTGACCTTCGTCGCGGCGAGGGGGTCGGGGGCCGCGTCCGGGGTCTTCTTCGGCGGCGGGGGCGGATGACGCGGGGGCGGGGGCGCCGGCCGGACGATCGGCACCGGTGACGGCGCCGGGGTCACCGAAGGCGCCGGAGGCGGCGGGGGGTGTGACACGACCACCGCCGGCCGCGGCGGGACCGGGTGCGGGGGTGGCGTGACCACCGGCGGAGGTGGGGGCTTCACCACGGGTGGCGGAGGCGGCGTGACCACCGGCGGCGGTGGTGGCGGAGGCGGCGTCACCACAGGCGGAGGCGGCGGAGGCGGAGCGGGAGGCGCCGGCAGCGCCGCCAGGCAACCCGCCGCATCACTGCCCTCCAGCGCCGTGCCCGTTGCCAGCAGGGTCACCGACGTCACGGTCCGCCCCGACAGCACGACCCGGTACTCCCGGCTCCGGCCCAGCACGTTGTTCGCCGTCACGTAGAGGCTGCCGTCGGACGCACGCACGACCGAGCCGTACGCGCTCGCCCGTGGCAGTCGCGTGCCCGGCAGCTCCTGGATCACGCCGCTGCCCGGGTCGATGCTCACCACGGCGCCCTCGGCCGCGACCCCGTACAGATCGCCGTCCGGCCCCGCCACGAAGTCGTCCACGTCCGCCGCCAGCGTGGCCGGCGACAGCACCACCCGTGACCGTGCCGACAACTTCCCCGGCTTGATGTCCACAAGCGACAGTACGGCCCCGCGCTTCACGTACCACACGTCCCCGGAGATCGTGCCCGCCGTCGCGCCGTCGAGCGCCAACCCCGCCGGCTCCCCCAGGTCCGACGTCCGCCCCCGGCGGTCGACCGTCACCACGCGGCCGTCCCGCGTCACGCCGAACGCGAGGTCCCGGGACCGCAGGTAGCCGAGCGCGTTGAGCCGGTAGGGAACCGGGCCCAGCCGCGTCGTCGCCACCGCCGGGTACTCGGTCCTGTCTACAGTGGATGGTCCGCCGAAGTCACGCACCCGCAGCGCGACGCAGCTCGCGCCCGCCGCCGCCACGCCGGGCGCGGCACTCGTCATCGCCAGCAGCGCGGTCACCGCGACGGCGTGGGAAATCCGCCTGGCCGACATGGGTCAGCGCAGCCGGGCGATCGCCTGGGCGAACGCGTCCGGGCCCACCTTCGCCCCACCCGCGAAGGGGTTCTGCATCTGGTAGATGGCGTACAACAGCAGCGTCGTGGTCGCGGCGAGCGTGGACACGATGATCACGTGCGTGAGCAGTTTCGTGCCGCCGAAGAGGTTGGGCAGCAACACGAAGATCACGCTGCCGACCGCGAGCACGAACCACAGCACGAGACCCACGTCGTTGTCCCGCACCGCGTTGAGCCGGGCCTGCCGCTGCTCGTAGACGTCCGTCAGGTCGCTCGCCGCGTCGGTCTTCTCGTTGACGAGCCAGTCGTCGTCCGGCAGCTCGGTGTTGTCGAGCGACTTCCGCATCCGCTTGACCAGCGACCAGCCCTCCGGCCCCGGTTCGAGCCCCTGCTGCAGGCGCGGCCACTCCTGCGCCACCACCGTCTGGGCGTACTGGCGCGCCAGCGCGGGCACCTCCGAGTGCGCCGGCTCCGGCAGGGACTCCGCCCGCCAGGCGGCCGACACCAGTGCCTGCGTCTCCTGGTAGGAACCGTCACGCACGGTGCCGGCGGCGTCGAACAGCGAGATCAGCACGAACGCGACCACGACCGCGTGCAGGCCGCCGACGATCGTGAACGCCTGCCCGGCGGCGTCGTTGTTGTCCGGCCGCCCCTCGTCCAGCCCGTAGCGGCGGACGAGGTAGGCGATGGCCGCCCCGGCCACCCACAGCAGACCGGTCACGTAGACGTTCATGCGGGTTTTCCGTTCGCGCCGGGGACGATTTTCACCGGCCTCACGCTAATTCTCCGCAGAACCACCGACAAGGCCGGTCAATTCCTTTCATTCGGCAGCGCGGCCGCACTTCGGATAAACCCCCGCACGGAGCAGGAGAAACGTCTCGAACACGTTTTTCCCGATGGTCAGCGACCCGGCCGATGACCCGCACCGGCGGCCCGGCTGGGCCGACCGGGTCACCCCGGTCACCAGCCGTGACGACACCGCTGCTGACCTGCGGCGCCGCCGAAAACCCCCGGTAGATCAACAAAAACCGGCTCGCACTGGGCGGATCAGGCGAACGGTGACGCCGCCGCGGAGGCACCCGGCCCCTCGTCCGGCCCAGCCGGAAACCCGCTGCCCCACCTCCGCTCACCTGGTCGGCCGCGGCCCGCCACCTCCTTCCGGTGAGGCTTTTTCCCGGACCGTCACCCACGGTTCTTGACGAGCCAATTGTCCGGCGGGCACACTGTCGAGTGACTGTACGGTCCGGATACCCGGTGCTAACGTCGTTCTCGCCCGCCGAATTGGGCCTTTTCCGATATCCGGACGCTGCCGCGGAAATCGCGGGACGGCGTATGAGCATCGATAGGTGGTATTTCTCGTGACCGTTACCGAATCGGCCGAGGCACGCGCCGAGGACAACGAACGGCGGCAGAGCCTGAGCACCGCGGCGGCGCGGCAGCTCGCGACCACGACGAAGTCCGTCCCGCAGATGCAGTCCATCACCTCGCGGTGGCTGCTGCGCGTGCTGCCGTGGGTCCAGGCCGACGGCGGCACGTACCGGGTCAACCGCCGGCTCACCTACACCGTCGGCGACGGCCGGGTCACGTTCGTCAGCACCGGCACCGACGTCAGCGTGATCCCGGCGGAGCTGGCCGAGCTGCCGCTGCTGCGGGGGTTCGACGACGAGACCGTGCTCCGGGCGCTGGCCGACCGGTTCGTGCAGCAGACCTACGAAGCCGGCGACGTGATCGTCGAGTTCGGCTCCCCCTCCGACCAGGCCTTCCTCATCGCCCACGGCAAGGTGTGCAAGATCGGGCCGGGGCAGTACGGGAACGAGACCACGCTCGGCGTGCTCGCGAACGGCGACCACTTCGGCGACAAGACGCTCGCCGATCCCGAGGACATCTGGGAGTACACGGTCAAGGCCCTCACGTCGTGCACCGTCCTGATGCTGCCGCAGCAGGCCTTCGACGAGGTCTACGAGTCCTCCGAGGCGCTGCAGCGGCAGGTGGCGGACTTCCGCGCCGGCCGTCTCGCGCCGCAGAACGACTACGGTGAGGCCGCGATCGACCTCGCCGCGGGGCACGAGGGCGAGCCGGACCTGCCCGGCACCTTCGTGGACTACGAGCTTTCGCCGCGCGAGTACGAGCTGAGCGTCGCGCAGACCGTGCTGCGCGTCCACTCGCGCGTCGCCGACCTCTACAACAAGCCGATGAACCAGGTCGAGCAGCAGCTGCGGCTGACCATCGAGGCGCTGCGCGAGCGGCAGGAGCACGAGCTGATCAACAACCTGGACTTCGGGCTGCTCAACAACGCCGCGGTCGAGCAGCGCATCCACACCCGCTCCGGCCCGCCGACGCCGGACGACCTCGACGACCTGCTGGCGACGGTGTGGAAGGAACCGACGGTGTTCCTCGCCCACCCGCGCACGATCGCCGCGTTCGGCAGGGAGTGCTCGGCCCGCGGCGTCTATCCCTCCAATGTGGACTTCTTCGGGCAGCAGGTGCCCGCCTGGCGCGGGGTGCCGATCCTGCCGTGCAACAAGATCGGCGTGTCCGACACGAGGACCAGCTCGATCCTGCTGCTGCGGGCCGGGGAGAAGAACCAGGGCGTGGTCGGCCTGCACCAGACCGGCCTGCCGGACGAGTTCGAGCCGGGGCTTTCGGTGCGGTTCATGGGCATCAACGACAAGGCGATCATCTCCTACCTCGTCACGGCGTACTACTCCGCGGCGGTACTGGTGCCCGATGCCCTGGGCATCCTGGAGAACGTCGAGATCGGCCGCTAGGACGGGTTGGTCCCGGTGACGACGACAGTGGAGGCGCGGGCCAGGCTGAGCCTGAGCACGACCGCGGCACGACGGCTGGCGACGACGACGAAGTCCGAACCGCAGATGCGGGCGATCAGCTCGCGGTGGCTGCTGCGCATGCTGCCGTGGGTGTCCACCGACGCGGGCACGTACCGGGTGAACCGGCGGCTCAGCCACCTCACCGGCGAGGGGCGGGTGGCGTGCCACGGCACGGCGGACGACGTCCGGATCGTGCCCGAGAGCCTCACCGAGCTGCCGCTCCTGCGGGGGTTCGCCGATCCCGTGGTGCTGGCGGCGGTGGCCCGGCTGTTCGAGCAGCGCACCTACCGGCCCGGTGAGCTGCTCGCCGAGGCGGGACAGCCCGTCGACGCCGGGTTCGTCGTCGCCTCGGGGAAGGTGGCCGCGGTCGGGTCCGGCCGGTACGGCGATCCCGTGTCGCTCGGGGTGCTCGCCGACGGCCAGTACCTCGGGCGGCAGCTGCTCGCCGCGTCCCCGGGCACGTGGCCGCATTCCGCGAAAGCGCTTACCCCGGTTACCGCGCTGGTGTTGCGCCACGAGGATTTCCTGCGGTTGCTGGAAACCTCGGAACCGCTCCGGTCGCATGTGGACAATTTGCGGCAGGCTGCGTCGCGCCCGCAGAACAAGCTGGGCGAGGCAGACATCGCCATCGCGTCCGGCCACAGCGGCGAGCCCGTGCTGCCCGGCACCTTTGTGGACTACGAGCTTTCGCCGCGCGAGTACGAGCTGAGCGTCGCGCAGACCGTGGTGCGGGTGCACACCCGCGTGGCCGACCTGTTCAACAAGCCGATGAACCAGGTCGAACAGCAGCTGCGGCTCACCGTGGAAGCCCTGCGGGAGCGCCAGGAACAGCAGCTGATCACCAACCCGGACTTCGGGTTGCTGCACAACGTCGACTTCCGGCAGCGGGTGCAGACGAACAGCGGCCCGCCCACCCCCGACGACCTCGACGAGCTGTTGTCGCGGCGCCGGAAGACCGCGTTCTTCCTCGCCCACCCGCGTGCCATCGCGGCGTTCGGCCGGGAGTGCAGCAAACGCGGGATCACGCCGCGGCAGACGGAAGTGGAAGGGCACCGCGTGACGGAGTGGCGCGGGGTGCCGCTCCTGCCCAGCGACAAGATCCCCGTGTCGGCGGCGAACACGACGTCGATACTCGCGATGCGGACCGGGGAGAAGAGCCAGGGGGTGATCGGGCTGCACCAGCCCGGGCTGCCCGACGAGCTCGAACCCGGCCTCAACGCGCGGTTCATGGGCGTGGACGACAAAGCGATTCTGTCCTATTTGGTCAGTGTGTACTACTCGGTGGCGGTACTGGTGCCCGACGCGCTGGGCCTGCTGGAGAACGTGGAGCTGGGAAGATGACGACCGAACTGACGGCCCAACCGACGGAAACCCGGTCCGCACGGGAGATCCTCGGCTGGGCGAGAGAGCTGGTCGAACCGGAGCTGCGCGCGGCGGCCGCCGGGCTGCCGCCGTCGATGCGGGCACCCGTGTGGCACCACTTCGGCTGGGACGACGACGGCGGCAGCGGCAAGGCGGTGCGGCCCGCGCTCGTCCTGCTCGCCGCGCAGGCCGTGGGCGGCACGGTGCGGCCCGCCCTGCCCGCCGCGGTCGCCGTCGAGCTGGTGCACAACTTCTCCCTGGTGCACGACGACGTGATGGACTCCGACGAGACCCGGCGGCACCGCCCCACCGTCTGGAAGGTGTTCGGCAGCGATCAGGCGATCCTCGCCGGGGACGCGCTGCTCGCGCTCTCCGCCCAGCTGCTGTCGGGTTACCCGGACCAGTTGCGCGTGCTCATGAACGCGGTGCTCGACCTCGTCGAGGGCCAGAGCGCGGACCTGGAGTTCGAGCGGCGCGAGTTCGTCGGTGCCGAGGAGTGCCGTCAGATGGCCGCGGGCAAGACGGGGGCGCTGCTGGGCTGCGCGTGCGCGCTCGGCGCACTGGCGGGCGGCGGCACCCCGGACCAGATCCGGCAGCTCGGCCGCTTCGGCGAGGAGGCCGGGCTGGCGTTCCAGTTCGCCGACGACCTGCTCGGCATCTGGGGCGAACCGGCCGTGACGGGCAAGCCGGTGTTCTCGGATCTGCGCAACCGCAAGAAATCCCTGCCCGTCGTGGCCGCGCTGGCGTCGGGCACGCCCGAGGGCCGTGCACTGGCGGAGCTGTACCGGTCGCCGGACGCGCTGTCCCCCGAAGAGCTCGCGCACGCGGCGGACCTCGTCGAGCGCGCGGGTGGTCGCGCGTGGAGCGAAGCCCAGTCCGAGATCCTGCTCGGCCGCGCGCTGGCCCACCTCCGCGCCGCCACCCCCCGAGACCGCCCCCACGCCGAGCTGGCCGCGCTGGCCCAGCTCCTCGCCCGCCGCGATTCCTAGGAGAGCCATGTCCTTCACCGCAGCCCAGAGCATCCTCGCCGCGAACGATCCCGGCCGGTCGGCGCCGGGGAGCGTGCTGGTCGCCGACGACCTCCTGTGGCCCAGCAGGCCCGCCGTGCCGTGCCCCGCGGCGGTGCTGCTGGAGGGCGAGCTGCGCCGGCGCGGGGTGCGGGCGGCGCGCGGGCACCTGCACGCGGGTACCGCCGACCGGGGTGCGGTGGCGCTGCGGACGGTGTTCCCGGTGGCGGGCGGGGAGGCGGGGCTCGGCCTGGCCCTGCCGAACCCGCCGTCGCCGGAGCTGACCGCGGCGGTCTGCGCGGCGGGTGCCGCGTGGCTCGCGGCGGCGGGGCGGGCGCGGAAGGTCCTGCTCGCCTCGCCGCGTTCCTTCTGCGCGGGGGTGGAACGCGCGATCGAGGTCGTCGAACGGCTGCTCGACCAGCGCGGCGGGCCGGTCTACGTGCGCAAGCAGATCGTCCACAATCGACATGTCGTCGCCGGTTTGGAGGCGCGGGGCGCGGTTTTCGTCGACGAGCTGTCGCAGGTACCGAGGGAGGCGACGGTGGTGTTCTCCGCGCACGGTGTCTCCCCCGCCGTGCGGGCCGAGGCGAAACGCCGGCGGCTGGCGGTGGTCGACGCGACGTGCCCGCTGGTGACGAAGGTGCACGCGGAGGCGCAGCGGTTCGCGGCGCGCGGCGACACGGTGCTGTTGATCGGGCACGCCGGGCACGAGGAGGTGGAGGGCACGCTGGGCGAAGCGCCGGCGCGGACGGTGCTCGTGCAGTCGGTCGAGGACGCGCGGCGCGTGCGGGTGCCCGACCCGTCCCGCGTGTCGTACCTGACGCAGACCACGTTGAGCGTGGAGGAGACGGCGGAGGTGGTCGCGGTGTTGCGGGACCGGTTCCCGAAGCTGCGCGGCCCGGCGACCGACGACATCTGCTACGCCACCACCAACCGCCAGGACGCGCTCCGCTCGGTCGCGGCGGACGCGGACGTGCTGCTCGTGGTGGGTTCGGCGAACTCGTCGAACTCGGTGCGGCTCGTGGAGCTGGCCCGGCGGCAGGGCACGCCGGCGCACCTGATCGACGACGCCCACGACATCCGGCCGTCCTGGCTCGCGGAGGCGAACGTCATCGGCCTGACGGCGGGGGCTTCCGCGCCGCCCCGGCTGGTGGAGGAGGTGCTCGCCGCACTGGGCGGGCTCGGCCCGATCACCGTCGAGGAACGGGAAACCACGCACGAAACCACGCATTTCACGCTGCCGTTGGCGGTGCGTTAATCAGTGCCGCGGTCGACCATGGTGCCGCTAGGGTCGGCGCCATGGACGTGGAAGAGCTGACCTCGGAGGCAGAACTGCGCGAGCTGCTCGGCGAGCCGGCGGCCGCCGCGCTGCGGAAGGAGCGCCCGGCGTTGCACGAGTTCGACCGGCAGTGGCTGGCGAGTTCGCCGTTCTGCCTCATCGCCACCTCGGGCCCCGACGGCTCGTGCGACGTCTCCCCGAAGGGCGATCCGCCCGGGTTCACGCTCGTGCTCGACGACACCACGATCGCCATCCCGGAACGGCCGGGCAACAAACGGGCGGACGGGTTCCGCAACATCCTCGCGAACCCGCACGTCGGGCTCATCTACTTCGTGCCGGGCCGCGGCGACACGCTCCGGATCAACGGGCGGGCCCGGCTGGTCCGCAAGGCGCCGTTCTTCGACGACATGGTCGTGAAGGGGCACCGGCCGGTGCTGGCGCTGGTGGTGGAGATCGAGGAGATCTTCCACCACTGCGCGAAGGCCTTCATGCGATCCAAGCTGTGGCGGCCGGAGACGTGGCAGCCGGAGTCGGTGCCGCCGCGGCCCGTGATCGCCCGGACGCTCGAGCGCCCGGAGGACTCGCTGGAGGAGCTGGAGCGCTACTACGGCCCGGAGTACGCCGCGAAGCTCTACGGCTGAGGGGTTTGCCGGGGCGGCGGGGCGCTGGGGCCGGGGCGGGGGCTGGGGTGCCTGCCGCCGGGGCCTGGCGCCTGGACCTGAGCCGGGGTGCCGGGGCTGGGGCCGCCCCTCGCCGGGGCCGGGGTGCCTCCGGCCGCCGGGGCCGAGGGTGCCTGCCGCCGGGGCGGGGGCTGGGGTGCCTGCCGCCGGGGCGGGGGCTGGGGT